>NZ_JAMCCO010000001.1:600000-900000 GCF_023371205.1 Parvivirga hydrogeniphila
TCTCGAACAGATCGAGTCGGCATCAAAAGGAGCATCGCTGGAGATGGATGCTTGGCTGACGGAATGATCTGGCCCGCTCGACGGCGAGCAAGCATGAGGCCCCGCCCCCGGGGCCTCATGCCGTCTCAGTGCGCTATCATTCGGCAGGAAGAAGGGAGGCCATGCGGTGAAGCGTCAATTCTTGGCCGAGTGGCACCGGCTGAAGATCGAGCACACGCACGACCGTGATCAGCACAACAACTACGGGTGCTTCAACGTCGAGGCGTGCCGCAACTGCAACTACGTGTACAACTCGCGTGCGGCGATAAGCTGCCACAACTGCGACAGCGTCATCGAGTGCGTCCAGTGCGTCGACTGTCGGGACTGCGCGTACTGCGTCGGCTTGAACGGAGCGCGGTTCCACATCCTGAACCGGGAGTACTCCGAGCAGGAGTACTACGAGAAGCTGCACGAGCTGGGCATCGACTGGAATGTGCAGGCCTTCGACCCGCTCGATCCGTACGCCTCCCTCTAGGACCGCCAGCCCCAGGAGGATCGCGTGTCGCTTTCCATCGGTATCGTCGGGCTTCCCAACGTCGGGAAGTCGACGCTGTTCACCGCGCTCACGCGCAAGCAGGTCGACGCAGCGAACTACCCGTTCGCCACGATCGACCCCAACGTCGGTATCGTGCCGGTCCCGGACCGCAGGCTCGACCGTCTTGCCGAGATCGTGAGGCCCGAGCGCGTCGTGCCTGCGACGGTCGAGTTCTGGGACATCGCCGGCCTGGTTCGCGGCGCAAGCGAGGGCGAGGGCCTCGGCAACCAGTTCCTGGCGAACATCCGCGAGACCGATGCGATCGTCGAGGTCGTGCGGTTCTTCTCCGACCCGAACGTCGTGCATGTGGCCGGCGTCGTGGACCCTCTCTCGGACGTCGAGACCATCCGTACCGAGCTCGTGCTCGCGGATCTCGGGACGGTCGAGCGAGCGCTTCCACGCATCGAGAAGGACGCGAAGCGCGACGCAGCGCATGCGGCGAAGCTCGCGACCGTGAAGCGCGTGTACGAGCACCTTTCGCAGGGTCACCGTGCGCGCACGATGGCGATGACGGACGACGAGCGCGAGCACTTGCGGGACCTGCACCTGCTCACGATGAAGCCGATGCTGTACGTGGCGAATGTGGACGAAGCGCAGCTGGGTGAAGCTCTGCCTGAGGTCGATGGGCTCATGCCGATCCCTATCTGCGCGAAGATCGAGGCCGAGATGGCAGAGCTCGAGCCGGACGAGCTCGCGGAGTTCCTTGCCATGGAGGGCCTGGAGGAGCCCGGGCTGAACGCTCTCATCCGCGAAGCGTACCGTCTGCTGGGGCTCATCAGCTTCTTCACCGCAGGTCCGAAAGAGGTGCGTGCCTGGACTGTGAGGGACGGAGCGAAGGCGCCGGAGGCCGCCGGGGTCATCCATTCCGACTTCGAGCGCGGATTCATCAAGGCCGAGGTGATCTCGTTCGCTGACTACGACGAGCTCGGCTCTGAAGCCGCCGTCCGTGCCGCGGGCAAGCTGCGGATGGAGGGGAAGGACTACGTCGTGCAGGACGGCGACGTGATGCACTTCCGATTCAACGTGTGAGGAAATCCGTCAAGACCTTCGCCGGAGGTGTTCCGTCGGGCCGGCGAAACCCCTAGAATACACAGAACCGAGGACCCCGGCCGTTCGCCGGGCATCGTGGACCAGATCGCAGTCGCTTCTCGGGCGTCACGGTCTGGTCCTTGTCGCATATCGGGTCGTTGTCAGGGAACTGTGTCGATAGAGGAGGCGCCGCCAGCATGGAGCTCGAGATCGGACGGGGCAAGACCGCACGCCGCGCGTACGGGTTCGACGACATCGCCATCGTGCCGTCGCGCAGGACGCGCGACCCGCGCGACGTGGACATCCACTGGGAGTTCTCGTTCCGGGGCAAGACCTACAGCTTCGAGCTGCCGGTGCTCGCCTCTGCGATGGACGGCGTCGTGGATCCCGCGTTCGCCATCGAGATGGGCAAGCTCGGCGGGCTCGCAGTGCTGAACCTCGAAGGCATCCAGACCCGGTACGAGGACCCTGCGCCGCAGCTCGACGCGATCGCGTCGTTCGCGAAGGAAGAGGCCACGGCGCGCATGCAGGAGATCTACCAGGAGCCCGTGAAGCCCGAGCTCATCACGGAGCGCATCAAGCAGATCAAGGCAGGCGGCGTGCTGGCGGCAGCGTCGCTTACGCCACAGAACGTCGAGCGCTACATTCCGTACGCTCTTGATGGCGGCCTCGACATCCTCGTCATCCAAGGCACGGTCGTGAGCGCTGAGCACGTCTCCTCGTACGACAAACCGCTCGACTTGAACGCGTTCGTCCGCGACGTCGGCATTCCGTGCATCATCGGAGGCTGCTGCTCGTACCAGGGCGCACTGCATCTGATGCGCACGGGAGCGGTCGGCGTGCTCGTGGGCGTCGGCCCCGGCCATGCGTGCACGTCCCGGCGCGTGCTCGGCATCGGCGTCCCGCAAGCGACGGCGATCGCCGATGCGGCTGCGGCACGGCTGCGCCACATCGACGAGACCGGCCAGTACTGTCACGTCATCGCAGACGGCGGTATGCGCACCGGTGGCGACGTCGCGAAGGCGATCGCGTGCGGCGCGGACGCGGTGATGATCGGCTCGCCGCTCGCCTCCGCCGAAGAGGCGCCCGGCCGTGGCTACCACTGGGGCATGGCGACCTTCCATCCGGACCTTCCGCGCGGCGCGCGCGTGTACGCGGGTCGGAAAGGAACGCTCAAGCAGATCCTCGCCGGTCCGGCGCACGAGAACGACGGCACGCTCAACCTGTTCGGCGCGCTCAGGACGTCGATGGCGACGTGCGGCTACGAGAACCTGAAGTCGTTCCAGAAGGCGGAGGTCATGATCGCGCCTGCGCTGCAGACCGAGGGCAAGGTCTTGCAGCAGGCGCAAGGCGTCGGCATGGGCAGGTAGGCGGCCGGCCGGATGACGGATCACGTGTCGCAGCCAACCGTCCTCGTCTTCGACTTCGGTGCGCAGTACGCGCAGCTCATCGCGCGACGCGTTCGTGAGGCGCGCGTATTCAGCGAGATCGTGCCGTTCGACATCAGCGCCGAGGAAGTGAAGCGGCGCAAACCTGCCGCGATCATCTTGTCGGGCGGCCCGGCGAGCGTGTACGCGGAAGGCGCGCCGCACATGGACAGGCGGGTACTCGAGCTCGGCGTCCCTGTGCTCGGGTTCTGCTACGGCATCCAGGAGATGGCCACGCAGCTCGGCGGCACGGTCCCGCGCACGGACGTCGGCGAGTACGGTTTCGCGGAGCTGCGCGTGACTGCCCCGGACAGTCCGCTGTTCGAGGGCGTCCCCGAGGTCTCGCAGTGCTGGATGAGCCACCGGGACAGCGTGGGCGAACTGCCGCCCGGCTTCCGCGCGACTGCGAGCACGGCGGTCACGCCGGTGGCGGCCATGGAGGACCCGGATCGTCGGTTGTACGCGACGCAGTTCCATCCCGAGGTCGCGCACACAGAGCACGGACAGCGCATCATCCGCAACTTCCTGTACGAGATCGCTGGCATCCCGCCGACGTGGACGATGGTGAACATCATCGAAGAGTCGGTGGAGCGCGTCCGTGAGCAGGTCGGCTCAGACCGCGTGATCTGCGGGCTTTCTGGCGGCGTGGACTCGAGCGTGGTGGCAGCGCTTGTGCATCGCGCGATCGGCGACCAGCTGACGTGCGTGTTCGTCGACCACGGGCTTCTTCGTCACAACGAGGCGGACCAGGTCGTCCGCACGTTCCGCGACGCGTTCCGCGTCAACCTCGTGCACGTGGACGCTTCCGAGCGCTTCCTGTCGCTGCTCAAAGGCGTCACCGACCCAGAGCAGAAGCGGCGCATCATCGGCGAGGAGTTCTGGAAGGTCTTCTTCGAGGAAGCGCAGAAGCTCGAGGGCGTGAAGTGGCTGGCGCAAGGGACGCTGTATCCGGACGTCATCGAGTCCGGCAGCAAGACGGCGGCGAAGATCAAGAGCCACCACAACCTCATCCCGTTCCCTGAGGGCGTGCACTTCGAGCTCATCGAGCCGTTGAAGTGGCTGTTCAAAGACGAAGTCCGAGCTGTCGGCACCGAGCTGGGCCTGCCGGACGAGATCGTGCATCGGCAGCCGTTCCCCGGTCCGGGGCTGGCCGTGCGCATCATCGGCGAGGTCACGCGTGAGAAGCTGGATCTCTTGCGCAGGGCCGACGCGATCGTGCGCGAGGAGATCGACGCGTGGGACCGCGACAGGCAGGTCTGGCAGTACTTCGCGGTGCTTCCGGACATCCGGAGCGTCGGCGTCATGGGCGACGAGCGGACATACGGGCATCCGATCATCGTGCGGGCGGTGGCCTCTGCTGACGCGATGACAGCGGACTGGGCTCGCCTGCCGCACGATCTGCTGGCACGCATCTCGAACCGGATCGTGAACGAGGTCGAGGGCATCAACCGCGTCGCCTACGACATCACCAGCAAGCCGCCCGGCACGATCGAGTGGGAGTAGCGAGCGGGCCGCGTAACTCGCATCTGAGGTTACTTACGTCGCTCGCTACTGTCTGAGGCGGTCGCTGCGCTGGACGTGGAAACGACTCGGGGTCTTGTCGCACGACCTTTCGCGAACTGGGACGACGCGCTGGATTCTCTGGCGGCCGCAGCGCGCTTTGAGCCGTTGCTCCTCGTGCCGGATGAATTCCCCGAGATCAAGGCGACGGCTCCGGACATCGAAGGAATACTGCGGGCGTTCCTCGACAGGGCCCGCGGCATGACGAGACTCAAGGTCCTGCTATGCGGGTCGGCGGGGTGCCGATGTATCTCTCATGGTGGGACCAGTCTGCTTCTGTCCGCGACAACATCGAGCGCTTGTTCTGCACCCCGGGAGCACCTCTGCTGACAGAAGGGCAGCTGCTGCTTGCAACAGAAGGGGATGCGAGCGGCCTTGCCGGCATCGCGCTGAAGGCGATCGCAGCGGGGCGTACGCGTCATCAAGAGATCGCCGATGCCGTCGGAACCGAGCCGTCACGGCTGTTGGCTCGGCTCGTGCAGCTACGGCTCGTCGAACAGGTAGTGCCAGTGACCGAGAATCCTGCGCGCACCCGGAGGAAGCGGTATCGGATCGCCGACAACTACCTGGCGTTCTGGCTGAAGTACGTTGAGAGATACCGCTCGCAGATCGAGCGGGGGCTCGGGGCCCCGGTTGCTGCGCTCCTCGAGTCGAGCCTGGACGACGCGATGGGCGCACCGTGGGAGGAGGCCTTCCGCTGACATCTCGTCCGGATGATCGCAAACGGCGAGCTTCCGCGTGACATCGTCGCCCTCGGTCCATGGTGGAACGAGGCCAGCTCCGTGGAGATCGACGCGGTGGGGCTTTCGGGACGGCCTGGAACGGCCGTCCTGCTCGGCGAGGCCAAGTGGCGCAAGAAGGTTGATGCCTCGGCTCTGGTGTGGGAGCTTCGCGAGAGGTCAAAGGCGTTGCCGAGCGTCGCTGAGTCGCCGGTCTACGCAGTGTGCGCTCGGGAACGGCTCGACAACGTCCCGAATGGGGCCGTCCCGATCACCGCCGCTGAGGTATTCGGCGTATGAGTCGCTGACGGAGCCGAAGGCCCTGAGTGCGGCTCCGGAGCTCGTCCACCTGTTTCCCGACGTGCTCCCCGGGTACAATACTCGCACGCCGTGCTGGCCCGTGAGGCGGCCGACCCGAAGGAGCGCAGCATGTCAGATGACCTCTCCGCAGAGGCGCAGGCGAGGATCGCCGAGCTCAGGCAGCGCATCGACGAGATCGATTGCAGGATCGTGCAGCTCCTGAACGAGCGGGCGCGCCTGGCGCTCGAGATCAGGCACCTCAAGCCGCAGGTGCATTGGGGTCTCTACGATCCGAAGCGCGAGGAGGAGATCTTCGCGAACCTCGCGCGGTGCAACGCAGGCCCGCTCTACGCCGAGAACCTGCGGGAGATCTACGAGGCGATCCTGCACGTGATGAAGGAGCTGAGAGACTGATGGCTCCAGACGCCGCACGTGCCGCTGACGCAGTTGTGCGCGATGGCGCGGTGACGATCATCGCAGGACCCTGCTCAGTGGAAAGCCGCGAGCAGATGCTTCAGGTCGCGTCCGTGCTCGCCGAGCTCGGCGTCCGCGTGATGCGAGGCGGGGCGTACAAGCCCAGGACCTCCCCGTTCTCGTTCCAGGGCCTCGAAGAGAAGGGTCTGGAACTCCTGCGCGAGGCCGCCGACGCGTACGGGCTCATGGTCGTCACAGAGGTCGTCGACTCAGCGCATGTCGAACTCGTTGATGCGTACGCCGACATCTTGCAGGTCGGCACGCGCAACATGGCCAACTACAGCCTTCTGAAGAAGATCGGCGCGGTGACGGCGGAGTCGCGCAAGCCGGTCGTGTTCAAGCGCGGCATGGCGGCGACCATCGAGGAGTGGCTGCAGGCGAGCAACTACATCACGATGCTCGGCAACGACAACGTGATCCTCTGCGAGCGCGGTATCCGCACGTTCGAGACCGCGACCCGCTTCACGCTCGACATCAGCGCGGTCCCCGTCGTGAAGAAGCTATCGCTGCTGCCGATCATCGTCGACGTGTCGCACCCGACAGGCCAGGCGGACCTGGTGCCGGCGTGCGCGCGGGCGGCCGTGGCAGTCGGTGCTGACGGCGTCATGGTGGAGGTGCACCCGAACCCGCGCGAGGCCCTGTGCGACGGGCCGCAGTCGCTCGATCTTGCAGGATTACGGAACCTTTACGCCGAACTAGAGCCTGTGGCACGTGCAATCGGTCGGACACTCGCGTAGCGCGCTCGCAACGACCCCCTCGCGATACGACCGGAGATCAAGGCTCGTGACGGAGCGCCAGGCAGGCAGGATATGTCCGCATTGCGGCTCGGTGGGCGAGGAGCGCCTCGGGTACTGCGACGAGTGCGGTCTTCCCGTGTGCATCAAGTGCGGCAACGTGCACTACGTGCGGGGCGAGCGCACGGTGCTGCACGACGAGTGCCTGAAGGAGAACCCGGGCGCGCACTTCAGCATGATCAAGTTCGTCAAGTGAAGCCATAGCGACCCGTTCGCGCATCGGGTACACTGAGCGCCCTATGAGCAACCTCCTCGACGGACTCAACCCTGCCCAGCGCGACGCTGTGACCACCACCGAAGGCCCGCTTCTGGTGCTGGCCGGCGCCGGCTCGGGCAAGACGCGCGTGCTCACGCATCGCGTCGCGTACCTCGTGCGGGAGCGCGGCGTGTCGCCGGCGGAGATTCTGGCGATCACCTTCACCAACAAGGCCGCGAACGAGATGCGGGAGCGGCTCGAACGCCTCATCGGTCCTGCGGTGCGCGGCATGTGGGTTATGACGTTCCACGCCTTCTGCGTGCGCTTGCTGCGCGCGGAAGCCTATCGGTTGGGGATGTCGCGGCAGTTCACGATCTACGACGAGGACGACACACGGCGGATGCTCGCGACCGTGGCGGCCGACCTCGATCTCGACCCGAAGCGCTACTCGCCGAAGATGCTGGCCTCGCGGATCTCGACGCTGAAAAACGAGCTCGCCTTGCCGGACGCGGCGGCCGAACGCGCGGTCCTGCCGCCGGAGAAGGTGACCGCGAAGGCGTACGCCGCGTACCAGGCGCGCCTGATGCACGCGAACGCGATGGACTTCGACGACCTGCTCGTGAACGCGTGGCTCGTGCTGTCGCAGCACGACGACGCCCGTGCGTTCTACCAGCGGCGGTTCCGCTACATCCTCGTGGACGAGTACCAAGACACGAACCACGCGCAGTACGAGATCGTCAACCTGCTCGCCGCCGGCCACCGCAATCTCATGGTGGTCGGAGACGATGACCAGTCGATCTACTCCTGGCGCGGTGCGGACATCCGCAACATCCTCGATTTCGAGAAGGACTACCCCGAGGCGACCGTCATCCGTCTCGAGCAGAACTACCGCTCGACCCAGACGATCCTCGCGGCCGCGAACGCGGTGGTCGCGAACAATCTCGGCCGCAAGCCCAAGACGCTGTGGACGGCGAACGTCGGCGGGGAGGCCATCGTCCGCTACGTCGCCCAGGACGAGCGCGACGAGGCGCGGTTCGTCGCGGAGGAGATCGAGCGGCTTCGCGCGAGCGAGTCGCGGGCGTACGCCGACTTCGCCGTCTTCTACCGGACGAACGCACAGTCCCGCGTCATCGAAGACGTGTTCTTGCGAGCCGGCGTCCCATACCGCCTGGTGGGCGGCACCCGGTTCTTCGACAGGGCCGAGATCCGCGACGTGATGGCGTGGCTGAAGGCGGTCGTGAACCCCTCCGACGTGCAGTCGTACAAGCGGCTGATGGGCGGGTGGCCTGGCGTCGGGAAGACCACCATCGACGCCGTGGAGGCCCGTGCGCTCGCAACGGGCATACCGATCGGCGATGCGGTCCGAAGCGCGGTGGACGACGGGTGGGTAGGCGGAGCGGCGCGCAATCGCCTCGGCGAGCTGCGCAAGGCGCTGGAGGCGGCCGACGCTGCCGCGCGCGCCGAAGGCCCGCTCCGCGAGCGCGTCGAGGCCATCGTGGCGGCCGCGGGCATCGTCTCGCGGTTTCTGGCCGAAGGCACCGACGAGGCGAAGGGCCGGGTCGAGAACGTCGCTGAGCTGCTCGGCGTCGTCGAGGAGTACGACGCGGTGCACGAGGAGCCCGAGGCGCGGACGCTCGAGGCGTTCCTCGAGTGGGCGGCGCTCCGCACCGACCTCGACCAGCTTGCAGAAGGCGACGATGCGGCGACGCTCATGACGCTCCACACGGCCAAGGGGCTCGAGTTCCCCGTGGTGTTCCTTGTCGGGCTGGAAGACGGCATCTTCCCTCACGCGAACTCGATGTACGACCCCCAGCGGCTCGAGGAGGAGCGCCGGCTGATGTACGTCGGCGTCACGCGTGCCCGTGAGCGCCTGTACATCACGCACGCGCACACGCGCTCGCTGTACGGCAGCGACCAGTGGAACCCGCCGAGCCGGTTCATCACGGAGATCCCCGAGGAGTACGTGAGCACCAAAGGCGTCGGCTCGTCCGGCTTCGGAACCTCTGCGCCGGGCCGTGGCAGAGGCGACCGCGGGGGCTCGCTCCGCTGGGCGTCTTCTTCCGCTCAGTCGGGCGATACCGGCGGGCGCGTGTTCGGGGCCGGGCAGCAGCGTCGCCCGCGCGAGCGCGAGACGCTGGTGCTCGCGCCTGGCGATCGCGTCGAGCACAAGACGTTCGGGAAGGGCACGGTGCGTGAAGTGAAAGGTGACGCCGTGGTCGTCGAATTCGCGGGCCTCGGGACGAAGAAGCTGCTTCTGGGGTACGCTCCTCTTCGGAAGATCGACGGGTGAAGCAGGCAGACAGGAGGCGTCGAGTGGGCCCCATCCTCGTATTCGGCCATCGCAACCCAGACAACGACTCGATCTGCTCCGCGGTGGCGTACGCGCACCTGAAGAACAGGACCGACTCCGACAACGTCTACGTGCCCGTGCGGCTCGGTGCGGTGCCGCCGGAGACCGCGTGGGTCTTCGAGCGGTTCGGGATCGACGTGCCGGAGGAGATCTTGCACGTCAAGACGCGGGTGCGCGACGTCATGACCGAACAGCCCGTGGCCGTCGGACGCGACGCGACAGTGCTCGAGGCGGGCCGTTTGATGCGCGAACACGGCGTCCGGGCGTTGCCGGTGGTGCGTGACGGCGTGGTGGAGGGCATCGTGAGCGCCACGACGCTCGCGGAGCGCTACGTCCAGGAGACGAGCGTTCGAGGTTTCGCGGACAGCCCGGTTCGGCTCGGGAGCCTCGCTCAGGTGCTCGACGGCACGGTCGTCGCGGGCGAGCCGGACGCGTTCGTGAGCGGCGACGTGCTGGTCGGTGCGATGGAGCCCGACACGATGCGCCGCTACCTCAAGCCGGGCGACGTGCTGATCGTCGGCGACAGGAAGCGCACGCAGCCGATGGCCCTCGAGGCAGGCGTGGCGTGCCTCGTCGTGACCGGCGGGGAGACCCCCGAGCCCGAGGTGCTTGCGCTCGCTCGGGAGCGCGGAGCATCCGTGGTCGTCACGCCGCACGACTCGTTCGCGGCCGCTCGCCTGACGGACCTTGCGCGGCCCGTGCACACCGTGCTCGACTCGACCGTGCCGTTGGTGGGTCCTGAGGACCTCGTGGAGGAGATCGCCGAGGACATGCTCGCCTCGCCGCACCGCGAGGCCGTCGTCGTCGACCACGATGGTGGGCTGCTCGGCGTCGTGACGAGGACCGACCTCGTTCGCGGCCGCCGTCGCCGCGTCGTGCTGGTGGACCACAACGAACGGGCGCAGTCCGCGCCCGGGATCGAGCAAGCGCAGGTCGTGGAAATCATCGATCACCACCGCATCGGTGACGTGCAGACGAGCCAGCCGGCGCTGTTCGTGAACCTGCCCGTCGGAGCCACTGCGACGATCGTCGCGGCCCGGTATCGGGAGCTCGGTGTGGAGGTGCCTGCGCCGATCGCCGGCGTCCTGCTCGCCGCCATCCTTACGGACACCGTCCTTCTGAAGTCGCCGACGACCACGTCGCACGACGTCGCGGCGGCAGAAGAGCTTGCTGCACGCATCGGCGTGACGCCGGTGGAGTTCGGTCTAGAGATGTTCGATGCGCGCTCACGCGCCGAAGACGACGACGTGGAGCGGGCGGTGACCCGCGACCTGAAGGAGTACCGCGTCGGCGATGCCGTGGTGGCGATCGGGCAGGTCGAGACGGTCGACGCAGCGAAGGCGATCGAGCGCTTCGGCGACGTGCGCGCAGCACTCGAAGCGCTGCGGCAGGCCCGGTCGTACGACCTGCTCGTCTTCATGGTGACAGACGTGCTCAAGGAGGGCAGCGTGCTGTGCGCGGTCGGCAAGACGCGCATGCTCGAACGGGCGCTCGGTGCGCAGCTCGTCGATGGCCAGGTATGGGCGGACGGGATGCTGTCCCGAAAGAAGCAGCTCGCACCGCTGCTCATCGAGGCGACGGCACGGTGAGCGAGCGTGGAGGCGACGAGCTCAAGCAGCAGCCGTCGCATCCGGGCGCTCGTGACGGCTGCTGGGGCGAACGCGGCTCTGTTCGCAGCGACTGCGGTCGTCGTGATGCTCGTGCCAGGGGTCTGGGGCCTCGACCGGGCTGTGACCGGAATCGCAGCGGAATCCCGTTCCCCGGCACTCGATCTGCTCGCGCGGGCGCTTGCGACGATCGGCGACACTGCGGGAACCAGCGCCATCACGCTCTTGGCAGGGCTTGTGCTCGCTGCGTCCCGCCGACTGCGCGGGGCGGTGTTCGTGGTCGCGACGGTCGCGTCGGGCGCCTTGGCGAGCACTGTGCTCAAGACGGTCTTCGAGCGCCCGCGGCCTGATGGCGCGTACCTTGTGTCCGTGCCCGCGAGCGCAAGCTTCCCTTCTGGCCACGTGGTTGCAGCTGTATGCCTGGCGGGAGCGCTCACAGCGCTCCTGCTGGCCGCTCCTTCCACCTCGAGGCGCGTCAAGGCGATCGCTCTGACCGCCTCAGCGGTCTGGGTCGTGACGATGGCTGCATCTCGCGTGTACCTGGGCGTGCACTACGCGAGCGACGTCATCGGTGGAGCGCTGCTGGGGGCAGCGGTCG
The DNA here is from genome assembly GCF_023371205.1 of Parvivirga hydrogeniphila. Lineage (NCBI taxonomy): Bacteria > Bacillati > Actinomycetota > Coriobacteriia > Anaerosomatales > Anaerosomataceae > Parvivirga > Parvivirga hydrogeniphila. Next base: position 611,629 of record NZ_JAMCCO010000001.1, read on the forward strand.
TGTGCGCCTCGGCGGCGGTATGCGTTGCGTGGGACTTCGGCCGGCGCGACAGCCAGGCGGGCCGCGTCACGCCTCCGGCAGGGCGAGCGTGACCGTCGTTCCGCGGTCGACCTCTGAGGCGATCGACGCCGTTCCGCCGCAGCGCTCCATTGCGTGCTTGACGAGCGAAAGACCAAGGCCGGTTCCGCCGCTATGCCTCGACCGCGCCGCGTCGACTCGGTAGAAGCGTTCGAAGACGCGCGGAAGGTGCTCTGCGGGTATCCCGACGCCCGTGTCCGTGACCTCGATGATGACGCGTTCATCGCGGCGGGCAAGCAGGACTGTGACGGAACCTTGGTCGGTGTAGGCGATCGCGTTCGCGAGGACGTTGTCGAGGGCGATCGCAAGGTCGGGCGGGTCACACGCCGCGTACACGTCGTGGCCCTGCACCGCGGAGTCGTCGAGCTGGAGCGCGAGGCCCTTCACTTCTGCGGCGCGCCGGTGTGCGGAAAGGGCGAGATCGACGGCCGCCCTAACGTCGGTGGGGCCTGCTGCAAACTGCGTGCCTTCGAGGCGTGAGAGGTCGAGCAGATCGCCGACGAGCGATCGCAGCCGTTCCGCCTCCTCGTGGATGCTCTGAAGGAACGCGAGCGTCTGCTCGACGTCCCCGTCGCGGGCGGCAGCAGAGGCCGACTCCGCGAGCAGCAGGATTCCGGTGGCCGGCGTTTTGAGCTCGTGAGACGCGTTGGCGACGAAGTCTCTCCGCATCGCGTCGAGCCGCGCGCTGTGCGTGATGTCAGAGACGATCACGAGGTGCGCGGGGCGTGCGTCGTGGGCATGCAGGGGGACCGATCGCACCCGGAACGACTGCTGCAGCGGGGTCGGGCCGACGACCGAGTCGGCAGGAGAGTCCGACACGACCGCTTCGCGCACTGCGGCACGCAGGGTCTCAGGGCCGGCGAGCGAGGCGGTCGGTCTTCCGGCCAGCGGCTTGCCCGACGAGGCGCCGAACAGCCTGGCAGCGGCGCTGTTGCACGCCACGACGACGTCGGACTCCACGAGCAGGACCGCATCGTCCAGGCCGTCTATGACTTCCTGCAGTCGTGTCCGCTCCGTCTCGAGCTGCGCGATCCTGGTTCGCAGCTGGTCGCGCAGGAACGCCAGCGAATCGGCGAGCGGTGCGAGCGCGCCGCGAGTCGGCTCCAGAGGCGCGGAGAGGTCGCCGGCCGCCATGGCCTGCGCGGCCCGCGCGAGCCGTTCGACCGGATCCGCGAAGGTGCGGATGAGGCGCCACCCCGCAAGGAGCGTCGTGGCAAGAGCGAGCGCAAGCAGCAGGACTCCAGCGGTGTGCGCCGCGCGAGCCGAGTCTCGGACGCGCGCCAGCGACTCGGCCGCCCGGATGACGACGGGCGCGCCGCCGATCGACGCGGGGACCGCGACGTACAGGTAGTCGACGCCAAGCGTCCGGGAGCGGCGCGTCGCGACCCCGACGCCGCCGCCCATCGCCTGTGCGACTTCCGGTCGGCTCGCGTGGTTCTCCATGCTGGCGGGATCGGCTCGCGAGTCGGCGAGGACGGTGCCGTCGCGCGCGATGACGGTGAGCCGCACGGACGATTCGCGCCCGAAGCGCTCCGTGCTGGCCTGCAGGGCGTTCGGGTCGCTCGTTTCACCGAGCGCCGCCGCGGCGAGCCGAGCGGCCGTCTCGAGCCCCGCTTGCTGCTGGTGGCCGAGCGCGTCCGTGAGCGGTCCGTACAGCACGTACAGCCACACTGCCGCGAGAATGGTGATGCTGGCCGCGATCCCGGCAAGCATCTGCACGCGGTATGACGAGAACGCGGCCCGCATCTCAGGCCCGCTCTGCGGTGCTGGGCTTGGGCCGAGGCTCGAAGCGATAGCCGACGCCGTGGACCGTGTGTATGTACGTGTAGCCCGACGGTTCCTCGATCGCTTGTCGCAGGCGTCGGATGTGCACGTCGATGGTCCGCGAAGACGAGACGAACCCGTAACCCCACACCTCGCGCGCGAGCCGTTCGCGCGACATAAGCGCTCCCGGGTTGGACGCGAGCGCGACGAGCAGCTGGAACTCTTTGAGCCTGAGCTTCGCGGGCGTGCCGTCCACGGTCACGACGAGGTCGTTCGGCTTGATCTTGAGGTCACCGACCTCGATGGTCTGCGGGTTCTCGAGCACCTGCCGCTCACGGACCCTCCTGAGATTCGCCCTGATGCGTGCGAGGAGCTCGTCCATCGAGAACGGCTTCGTGACGTAGTCGTCGGCACCGGCGTCGAGGCCGCGGATCTTGTCGCGTGGCTGGTCGAGCGCGGTGACCATGATGATCGCCACGTCGTTGTCGGTCTTGCGGACCTGTTCGGCGAAGCGGTAGCCGTCCAGGCCCGGGAGCATGAGGTCGAGCACGATGAGGTCGGGATGCTTCTTGAGGGCGAGCGAAAGCCCTCGATTGCCGTCTTCTGCCGTGAGCGCGTCGAACCCGGCGCGCTTGAGCGCGTACTCGACGGTGGTTCTGATGATGGGGTCATCTTCAACGATGAGAATCAGCGACACGTCGTAGCCTCCTTCACGGGCGCACCCCGATTGTCGCAGTCAGTTACCGGAGTGAGGTACTCGTGCAACAACCATTTAACACTCATGTGCCACTTCTTACACCCGTGTAACCATCCGGCCCTCGCTGTCGGGCTAGCCTGAGTGCAGGCCGGCTAGGAGGCCGGGGGCATCCCGTTGCATGGAGGAGTTGATCAGTGGCGATGAAGAAGGCAGCAGTATTGGGTCTCGCACTCGTGCTTGCCGCATCCGTAGGACTGGCGGGCTGCGGGCAGAAGCAGGAGACGACCAGCGAGCCTACCACGCCGGAGGAGCCGGCACTGTCCGGGACCATCAACATCCAGGGCTCAGACACGATGGTGAACCTTGCCACCGCGTGGGCCGAGAAGTTCATGGATGAGAACCCCGGCGTCGAGGTCTCGGTGCAGGGCGGCGGCTCTGGTACGGGCATCGCGGCGCTCATCAATGGCACCGTGGACTTCGCGAACGCGTCACGTGGGATGAAAGACGAAGAGATCGCGGAAGCCCAGAGCAAGGGCATCGACCCGGTCGAGCACAAGGTGGCCATCGATGGCATCGCCGTCATCGTGAACTCCGCCAACCCTGTCGAGGGCCTGACCATCGACCAGCTCGGCAAGATCTTCCGTGGCGAGATCACCAACTGGAAGGACGTCGGCGGTCCAGACAAGCCCATCGTGCTCCTGTCGCGCGACAGCTCGTCGGGCACGTACGAGTACTTCAAGGAGGAAGTCGTCGGCAAGGACAAGGAGTACGCCAAGTCTGCGAAACTCCTGCCGTCGAGCCAGGCGATCGTCGACGAGGTCAAGGCCAATGACGCTGGCATCGGCTACGTCGGTCTTGGCTACGTGAGCGATGATATGAAGGTGCTCGCTATCGACGGTGTCAAGGCGTCGATCGAGACCGCGAAGGACGGCAGCTACCCGATCTCTCGGTACCTGTACATGTACAGCAACGGCGAGGCCACGGACCTTCTGAAGGCGTATCTGGATTGGATCCTCGGGCCCGAGGGACAGGCGCTCGTTGCCGACGAGGGATTCGTTCCGCTGCAGTAACCAGATGAAAGACCCTATCCGTTCATCGAGGGCGCGGTCGAACGGCCGCACGGCGATCAGCCGTGCGGCCGAGACCTTCGCCACAGGATTCATCACCGCGTCAGGCTGGCTCGCGCTCTTCGTGCTCGCTGCAATCGCAGCGTTCCTGGTCTTCAACTCGGTCAAAGCACTGCGCGAAGTAGGCCTTGTCAGGATCTTGACCGGCACCGACTGGTATCCGACCTCGAACCCGGGCAAGTTCGGCTCCTTGCCGTTGATAGCTGGTTCCATCCTGGTCACCGGCGTTGCCCTTGTCACGAGCGTTCCTATCGGACTGGCCGCAGCGGTGTACTTGAGCGAGTTCGGCGGCCGTCGACTGAAAGAGATGGCGAAGGCCGTCATCGAGTTCATGGCCGCCATCCCGTCCGTGGTCTACGGGCTCGTGGGCGTGGCGCTGGTCGTGCCTGGGGTCAAGCAAGCGTTCGACCTGGACAGCGGCCTGACGGCCCTATCTGGCGGGATCGTCCTCGGTATCATGGCGCTTCCTACGATTGTCTCGATATCAGAAGATGCGCTGCGCGCGGTCCCGTCGTCTTTGCGGCACGCCTCGCTCGCTCTCGGCAACACGCGATGGCAGACGACGTACAAGGTGACGATCCCTGCAGCGAGCTCAGGCATCTTCGCTGCGGTGATGCTGGGCGTCGGCAGGGCGATCGGCGAGACCATGGCCGTGCTGATGCTCACGGGCAACGCTGCGGTGATGCCGAAGGGCGTCCTCGAGTCTGTCAGGACCATGACGGGTACGATCGCCGCTGAGATGGGTGAGGTCGTCCAGGGCGGCACGCACTATTCGGTGCTGTTCGTCGTGGGATTGGTGCTGTTCACAGTGGCCTTCTCGATCAACCTGGGAGCCGACATCGTGCTCGACAAGCAGCGGAAGCGGTGGGGCGCATGATGCTCACGCGAAGCAAGCGCGCCCGCATCGCAGAAGCGGTCGTCCGGGTGATCCTCGGCGCCGCGGCGGCGCTCGTGGTGGGTGCCGCACTGTTCCTCGTGCTGTACATCGTATGGAGGGGCCTGCCTGGTCTGAGCTGGGAGTTCCTCACCGAGGCGCCGAAGAACCGGGGACGCGAAGGAGGCATCTACCCTGCGCTCATCGGTACGTTGTACGTGGTGCTCGGCACCGCCGCGTTCGCCGTTCCGTTGGGTGTGCTCGGGGGCGTGTACCTTGCTGAGTACGCACCGAAGAAGACGAGCACGCGCATGATCCGCCTTGCGGTCGCGAACATGGCAGGCGTGCCGTCTATCGTCTACGGTCTGTTCGGACTGGCGGCGTTCGTGCTCGCGGCGGGTTTCGGCCGCTCTGTCATCGCGGCCTCGCTCACGCTGACATGTATGACGCTGCCTGTGGTCATCACCGCGACCGAGGAGGCCCTGCGGCAGGTGCCCATGGACCTTCGGCACGCGGCCCTGGCGCTCGGCGCCAGCAAGATCCGGACGGTGCTCACGGTCGCGCTGCCTGCTGCAGCCCCCGGCATCGTCACCGGCGTCGTGCTCGGGCTGGCTCGTGCTGCAGGCGAGACGGCGCCGATCCTGTTCACTGGGGCGGTCTTCCAGATGCGGAGGTTGCCGGACGGGCCGGGTTCTCAGTTCATGGCTCTTCCGTACCACATATATACGCAGGTCACATCAGTTCCGAATTGGAACCGGGACCTGGTCTGGGGCACGGCGCTCGTGCTGGTGCTGAGCGTGAGCGCCGTGAGCGCGCTGGCGGCCATCTGGCGTTCGGCGAGAAGGAGGAGGATCTCGTGGTGACCGACGTACGTTCTGCGGTGATGACGGCGGTCACCGCCGCGGACAGTGCAGCGAGCGAGGCGCATGGCGTCTTGAGCGAGGCAGTCCCACGAGGCAAGGGGGCCTTCGATCTCGCCTCGGTCTCGGTCGCGTACGGCTCGGAAATCGTCATCGAAGACGTCACGATGAGCATTCCCTCTCAGTCCGTCACAGCCCTCATCGGTCCTTCCGGCTGCGGCAAGTCGACCTTGCTCCGGTGTTTGAACCGGATGAATGATGAACTTGGCAACGTTCGCGTAAGCGGCACTATCGCGCTTGATGGGCTGGATATCATGGCGCGCAGCGTCGACCCAGTGGAGCTGCGCATGCGTGTCGGGCAGGTGTTCCAGCGACCGAACCCGTTCCCGATGAGCATCTACGACAACGTTGCGTACGGGCCGCGTACGCAGGGGATCCGCAAGCGCGAGGACCTCGATGCGATCGTCGAGGACTCGCTCAGGCGCGCTGCGCTCTGGGAGGAGGTCAAAGGCTCGCTCAAGAAGCACGCCTTCGATCTCTCAGGGGGTCAGCAGCAGCGGCTGTGCATCGCGCGTGCGCTCGCGACAAGGCCCGAGGTGCTTCTCATGGACGAGCCCGCGTCCGCGCTCGACCCGATCTCGACGCAGCAGATCGAGGACACGATCGACGAGCTCAAGCAGACAGTGACGATTGTGATCGTCACGCACAACATGCAGCAGGCAGCGAGGATCTCCGACCAGACGGCCTTCATGCTGCGTGAGCGACTCGATGAGCCGGCGCACCTCATCGAAGTCGGAGAGACACGCAAGATGTTCACGAATCCTGACGACCCGCGGACCGAGGCGTACATCACCGGTCGTTTCGGCTAGATCGTGGGCTTCAGCCGTTCGGAAACCCTCCAGAAAAAGAGGACGAGGCCCGTTGGGGGGGACGGGCCTCGTTCAGGTGAGCGGCGTTCCCCGCGTCCGAGGGGGGAGGGAAGATGCGGGTCGCCCTGCTCGTCACGTACTATAGCAATATCCGTGCCACTATGCAAGCGATTGGGAAGAAGATTCATATCGGGTGTGTCCTGATGCCGGACTGCAAGGAGGGGGCGTGGAGAGGACGACGCTTCCGTGGAGCTCGCGCCGGGTTTGCCGCGTAGCGCTGGGCACCTGGTCGATGGGTGGCTGGATGTGGGGTGGCGCGGACGAGCGTGCTGCTCGTGCGACGATCGAGCGCGCGCTCGAGATGGGGATCGACGTCATCGATACGGCTCCGGTCTACGGGTTCGGGCTTTCGGAGCGCATGGTAGGCGAAGAGATCGAGGCCCTCGGCGTTCGCGATCGCGTCACGATCGCGACGAAGTGCGGCCTTGTCTGGGACGAGCGACAGGAGCCGTGGCGGGACTCGTCGCCTGCAAGCATCCGCCGAGAGGTCGAATCGTCGCTTGAGCGACTGAAGACGGACCGGATCGATCTCTACCAGGTTCACTGGCCGGACGAGCGCACGCCGTTCGAGGAGACCGCCGCCGCGCTCCAGCAGCTTCTCGACGAGGGGCTCGTGCGGGCGGTCGGCGTGTGCAACTACTCGGGCGAGCAGATGGAGCGCTTCGTGCAGGGCGGGCGGCTCGACGCCACGCAGTTCCGCTACAACATCTTCGAGACCGCGAACCGGCCGGTGCTCGAGCACGCGCGCGACCGCGGGCTTCTCACGATGGCGTACAGCCCGCTTGCCCGGGGACTGCTGACGGGCTCGATGCGGCCCGAACGCGAGCCGACGGACGCCGCGCGTCGGGCGCCCATGTACCACGGGGAGCTCTACCAGCGCCACCTCGCCGCGGTCGAGCGGCTGGATCGTCTGGCGCAGGAGCGATACGGCCGCCGCGTCATCCACCTCGCCGTGCGCTGGCTCCTCGATCAGCCAGGCATGTCGCTCGTGCTCTGGGGCGCTCGCAGACCCGAGCAGCTCGATGCGGTTGACGGCGTGTGGGGGTTCTCTCTTCGCCCGGAGGACTTCAACGACATCGAGGCCATCGTGTCGGATGTCTCGGCCGGCTAGCAGGGGTCGTCGCCCTCGCAGATAAGCGAGGGTCGGGCGAGCAAGAAACCGCCGTATGCAAGCGTCGCCGCGCCACCGATAGCGATCGCGACCTGCAACCCGATGCGTTGCGCGACCCAACCGAACAGCGCTGAGCCGAGCGGCATCATGCCCATGAACGCCATCACGAACAGCGCCATCACGCGGCCACGGACCTGGGGGTCGGTGCTGAGCTGCAACGAGGTGTTGATGCTCGAGACGATGGCGAGGAACGCCGCCCCGAGAGCGAACAGCACGATTGCGGAGAGGTACGGGTTGCGGGACATCGCCAGAATGACGAGGGCGGCGCCCATCACCGCATACCCGACGCGGATGATGCGCTCGCGGCGGATCCTGCGCGACAGCGTCGCCACAACCAGAGCGCTCGTCAGCGCGCCCGCCCCGTTTGCGGCCAGGAGCAGCGAATACCCGGTCTCTTTCAGGTGCAAGACGCTCTTCGCGAGCGCAGGCAGCAGCGCAGCGAACGGCATGCCGAAGGTGGTGAGGACTGCGGCGCTCAGCAGAAGCCACGCGATGCGCGGATGCTCGCGAGCGTATCGGATGCCTCCCAGAAGGACGTCGCGCGCCGTGTCAGAGTGCGCGCGGCGATGCTGCTGACCGCGGAGGCGTATCATCGCCAAAGCGGCGATGACGAACAGGAAGCTTGCGGCGTTGACATAGAACACGGCAGCGACGCCGAGCAGGGCGAAGACGGCGCCGCCTGCGACCGGCCCCAAGAACCGCGCAGCGTTGAACTGCGCCGAGTTGAGGGCGACCGCGTTCATCAGAGACCGCGGCGGCACCAGATCCGGCGTCATCGCTTGCCACGCAGGCGAGGTGAGCGCCTGGAAGACGCCGCCGACGAGCACAAGGGCGTAGATCCACGCCATCGAGATGCGTCCCGTCTGGTAGAGCACACCGAACGCGATTGCCTGCGCCATGAGAGCGGCCTGGGCGAAGATGAGCAGCTTCCGGCGGTCCAGCCTGTCGGCAAGCGCGCCAGCGACGACAGCCAAGAAGGTGACGGGAAGGCCGGAAAGCGCATTCACGAAGCCGAGCGCCTGCGAGGAGGCGGTGAGGTCGTACACGATCCAGCCGAGCGCGACGATCTGCATCCAGGAGCCGACGTTGGACAGCAGTGCACCGGAGAACGCGAGCGCGAAATCACGGTGCGCGAACGACTCGAATGTCCGGAAGCGCGACAGCAGCCCAGCAGGAGGGCCGCACGCGTCTGCCTCCGCAGTGAGGGTGTCGAGCGCCTGTTCGGTCGCCGTCGAGCCGCCGATTCCGGGTGCAGCCGCTTCGTCTTGCCCGCAGGTCTCGCGCACGCATCCTCCTTGCCAAGGCGCGCCGCCCCTGCGCGGAGCAGGGGCGGCGGGTTCGTCGCTATTGTACGGCGCGAAGCCGTGCCACGCGAGCGATCAGGCGTCGATGATGTCGAAGGCCTCTTGGCGGTATGCGTCCATGACGTACGGGATACCTGAGATCTCGGCCGCTTCGCGCGTGAGCGCCATGAGGTCGGCCTGCGAGATAGTCGAGAGCCGCATGTTGCGCGATCCGCTCATGAGCTGCTGGAGGCCGACTTTGATCTTGTCGGCGAAGGTGTAGATGCCGATGGCGCCGAGCGGCAGATTCTCGACCTCGTTGCCGTACTTCGCCTTGAGGACCTCGTACGAGACGAAGATCTCCTCTTTCGTCGAGCCGAACTCGGAGACGGTTCGCGGCAGGTCCTTCTCTTCAAGCCACTTGCCGATGTTCTTCCCGACGAAGCCCGGGATCATGAGCGCGCGACCCATGCACACGGCCTTGGTGTGCGGAGCGCCGAGGGCCAGGACCTTGAAGACGTGGTCTTCGGTGGAAAAGCCGCCTGCGATCGCGATGTCGGGCACGTAGGCGCCCTTCGCGCGCAGCCGCTCGACGAGCTGGTTGGTCATGCACTGCAGGTAGAACGTCGGAACGCCCCACTCCTCCATCATGCGCCACGGGCTCATGCCGGTACCACCGGGGGCGCCATCGATGGTGAGCAGGTCGATCTTGGCGTTGCTGGCCCACTTGATTGCCATGGCAAGCTCGCGCATCGGGTACGCGCCGGTCTTGAGCGTGACGCGTTTGGCTCCGAGCGCGCGCAGCCGCTCGACTTCCGCGTAGAACGACTCTTCATCGATGAACCCGAGGCGGCTGTGCCGCTCGAAGTGCTTGATGGCGGTGGCGCGGTACGCGGCCTGCACAGCCGGGTCGCTCGGGTCGGGCGTGACGAGGTAGCCGCGCCGCTGCAGCTCGAGCGCACGGTCCAGCGAGTCGACCTTGATCTCGCCGCCGATGCACTTCGCGCCCTGGCCCCACTTGAGCTCGATGGTCTCGACTCCCAGCTTCTCGATCACGTACTCGGCCACACCCAGGCGGGTGTCCTCGACGTTGAGCTGTACCAGGATGTCGCCGTAGCCCTCGTGGTAGCGCCTGTACAGCTCGACACGGCGCTCCATGTCGGGCGCCTTGACGACCTTGCCCTTGTCGTTGAGCTCGAGGGCCGGGTCGATGCCGCAGACATTCTCGCCGCAGACGATCGAGATGCCGGAGATGGCAGCGCCCACCGCGAAGTGCTCCCAGTTCTTGCGCGCGATCTCGGTGGAGCCGAGAGCTCCTGTGAAGATCGGGAGCTTCATGCGGACCTTGTTCTGGTACCCGAACTCGGTCTCCGTGTCGACCATCGTGAACAGCGTGTTGTCCGGGTTGCCTTCGACACCCTCAGGCAGGCCCTTGGCTCCCAGCGCGTAGCCCTGGACGTTCAGGTGCGAGTAGTCGACCGGGTAGTCCTTGTCGCCGCCCGCGGTGATCTCGCCGAACGGACCCGGATAGATGACTTCGCGGCCTCTGAACGTCGCCTTGAAGACCTCGCAGTTGCCGCGGCACCCGTCCACGCACCGCGTGCAGATGCCTGAAGACGGCGAGACGTCGCGCGAGCGGTTGCTCGTCTGGGTCGCCTCGTTCGCATTCGGTCGCCTGAGATTCATTCTAGCCCCTGCTCCTCCCATGTCTCTTCTGCCGGCTGGTTGTACGCTATTGTAATGCAGCGAAAGGGCGCTAGAACCCACGAATCGCATGAAGGAGTCGTTTCCTTGCGAGAAAGGGCGTGATGATGCCGCACGAACTGCGCCATGAGGCGGTCAAGGCCATCAAGGATCAGAAGGTGGAATTCATCCATCTGTGGTTCACCGACGTTCTCGGATTCCTGAAGAGCTTCACCATCGATGTCGAGGAGCTCGAGACGGCGATGACCGAGGGGATGGGTTTCGACGGCTCGTCCATCCAAGGCTTCGCCCGCATCCAAGAGTCCGACATGATCGCCATGCCGGATCCGTCAACGCTGCAGATCCTGCCGTGGCGGCAAAAAGGGGCGCTCGTGGCTACGATGTTCTGCGACATCGTGAAGCCGGACGGCTCTCCGTACGAGGCCGACCCACGGTACGTGCTCAAGCGCAATCTGGCACGTGCCGCAGAGATGGGCTACACGTTCTTCATCGGTCCTGAGCTCGAGTTCTACTACCTCAAGAGCGAACAGGAGCCCCTTCCGCTGGATCGCGCGACGTACTTCGACCAGACGACGCGGGACCTGGCGGTCGATCTGCGCAAGGACACGGTGCGCGCGCTCAAGCGCTTCGGCATCCAGGTCGAGTACAGCCACCACGAGGTGGGCCCAAGCCAGCACGAGATCGACTTGCGGTACCGGGAAGCGCTCACGATGGCCGACGCCGTGATGACCTACCGCGTCGTCGTCAAGGAGATCGCGCAGATGAACGGCGTGTACGCGACGTTCATGCCCAAACCGCTGTTCGGCGAGGCGGGCAGCGGCATGCACGTGCACCAGTCGCTCTTCAAGGACGGCAAGAACGCCTTCTACGATCCAGAAGACGAGTACCACCTCTCGGCCTCAGCGAAGGCGTACATCGCTGGCATCCTCGCGCATGCCCGGGAGATCTGCGCCGTCACCAACCAGTGGGTCAACAGCTACAAGCGTCTCGTGTCAGGATATGAGGCGCCGGTGTACATCTGCTGGGCCCACAGGAACCGTTCGGCGCTCGTGCGCGTGCCGATGTACAAGCCTGGCAAGGAAGCGGCGACCCGCATCGAGCTTCGTTCGCCTGATCCAGCGTGCAACCCGTACCTCGCCTTCTCCGTGATGCTCGCAGCTGGACTCGATGGTATCGAACGCGGGCTCGAGCTTCCGCCGGACGTCACCGATGACGTGTATGAGATGTCGGAGCGTGAGCGGGCATCGAGGGGCATCGAGCAGCTACCCGAGGACCTGTACGAGGCGCTCAAGGAGATGGAAGCAAGCGATCTCGTGCGCCGGGCGCTCGGCGACCAGGTCTTCGAGTGGTTCCTCCGCAACAAGACGACCGAGTGGCACGAGTACCGCACACGGGTCACGCCCTGGGAGACGGAGAAGTACCTGCCGCTCTTGTAAGGTGTGGCGTGACGCATGACCCGCATCGCCGTTCGTCGCAGACGCCTTCAGACCAATGGCTGCCTTGCCGAGACAATCGGTAGAGCAAGGCGACAAGCGGTCATGGAGGTGCCCGATGGCGTCGGCAACGTGCGAGTTCAGCTCCCGATGCGCGGTGTTCCTGGGCCGTTCGGTGCGGGCCGACGTGGCCATGCGGTATCGCGACCACTACTGCATGGGCGACTGCTCGGCATGCGCTCGGTGGGCGCTGGCCATCGCCATCGGCATCGATGAGGTCCCCGACGGGCTGCTCCCGTACCAGCACGAGCGGGCAGACGAGTACCTCATCCAGGCGGTGTGAGCGGACATCTGCGCGCCGTGGGCCGGAGGGCCTGTGTTGCGACACGGGTCGAGCGGTCTTGAGCGCGCTACGCGCCCGTCAGCCACGCCCGGACGGCCGCCTCGACGCCTTCGCGACCGGCGTTTACCACGGTGCTGAACCGCTCGGGCAGTGCGTCGATCTCCGCAAGCGCCTGAGGCACTCGCGCGCGCGGGCCTGCCGTGGACGCCACCGCGTCGAGAAGCGCGCTCGGGGTGCGGCCGGCGTATTCCGGTGGCAGCTCATCGTCGTGCCGAAGCCCCAGAAGCGCGCGGAGCACGTCGGCGCCGAACTTGGCCCAGTGCGCGGTCGACACCACGAGCACGGGATTGTCGCCCCGCAGCCGCTCCGCCACTTCCCAAGCCACGGCGGTGTGCGGGTCGATGAGGTAGCCGGTCTCTTGGTGGAGCCGCTTGATGGTCGCGAGCGAGTCGTCGTTGCTGACCCAGTCGCCTACAAGGAACGCTCTCATCTGATGGAACGTGTCGCGGTCGATGCGGAACCGCTTCTGCTCGCTCAGATCGCGCATCCACTCACGCACGGACTCAGGGCCGGCGAGGTGGTACAACAGGCGCTCCAGGTTGCTGGATACCAGGATGTCCATGCTCGGGCTCGGCGTCGTCACGAACGTCCGGGCCGAGATGTCGTACGTTCCTGTTGCGATGAAGTCCGCGAGCACGTTGTTCTCGTTGCTTGCGCACAGCAGACGCTCGATCGGCACACCCATGCGGCGCGCGTAGTACGCGCCCAGGATGTTGCCGAAGTTGCCGGTCGGGACGCACACGTCGATCGGGCGTCCAAGGACGACGCCGCCTTGGCGCACCATCTCGGCGTAGGCGCTCACGTAGTAGACGATCTGCGGCAGCAGCCGGCCCCAGTTGATCGAGTTCGCAGACGAGAGCGCGAGGTGCGCATTCTCGTGGAGCCAGCGGTTGAACCCCGCGTCGTTGAACGCGGCCTTCACTGCTGCCTGGCAGTCGTCGAAGTTGCCGCGCACCCCGAAGACGGCGACGTTCGACCCGCGTTGGGTGACCATCTGCTTGCGTTGCATCTCGGACACGCCGCCGTGCGGATAGAAGACGGCGATGCGGGTGTGCTCGCGGTCGGCGAAGCCTTCGAGAGCGGCCTTGCCGGTGTCGCCCGAGGTGGCGACGAGGACGAGGAAGTCGTCCTCGAGCGTGCCGGTCTGCTGCTGCATGGCGATCGCCTCTGAGAAGTACAGCGGCATGCACTGCAGCGCCATGTCCTTGAACGCCGAGGTGGGGCCGTGCCAGAGCTCGAGCACGTGCATCCCCGGGACGACCTCCTCGACCGGCGCGATGCGCTCGTCGTCCCACTGGTCGCCGTACGCAGCGCGTGCGAGCTCGAGCGAGCGTGCGGGCTGGACGTCCACCTCGAACCACGCGAAGACGCGCGCGACGCGCTCGGCGTACGGAAGGTCCGCAAGCGAAAGGACGTCCTCGAGCGTGACGGCTGGTATCCGCTCTGGTACGTACAGACCGCCGCCGTGAGCGATGCCCTTGACGACCGCCTCCGTGAACGTGGGGCGGGAGCTGTCGAGGTCTCGGGTGTCGAGGTATCGCATGGCCATGCGCGCATGGTACCAGAAAACCCGCGGTACTCCTGCTGCAGCGCGCGTCCGGGCGTGGTACCGTGTCGCAAACGGCGGGAGGAGGACGCGTGAAGCACGTCGTCGTGATCCTGGACGGCGCGGCCGGCTGGCCGCTCGAAGAGCTCGACGGAGCGACGGCCCTCGAGGCGGCCCGGACCCCCAACCTGGATGCGCTGGCGGCAGAAGGCATCGTCGGGCTCGCGCAGACCGTGCCGCCAGGCGCCGAGCCCTCGTCTTCAGCCGCGTGCACCTCGATCCTCGGGTACGACCCGGTGCGCGACTACGTCGGCCGCGGCGCCATCGAGGCGGCGAGCATGGGCATCTCGCTCGCAGACGACGAGGTCGCGCTGCGGATGAACCTCGTCCACGTGGCTGACGGCATCATGCGGTCGTACTCGTGCGGACACATCGCCACAGACGAGTCCCGCCGGATCGTGGAAGACCTCGCGCGCGAGCTCGCCGACGAGACCTTCGCCTTCTGTCCGGGCGTCGCGTACCGGCACATCCTCGTGGTGAAGGGACACCCGGAGCTTCTCGATGCCCGGTACACGCCGCCGCACGACATCTCCGACAAGCCGGTCGAGGGTCACGAGCCGCGCGGCTCGGGCGCGGATCTGCTGCTCGACCTGATGGAGCGAGCCCGCGAGGTCCTCGCAGCCTCGGCTACGAATCGTGCCCGCATGGCGCGTGGCGAGCTTCACGCGACGGAGATCTGGCCGTTCTGGCCGGGCGCTGCGCCGCAGGGGCTGCGACCTTTCACGGAAGCGCGGGGAATCCGAGCGGCGCTCACCTCCGGCGTCGATCTGCTCAACGGGCTCGCGGTGCTGTTCGGCATCGACCGCCTGGACATAGCTGGCGTTACGGACGGCCCGGACACCGACTACGCAGCGCAAGCTGACGGCGCGCTCGCGGCGCTCGCAGACCACGATCTCGTCGTCATCCACGTCGAGTCGCCGGACGAGGAAGGGCATGCAGGCGACGTAGCGGGCAAGATCGCCGCCATCGAGGCGATCGACCGCGAGATCGTCGGCAGGATCCGCGCGTGCGGCAAGCCGCTTCGGGTGCTCTGCATGCCCGATCATCCCACGCCGATCGCGCTCAAGACGCACGTGGGCGAGCCGGTCCCGTTCGTCGTGCACGGCCCTGGCATCGAGGCACGCGGCGCACGCGCGTTCAACGAACGGACGGCTGCCGAGACCGGCCTCGTGGTCGACCCGGGGCGGCTCGTCATGGACATGCTGCTTGAGGCGGGGACGGTGGGATGATGGACCTTTCGGAGTACCAGGCGAAGCGCGACTTCACGCGTACGCACGAGCCGGCAGGCGAGGCAGCGTCGACGGACGACCGCGGGGCGGTCCACGAAGGCGGTGCGCCGCTTCGGTTCGTGGTGCACAAGCACGCCGCCGCGCGCCTCCACTACGACCTTCGGCTCGAGTGGGGAGGCGTGCTCAAGTCGTGGGCGGTCCCGAAAGGGCCGTCGCTCGACCCGGCGCAGAAGCGGCTTGCGGTGCAGGTCGAAGACCACCCGCTCGAGTACGCCTCGTTCGAAGGCGTGATCCCTGAAGGCGAGTACGGAGCGGGCACCGTCATGGTCTGGGACGAGGGCGTCTGGAAGCCCGTGGGCGATGCGGACGAGGGTCTCAAGCGAGGGTCGCTCAAGTTCGTGCTGCACGGCTCTCGGCTCAAAGGGGCATTCGCGCTCGTGCGCATGCGCAGGAAGCCTGGCGATACGCGGGACAACTGGCTGCTCATCAAGGAACGGGACGAGCACGCCTTGAGCGTGAGCGATGAGCATCTCGCATCGGCCGATGCGAGGTCTGTGGCGAGCGGCCGTACGATGGAGGAGATCGCCCGAGACGCGCGATGACCCGGACGGAGCCGGGCCATCGCTCGAGGGAGGGTGTCGGCAGGGCCCGAGGGGGTGGCAGACCCTGCCAGGTGCCGGGAAGGCCTAGGTCGTCAGCGCCTGGACGATGGAGCGGTACTGCTCGACGTCGATCTCGCCGCGTGCGAGGCGCTCGCGCGCGATGCGCAGCGCGTCGTCAGCAGGCGAGGGCGCGGGCGGGGCGCCAGCGGGCATCACCGCGTGAGCGGATCCAGCGCCGTGCCGGCTCGCGCGGACGATCAGCCACACGACAAGCGCGACGATGGCCGCAGTCACGAGAAACCCGACGAGCCAGCCTGCGAACGGGAAGAAAAGCCCGTCGTGCATGGGACCGTCTATCAGACCTCTGCCGAGCGGCGCTCCGCGGTATGGGAATGCGTGCATCATGGTTCCTCCTTTGTCGTGCCGGAACTGCCGGCACGAATCAGGATGCCCGCGCGGTATGCAGCGCTCGTGAGCACGATGTGAAGATGTTGTGGGGTCAGGACTCGGTGTCCGACGCTCGGCGAGGCGGCCGCGTCGGAGCGCTCGTCGCGAGCGCGACGCCGGCGATGATGACGGCGGCTCCGGCAAGCGTCCACGCGTCGATCGGCTCTGGCGGCACGAGGCCCGCTCGTCCCGCAAGGTGGCCGAGGCCGACGGCGATCGCGGGATTGACGTACGCGTACGTCATCACTTTGGATGCGGGCGCGTTCCGAAGGAGCCACACGAACGCGGTGAAGGCCATGCACGATCCCACGATGGTAAGGTACGCGAGCGCTGCGACGCTGCGCGTGGTGAGCGAGAGGCGGCTCCACTCTCCCGCGACCGTACCGATTCCAAGGAGGACCGTCCCCGCGATGAGCATCTCGTACCCGGTGACCACGAGTGCATCTGCCTTCACCGGTCGGCGTTTGGAGTACACCGAGCCGGCCGTCCAAAGCCAGGTCCCGACGATTTGGATGGCGATACCGCCGAGTTCCTGCGCGGTCCCGTGGACGCCGGTCATGCGGGGCGCGACGAGCACGGCGAGGCCGACGAGCCCGAGCAGCAGGCCCACGACGCCTTGCGCGGACGGCCGCTCCATGTCGGGCAGCGCCCACTCGACGAGCGCGATCCACAGGGGGAGCAGAGCGACGATGAGCGCGGCGAGGCCGGACGGGATCACGCGCTCGGAAAGGAATGTCGAGTACATCCCGCCGACAAGCAGGAAGATGCCGACGATCGCCGTGGTGCGCAGGTCGCCAGCGCGCATGCGGATCGGGCGGCCCCGAAGCGTGGCGAACGCGAGCAGCACCAGTCCCGCAGGCGTGAGCCGCAAGCCGGCGAACAGCGCAGGCGGCATCTCCGCGCTCAGCCCGATGCGGATCGCGAGGTACGTCGAGCCCCAGACCACGTACAGCGTGGCGAACGCGGCGATGAGCTTGATGCGGTGGCTCCCTGTCACGAGCGCAGCGCCTCTCTCACGGTGCGATGTCGCATTCGGGCATCATACTCCGTAAAGACGTGCATGGGTCGGTCGTGGCGGAAGGCAGAGGCCATGGGCGCGTATCCTCGACCTGCGTTCACTGCCGACGCAGCGCTGCTGCGGAGGGAGGCTTCAGGATGGGAGGTGCTGCTCGTCAAACGCGGTCGTGCGCCCTTCCAGGGGCGTTGGGCGCTGCCTGGCGGCTTCGTGGACGAGTACGAGCCTCCTGAGCAGGCCGCTCGCCGAGAGCTCCAGGAGGAGACGGGTATCCGCTACGAAGGTCCGCTCGCGCTGATCGGCGTGTACGGCGGGCCTGGGCGCGACCCGAGGGGCTGGACGGTCTCGGCGGTCTATGCTGGCGTGGTAGGCGAGGGCGTCGAGACGGCGGCAGTTGCAGGAGACGACGCCGCTGAGGCGGCGTGGTACCCGCTCGATACCGTGCCAGACCTCGCGTTCGACCACGCCGCGATCCTCGAGGACGTGCGGAAGTGGTTGGTTGCGGGGCATACTGACGTATGATTGCGGTGGAGCGCGGGGGCGACATCGAGGGAGGACGCGATGCGCACGAGCACACGCACACGGACCTTGATCGTTGCGGTGGCTGCTGCGGCGCTGGTTCTCACGGCGCTACCGCCTGTGCCGCCGGTACATGCCGCCGGCCTGAGGACCGCGCTTCGGCCGCTCGCCGCTGACGACGACGTCCCGGGCGTACCGCTCGACAGCTACCCGATAGTCTCGCGGACGGTCACGGGGACGCTTGACGCGCTGCCGATCTCGCTGCCTCCTGAAGACGCCGTCGACCTGTTCTCGGTCTACCTCGCTCCTGGCGAGCAGATGCACGCTCGTCTGACCGGGACGCCTGGGACTGACTTCGATCTCTACCTGTTCAGCCCTGACTCGGTCACGTTCATCGCCGCGCACGAGGTGGCGCGCTCTGCTGCTGCGGGAACGTCGGACGAGAGCATCTGCTACACGGCGAGCCGGCGCTTCGGTGCGGGTCGGTACTACCTTGCGGTGGTGACCTGGAACTCCGAGGGTGCGTACCAGCTGGATTGGCACGTCGCGGGCCGCTCCGACGGGAACGTCCCTGGTCGCCCCCTGACAGCGAGCGTGGCGACGGGCGCGGTGGATCCTTACACCGATCGCGACGACGTCTATGCGCTTGCGCTCGCAGAGGGGCAGAGCCTGACGTGCACGCTCACTGCTGAGAGCCCCGCGGCGACCGTTGATCTCATCGTGTACCCGCCCGTGTGGAACAACGGCGGCATCCTCGAGCCGACGCTCGACGTCTACCACGCCGGTGATGCCGTCGCGCAGAGAGGTTCGACCATCACGATGACCGTGACAGTCCCGAGCGGGCGCGGCGGCATCTGGTACCTCGACGTGCGCGCGGTGACGCCGGGCACCGCGTACACGCTGGCATGGCAGGCGGCCGTCCCGGACGTCCCGGGCACGCCGCTTCAGAGCGGTGCCGCGACCGGCACGCTCGGTGCAAGCATGGTCTTCGCAGTCCCGGTGCGGTGGGGCCAGCGTCTCACCGGTTCGCTGTGGACGAGCCCGACTCCGGCAGCCGCCTCCGCGTGGCTGTTCGCGCCGGGCACGGCAAGCACAGCGGACACGACGACGGCTGCGTGGGCGTCAGCGTGGCCTGCCTCGGACCAGCCGAAGCGCTTTTCGTGGATGTTTTCTTCGGAAGCAGACGAAGGCGTCGCATACCTGCGTATGGACTCGTCTCCGACGCCGCTGTTCGAGCAACGCGTCTGGAAGACGGTGACGAGCCGCCGGCTCTCAGGCGCCGATAGATACGCGACAGCAGTCCGAATCTCGCAGTCCGGCTTCCGCACAGGCTCGGACGTGGTGGTCGTGGCGAGCGGCGAGGGCTTCCCGGACGCGCTGTCGGCTGCCGGGCTCGCCGGTGCGTACGATGCGCCGCTCCTGCTCGTGCGCAAAACCGCGCTTCCTGACATGGTGCGGCAGGAGATCGACCGGCTGGGGCCATCACGGGTCTTCGTGATCGGCGGACCGGGCGCCGTCTCGGACGCGGTCGTCTCGGCGCTTGCGGCCCGGCCCAGCGTGAGAGTGGTGACGCGCGTGAGCGGCGCTGACCGCTACGCGACTTCCGCTGAGGTGGCCCGGCATGTGGTTTCGCGCCTTGGTCCGGACTTCGACGGCGTCGTGTACGTGGCGCGGGGCGACACGTTCCCCGACGCGCTCGCCGTCTCGCCGCTTGCGTGGAACGGCCGCAGGCCAGTGCTGCTCACCAGATCTGACGCGCTTCCTAGCAGCGGGCGCGCAGTGCTAGGCGAGCTCTCCCCGTCGGAGGCGGTGGTGGTGGGCGGCTCGGGCGCCGTCTCCGGTGCGGTGTTCGGTGAGGTCGACGCGCTTGCGGAAACGACGCGCCGTGTGTGGGGCGTCGACCGGTACGCGACCGCCGCGGCGGTCGCCCAAGATGGCGTCAGAACGGGAACGGCGAGGCCCCGCTTCGTCGCCCTCGCAACGGGGGAGAACTTCCCGGACGCGCTGGCAGGCGGACCGCTCGCCGGAGCCGAAGGCGGGGTGCTGCTGCTGTCGAAGCCGACCGCGCTGTCCACATCTGCGCAGGCATTCCTGGCAAGCGAGAAGGCGCGTGTCGAGGCGTGCCGTCTGCTCGGCGGCACCGGCGCTCTTTCGGACGCCGTGCGGAGCAGCGCCGACAGCGTGCTTTGGGTGACCTGGCCGGACGATCCTCCGACGTGGTGGTAGCGGCTCGCGTTGACACCGCGCCGCCGCGCGCGTAGACTTCGGCACCAACCTCATACGTGCCGTTGATGGGGATGAGTACGCGGGACCGGTAGGTCCGCCAGAGAGCCGGGGCAGCTGAGAACCGGCGTCCGAAAGCCCGCGGAACATGGCCCCAGAGGCATCCGGAGGAAACGCTCTTCAGCGGAGTAATGCCGGACGGACGCCCCCGTTATCGCAGGCTTCGTGAGCATCGGACCCCCTCGGTCGACTCCCGCCGGCCGAGCGGACACGCCACCGGTCCCGTGCTCGAGATGAGGCCGCGCGACGCGCGGCGAAGTCGGGTGGTACCGCGAAGGCCCAGGCGCCTCTCGCCCTGACAAGGACTGTCGGGCGGGAGGCGTTTTGCATACCAGGAGGTGTGTGATGGCGAAGACGTGGGACGAGATCAACGAGCGCATCGTCTCGGGCGCAGCGGTGGTGCTCACGGCCGAGGAGTTCGCCGAACTAGCGGCGGGCGTTGGCGTGAGCGAAGCGGCCGCGCGCGTGGACGTCGTGACGACCGGGACGTTCGGCCCGATGTGCTCTTCAGGTGTGATGCTCAACTTCGGGCACAGCGACCCGCCCATCCGCATGAGCCGCATCACTTTGAACGACGTGGAGGCGTACGGCGGCCTGGCGGCCGTCGACACCTACCTGGGCGTGACGCAGCAGAGCTCGACGCGTGGCATCGAGTATGGCGGCGCGCACGTGATCGAAGACCTGCTTGCTGGCAAGGCGGTGCGGCTCAGAGCGTGGAGCTCTGGCACGGACTGCTATCCGCGCACCGAGATCGACACGTGGGTGCGGCTTCAGGACCTCAACCAGGCGTACTTCTTCAACCCACGGAACGCGTACCAGAACTACGCGGTGGCGGTGAACTCATCCGAACGCGTGCTGCACACCTACATGGGCACGCTCCTCCCGCACCTGGGGAACGCCACGTACTGCTCCGCAGGCGCGCTCTCACCGCTGTTGAACGACCCGACCTACCGGACGATCGGCGTGGGCAGCCGCATCTTCGTCGCGGGCGCCCCGGGATTCGTCGCCTGGGAAGGGACGCAGCACAACCCGAACCAGCAACGGGACGAGCATGGCGTGCCGTTGGCGCCGGCGGGCACGCTCGCGGTCATTGCCGACATGAAACGTGCATCGACGCGGTTCTTCGCCGCCGCATCGATGACGGGGTACGGTGTGAGCGCGTTCGTCGGCATCGGCGTCCCGATCCCCGTGCTCGACGAAGAGATCGCCGCGACGCTTGCGCTCACCGACGCCGACATCTCGGCGACGGTGTTCGACTACGGGGTGCAGCGTCGCAGCCGCCCCGCGCTCGGCCAGGTGACCTACGCTGAGCTCCGATCCGGCACGATCGAGGTGCAGGGCAAGAAGGTCCCTACCGGCCCCATCAGCTCGCGTGCGAAGGCGCGGGAGATCGCAGCGGAACTGAAGCGGTGGATCGCCGAGGAGCGCTTCACGCTCGCCGAGCCGCTCAAGCCGTTGCCGCAGCCTGGCGAGCAAGGCGTCAAACCGCTGGAGATCCGAAGCGAGGAGGCGATATAGATGCCGCGCAAGAGGCTCGACCTCACGTTCCCGCCCCGGCAGGCCACGAAGCCGGTCACGTACCACCTGGTGAAGGACTTCGACTTGGTGCCGAACATCCTGCGAGCACAGATCCATCCGGGCCAGGAGGGCCGCATGGTTCTCGAGGTGACCGGTCGGAAGGAGGACTTCGAGGCCGGCGTCGCGTTCTTGGAGTCCGAAGGCATCGTGGTCAAGCCTGCGGCGACGGACATCTGCCTAGACGAAGAGAAGTGCGTGCTCTGCGGTCTGTGCACAGCCGTGTGCCGCCCCGGCGCTCTCACCTTGAACGGCAGGGGCGATGAGCTCGTCTTCGACAAAGACAAGTGCGTGTACTGCGAGGCGTGCGTGGTAGCCTGTCCACGACGGGCCATCACGCTCAGCTTCTAGCCAGGAGGAGGTGACGCTCGTGCCGCAGCTCGGATTCCTGCAGGCGTTCGTCGTGCTCGTGGTCGTGTCGCTCGCGTTGGCCGTGGCGGCGCTCCCGGCCGGCGCCCGGGCAGGCGCCCGCGCCGGCCGCCGCGTGCTGCAGGCGAGCAGCGCGACGCTGCTGGCCGGCCTCGCGGGATGCGTGGCGTGGGGGGCCTCGTCAGGAGAGCTGCGCGTGTTCTGGAGCGAGATGGGGCTGGATGCGGTGGTGCAGATCGGCGCGTTCGTGCTCATCGTGTACTTCACCGCGCACAACTTCGCATCGAGATACCTCGACGACAGGGCGGCAGAGGAGCGGAAGGAGGGCGCGCAGGATGCCTGATGTCGCGGCCCGGCTTGGCCGTGAGGTGCTCGTCGTCGACGGGGCGATGGGCACGATGCTGCAACGCGCCGGCATACCGACCGAGCAGCCGGGCATCCAACTCAATCTCATCGCCCCGGACGTCATCGCTGAGATACATCGCAGCTACGTGCTCGTCGGGGCGGACTGCGTCACCACGAACACCTTCGGCGGCACGCGCCCGAAGCTTGCGCAGCACGGTTTGGAAGACATGTTGGATGACCTCAACCGCGCAGGCGTCCGCCTCGCGCGCGAGTCCGGTGCGCAGCACGTGCTCGCAGACGTCGGTCCGACCGGCCTCGTGATGGAGCCGCTGGGCGCTGCGACGTTCGACGAGGTGTACGCGCACTTCTTCGAGCAGGTGCAGGCGCTTGCGGTCGAGTCGCCGGACGCGATCCTCATCGAGACGATGACCGACATCGCCGAGGCGCGCTGCGCGGTGCTCGCCGCGCGGGACGCGTGCGACCTCCCGGTGTTCGTGACCGTCACGTTCGGCCGCAGCGGGGTCATGGACCTCTCGGGCACCCCGCCCGAGACGGCGGCTGTCATCCTCGAGGCGGCGGGCGCGGCAGCGGTCGGCATCAACTGCGGGCTCGGCCCAGCCGAGATGCTGCCGCTCGTGGAGCGCATGGCGCGCGCGACAGCGCTTCCCATCATCATCCAGCCGAACGCGGGCATCCCGCGCATCGTCGACGGCGCGACGGTCTTCCCGGGCACCGCCGATGAGATGGGCTCGTACGCCGCGAAGTTCGTGGAGGCAGGGGCGTCGGTCGTGGGCTCGTGCTGCGGCTCGACCCCGGCGTTCACCGGCGCGATCGTCGATGCCGCCAAGCACCTTCCCGTGCGCGCACGGTCCGGACGAGGCCCGGGCGTGACGCTTGCGAGCCCGCGCCGCACGGTGACGATCGGCGGCGGACGCCGCATCGTTGCGATCGGCGAGCGGATCAACCCCACCGGCAAGAAGGCGCTCGCCGAGTCGCTCAAAGAAGGGTCGATGGCGATCGTACGTCAGTTCGCCGCGGAGCAGGCCGCAGCAGGGGCAGACGCGCTGGACGTGAACGTCGGCGCCGCCGGCGTGGATGCGAAGCAGGCGCTTCCCGCAGCGGTGCTCGCGCTTTCGGGCTCGTGCGACCTGCCGCTCGTGCTCGACACGACGGACGCGGATGCGCTCGAGGAGGCGCTCAAGCTGTATCCCGGGCGCGCGCTCATCAACAGCGTGAACGGCGGTGAGGCGTCGATGAGCGCGGTGCTGCCGCTTGCGAGGCGCTACGGAGCGGCGGTGCTCGTGCTCGCGCTCGATGACGACGGCATCCCGGCGACGGCCGAGGGCCGCGTCGCGGTGGTGGAGCGTGTGCGTGGGTGCGCCCACGACGCAGGACTTGCCGACGACGACCTGCTCGTCGACTGCCTCGTGCTCACAGCCGCGTCCGACCCCGGCTCAGCGGCGGTCACACTGGAGGCGCTGCGTCAGGTGAAGTCACGGTGGGGCCTTGCGGCCGTGCTCGGGGTGAGCAACGTGAGCCACGGACTGCCCGGGCGCTCGACTCTGAACGCCGCGTTCTTGGCGATGGCGGCCGGTGCAGGCCTGGACGCTGCCATCGTGAATCCGGCAGACGCTGAGGTGATGCGAACGGTAGCGGCCGTCGATGCGCTCCTCGGTCGTGACGAGCGCGCCCAGCGGTGGGTCGCGCTTGCCGCGGAGCGCGCGCCCGAGGCGGCGCCGGAATCGGCACGCGACGAGGACCTGCTCGCGCTCGCGATCGAGCGGGGCGACGCGGATGGCGCTCCTGGGCTGGTGAAGCGGCTGATCGCTCGCGGCGTGCGGCCGCAGGACGTGATCGCGTCGGTGCTCACCCCCGCGATCCAGCGCCTCGGTGACGCGTACGGGCGGGGCGACGTCTTCTTGCCGCAGCTCATCGCGGCCGCGGACGCGATGAAGGCGGCCGTCGAGGTCGCCAAGCGTCACCTGCCACCAGGCGAGGGCGTTTCGCTGGGGCGCGTGGCCTTCGGCACCGTGAAAGGTGACATCCACAGCATCGGGAAGGACATCTGCATCTCGATGCTCGAGAGCTACGGGTTTTCTGTGGACGACCTCGGCGTGGACGTGAGCGCGGAGCGGTTCGCCGAGGCGGCCCTTGACGCGGACGTCGTGTGCGCGTCCGCGTTGATGACGACGACGCTTTCGGCGATGGAGGAGGCCGTGCGTGCTGTCGCATCGACGGGGACACCGGTGCTCGTGGGCGGCGCCGTGGTGACAGCCGACTACGCGCGCTCGATCGGGGCAGGCTACGCCGAGGACGCTCCGGGGTGCGTGGAGGCGGTGCGCGCTGCGCTCGCGAAGCGCCGAGGCGAGGAGGGCATCTGACGTGATCATCACGAGACAGCGCGAATGGCAGCGGGTGCTCGACGACCTGGCGTCGGTGGGCGCGCGAAGCGTGTTCGTTGTGGGATGCGGGGAGTGTGCCACAGCTGCGCACACCGGCGGCGAACCGGAAGTGGCGGAGGCCCGCGAGCGTCTGTCCGCGGCCGGCTTTGCGGTGACGGGTTCGACCGTCCCCGAGGTCACGTGCCACGCGGGCGGCGTGAAGCTCGAGGCGCGCAAGCACGCGGCCACCATCGATGCCGCCGATGCGATCGTCGTGCTCGCCTGCGGCGCCGGGACGCAAACGGTGGCCGACGCCGTGGCAAAACCGGTGTTCCCTGGGCTGGAGTCGGCGTTCCTCGGCACGGTCGTACGCCATGGGGTGTTCGAGGAACGCTGCCAGATGTGCGGCGAGTGCGTGCTCGACGCCACCGGAGGCATCTGCCCCGTCACCACCTGTCCGAAAGGCCTGCTGAATGGCCCGTGCGGCGGCATGTGGGACGGCATGTGCGACGTCGTGCGCGACCGCCCGTGCGTGCACGTGCAGATCCGCGAGCGGCTCGCCCAGCAGGGCAGAGACGTCGCGCGCACGCTGCCGCCGAAAGACCACTCCAAGAAGCTCAAGCCCGCGAAGCTGAGCGTGCGGGCGAGCGGACCGAGCGGGAGCGCGCGATGAGCCGCCTGCGTGACGCGCTCGAGCGCGGCGAGTTCGTCATCACCGGCGAGATCGCTCCGCCGCGCGGCGCGGACGTCTCGGCGATGCGCAAGACGATGGGTCTCGTGGGTCCTTTGTGTCACGCGCTCAATATCACCGACAACCAGGGCGCCTCGCTGCACATGTCGAGCCTCGGCGCGTGTCTGGTGGCGCTCGAGATGGGATTCGAGCCGATCTTCCAGCAGACGTGCCGCGATCGGAACCGGCTTGCGCTGCAATCGGACCTGATGGCTGCGTGGGCCCTCGGTATCGAGAACCTGCTTGTGGTGACGGGGGACGACGCGCGAAGCGGCGACCATCCGCAAGCCAAAGGAGTGTTCGACATCGACTCGACGCACCTGTTGCAGATCGCGTCCGGCATGAACGAGGGCCAGGACATGCAGGGCCGTCCGCTCGCAGGTAAGACGGGATTCTACCTCGGCGCGGCGATGTTCCCCGAGGCGGAACCGTGGGACGCGCAGCTCGCCCGGACGGTCGGGAAGATCGAGGCCGGCGCGCGGTTCTTCCAGACGCAGGCCGTCTTCGACTTGGACAAGCTCGCTCGCGCTGTGGACGCGGTGCACGCGCACGGCGCGAAGGTCATCGCGGGCGTGCTGTTCTTGCGCAGCCCGCGTGTGATCGACTTCGTGAACGCCCACCTGGCGGGGCTCATGGTGCCTGAGCATGTCGCGCGGCGGATCAGACAGGCCGCAGACCCGCTGGAGGCGGCGATCGACCTTGCGGTCGAGCAGGTGGCGGCCATCCGCGAGGTCGCGGACGGTGTCCACGTCATGCCACTCGGCCTCGACGCGCGGGTGCCGGAAGTGCTCGAGCGCGCAGGCGTCGTGCCGCAACGCTAGCTACGCACCGCGTGCCGCACTGCGGGAGCCCCCGTGCATTGCGCACACCGCGGTGCCTCTTCCGCCGTAACCTTCTGAAGCCGTCGCGCGTTAATCAGGTGAAAAGTCCTGAAAGCATCGATGAACAACAGGGGGCGGCGTGCTACGATTGCGGACGCACACCGATCATCCGATCAGCAAGCGCGGTGAGACGATGGGGCTTTTCGGCGAACAGCTCTGCCGGTGCGACCTCGAGGCTCGGATCAAGACCTACGGTGCGCTTGCCGATGTATTCGGAGGCACCGCCGAGGAAGCGGCCGCAGGTGTCGTCTCGCTGGGGGGCGCGGGTTCGTGGTGCTCGCTTGCGTTCTACGATGAGAACGCCATCCAAGCGGCGTGCGCAGAGGCGGAGCGTGCGGCGCGCGATCCTGGTGAAGCGGCTCGCTTCTGTGACGAGCGTCAGGCGATCATCGGGGCTGAACGGTTCGACCCCTTCGTCCACCGGGTCTCGCCGTGCGAGGCGATGTACGTCACCGACAGGCCCGAGGACCTCGTGAGGCGCCTCAGTGCTCTGTACGAGAAGAGCGGCTACGTCGTGCGTCACCTGGTGTCGTGCGAGTCGCACATCGCGGTCGAGCTCGATTACATGCGGTTCCTTTTGGAGCGGGTACGCACTGGAGACAGCGGAGCGTCTGATCAAGCGGCCGACTTCTTCCTCACGCACCTCTCAGGCTGGTCGATCTTGTTCGCTGTCGCATTCGGTGATGCGGCCAGCCATCCCATCTCGCGGTGTGCGGCGATCACGCTCGACCGCTTCTTGTCGTGTGAAGAGCACGTCATACGCAGCAGCGTTCCTGCTAACTGCATCCAGTGCCGTCTGGCCGGCTCGAGCTGAGCGACGCTATACTGGCAGCGATCCGTCCGCCCGCGTCCGGAGGAGCTGGGTATGGCACCCGCAGGGCGTCGCCCGTCCGTCGACGAGTGGCTCGAAGAGGCCAAGCGCTCGTGCGACCTGTCTGCGACCGGCATGTTCCTGGTGCACAACGGTGTCGTGCGCGGCACCTCGCGCTCAGGTGAGCTCGTCGCGGGCATGGAGCTCTCTGTCGACCGGGACCGGCTCGAGGAGATCGTCGCCAGCGCACGGCTGATGGAAGGCGTCACCTACGTGCGCGCGTGGGTGAACGAAGGCAGGCTCGCGGTAGGGGACGACATCATGTACGTGGTCGTCGCCGGCGACATCAGGGAGCACGTCTTCGAGGCGCTCCAGGCGCTCGTGCGGATGATCAAGACGCAGGTCGTCACGGAGAAAGAGACGCGCGCCTGAGCCGCTATGCTCGCGATGCGTCCTTGCCAGGCATCACGAGGCTCGGATCTGCGAACGCGAACGGCACGTCTTCGTTCTTCGATGCGTACATCGCCATGTCAGCGGCGTGCATGAGGTCGCTGAAGCTGCGGCCGTCGGTGGGGTAGAACGCGATCCCTATGGACACGTCGATAGGGACGGCTCCTTCCTCGATGAGCATCGGCTCTTCCAGCGCTTTGACGATCTTGCGAGCGATCAGTCCTGCGGCCTTTCGCGACGTCACCTGGGGAAGCAGCACGGTGAATTCGTCGCCGCCGAGGCGTGCGACCGTATCGCTCCGGCGCACGACCTTGCTCAGCCTGCGACCGATCTCGGCGAGCAGAGCGTCGCCGACCGCGTGGCCGAGCGAGTCGTTGATGAGCTTGAAGTCGTTGATGTCCATGAACATCACAGCGAAGCACGAGTCCTCCCGCTCGGCGCGAGCGATCGCCACCGCGAGGCGATCGTCGAACAGCGCGCGGTTCGGAAGCCCGGTGAGCAGGTCGTAGTACGCCATCTTGCGGATGGTCTCTTCGGCGCGTTTGCGCTCCGTGATGTCGTGCGCCACCGCCTGCACGGCGGGCCTGCCGTGGTACATGAGCGGTGTCGAAGACACCTGCACGTCGACGGTGGTGCCGTCCTTGCGGAGGAATCGGAATTCTGTCGGCAGCAGGGGCCTGCGCTCAACCACCGTCGTCCTCAGGGCCTCGGCCGCGCGGTCCCGGAACGCCGGGTCGACGAACTCCAGCACGTGCGTCCCCAGCACGTCACGGGGGTCGTCATAGCCGAGCATGCGCGCGCCGTTCGGGTTGATGAACGACACGACGCCTTCGATGTGGACGAGGATCAGGTCCGGGGCCATCTCCACGAGGCTCCGGAAGCGCTCCTCGCTTTCACGGAGCGCGCGCTCGGCGCGGCGTCGCACGGCGACCTCCTCCGTGAGGAGCTCGTTCGCGCGCTCGATGTCAGCGGTACGCTCGTGGACTTCCCGCTCCAACCGCTCGCTGTACTCCTGAAGGGCGACTTCCGCCCGCCTGATGTCGGTGATGTCACGCGCCGTCTCGACGACCGATTCGATCGAGCCGTCCTGTGATAGCACCGGATAGAACGTCGATTCGATCCAGATCTCTCCTCGGGTGGAGTCGACGCTGTGCTTCACGCCGGTCTGCGGCGCGTGCGTGCGCACGACCTCGTCGAGCCTGCATCCCTCGCACGGTCCGTCAAGACCCAGGACGGCTTCGAAGCATCGACGGCCGACGAGGTCTTCGGGGTCGAGCCGGGTGAGCCGTTGCGTCGCTGGATTCGCGTAGCGAACCGTGTAGTCCGGATCCAGGATGATCACCGCGTCCGGGCTGTGGTCGTACACCATCTGCAGCTTCGACCGCTCGTGCTCGAGCGTCCGCACCGTGGCCGCGTACCGGTCGAACATGGTCTGCGTGTACCACGCACCGAGGCCGATAAGCGCTGCTATCATGATTCGCAGTGCGAGCGTCGGCGGCTCGGGATGGAGCAGGTCGTTCAGGAATCCGCGGCCTTCGGGCGAGAGGACGCCGTGGACGTAGCTCACGGCGAGCCAAAAGAGGATGATGACCCCTAGCGCGGCCGCCAAGAGCCGTGGCTCGTTCCGCGGCGTCGCACCGCGCGGCTTCCTCATGATCGTCCCCTCAAGACCGTTGTGCCGATTGCGACCGTTTCCCCTCATATCGGCACTGCACAGCAACATTGTTAGCATACGACCGACCATTGACAACCAAATCGCTCCGTCTCCCGACGAACGGCCGGACGAACGGCAAGGAAGCGGCTCGCAGCGCGGTGCTAGAATCGTGCGATATGCGACGTTGGGAGGTCGGTATGCGTATCGTGGTCATCGGTGGGGGGCCGGGCGGATACGCGGCAGCGTTCGAGGCCGCTCGGCTTGGCGCTGACGTCGTGCTGGTGGAGCGCGACCGGCTCGGTGGGACCTGTCTCAACTGGGGCTGCGTCCCGACCAAGGCGATCCTGAGGTCTGCGCACGCGGCGCTCGACGCACGCAACGCCGCTTCGCTGGGGCTTTCCGGTTCGCCGCTTTCTGTCGATCTGCCGGCGCTCGAGGCGCGCACGCGCGGTGTCATGGACGAGCTTCGAGGCCAGCTCGAGGCGACCGCCCGTCGGCTGAAAGTGGCGGTGATCCGGGGGTCGGGGCGGTTGAGCGCGGCCCGGATCGTCGAGATCGAGATGGCAGACGGTGGCTCGCAGACCATCGAGGCCGACGCGGTGATCGTGGCGACCGGCTCGGAGCCGTTCCGGCTGCCCAACATCGACCATTCGCTTCCGGGGGTGTGGACGAGCGACGATGCCGTCTCGCTCAAGGAGATCCCGGCACGCATCCTCGTGATCGGCGGCGGCGTCATCGGTCTCGAGTTCGCGTGCGCGTACGCTGCGTTCGGCAGCCAGGTCACGGTCGTCGAGCTCACCGAACAGGTGCTGCCAGGCATGGACAAGCGCGTCGCACGCACCGTCCAGCAAGCATTGGAGGCGCTCGGAGCGACCTTCGTGCTGGGCGATGCGGTGGAAGCGGTCGAGGAGCGCGGCGGAGGCATGTTCTCGTCGCTGCGAAGCGGCCGGGCGGTGGAGTCCGACGTCGTGCTCTCAGCGGTCGGCCGCGTTCCGACGGCGTCCGGCATCGGCCTTGAGTGCGCAGGCGTGGCATTCGAGCGGCGAGCGGTGAAGGTCGACGCCCACATGGCCACGAGCGTGCCGGGCGTCTTCGCAGTGGGCGACGCCATCGGCGGAATGATGCTGGCGCACGCCGCGGAGGCTGAAGGCCGGGCGGCCGCCCGCAACGCGGTCGCGTGGGTCGAGGCGGCGGTTGCAGGTGTCGAGCCCGACTACGAGAGCGTGCGGTACGACTGCATCCCTGCGTGCGTGTACACCTTCCCGAACGTCGCGACCGTGGGTCTCACGCGTGATGCGGCGGCGGCGCAGGGTATCGATGCGGTGCAGGCGATCGCCAAGTTCACCGGCAACGCACGGGCGCTTGCGGAGGGCGAGCCCGAGGGATTCGTGCAGGTCGTGGCGGAACGCGGCAGCGGCCGGATGCTCGGATGCCAGATCGTGGGCCCGTTCGCGGTCGAGATCGTCCACGAAGCTTCGATCGCCATCCGGAAGGGAATCAGCGTCGCCGAGATCGGCGAGGCGGTGCACGCGCACCCGACCGCCTCCGAGACGCTCATGCTGGCGTGCGAGGAAGCCGCCGCGAAGTCGAAGGCCGGTCGCTGATGGCCTACGAGCACGGCGAGCGCGCGGCGCGGATGCCTGAGTGGATGCGGCGGCCGATCGCGCGCGAGGGCTCGTACGCGACCGTCAAGGACCTCCTTGCACGTCACAGGCTCCACACCGTGTGCCAGTCTGCCAAGTGCCCCAACCAGGGCGAGTGCTTCGCGTCCGGGACGGCCACCTTCCTCGTGGCCGGAGCGGTGTGCACGCGAGGATGCCGCTTCTGCGCGGTCGAGCCCGGCTCCCCTGAGCCGCTGGATCCCACTGAGCCCGAGCGGGTCGCCCAGGCCGCGGCCGAGCTCGGTCTCGAGCACGTCGTCGTGACGATGGTGACGCGCGACGACCTTCCGGACGGCGCCGCCGGCCACGTCGCGGCGGTGATCCGTGCGATCCGTTCAGCGGTTCCGGGCGCGGCCGTCGAGGTCCTGACGAGCGACTTCGGCGGCTCGGCCGAGGCGCTCGACGTCGTGCTCGCCCAGCGCCCTGACGTCTTCAACCACAACGTCGAGACCGTGCCACGGCTCTACGCTGCCGTGCGGCCGCAAGCGGATTACGAGCGCAGCCTCTGGGTCTTGCGGCGTGCTGCCGACGCAGGCGGTTTTCCGGTGAAGTCCGGCCTCATGCTCGGGCTGGGCGAATCGTTCGACGAGGTCGTGGCGGTGCTTTCAGACCTGCGGCGTGCGGGCTGTTCGATCGTGACCGTCGGGCAGTACCTGCGTCCGAGCCGCGGGCACCTGCCGGTCGTCGAGTTCGTGCGACCGGAGGTCTTCGCGGCGGTGGAGGCCGAGGCCCGTGCGATGGGGTTCGCGGCGGTCGCCTCGGGTCCGTTCGTCCGGTCGAGCTACCACGCGCGGGAGGCGGCTACCGCAGCTCGAGCGTGACGGCGGCGCCTGCACGGTCGCGCCCGGCGTCTTTCGCCTCGTACAGCGAGGTATCGGCGGCCACGATAAGCTCATCGACCGAGCGCGGCCGAGAGCCTGCCGGGTCGAGGGCGATAGCGCCGCCGACGCTGACGCGCACGGGGATCGCCACGCCGTCTGCAACAGTCACCGACCGGGAGCGGACGGCATCGAGGAGCCTGCGTGCGAGGGCCTCGTACTCCTCGACCCCGGATTCGGGTGCTACGATCGCGAATTCGTCGCCTCCGTAGCGCAGCGCGAGGTCCGAGGCCCGGATCGACGACCGGATGGACTCGGCGACGGCCTTCAGCGCGCGGTCGCCCGCCCGGTGGCCGTGGCCGTCGTTGATGCCCTTGAGCCCGTCGAGATCGACGAGCACGAGCGCGATCGGCCGGCCGTACCGGGCGGCCCAGGCGAGCCACTGCGGCAGGTGTGTGTCGAGCGCGCGGCGGTTCCGCAGACCCGTGAGCGGGTCTTGGGTCGCGAACCGCGTGAGCTCTCGGTTGTCCGACCACGTGCGCTCGAGCACCTTCGCGAGCGTGGCCGCGGTCGAGCCTGGCTGCGCGTGACGCGCGATCGCGGCCACGAGGCGCTGCACGTGGTGGCTGTACGCATCGTGGCGTGATGTCGCGTGCGCCGGCTCCATGAGGTCGATGAGCTGGCTGAACACGGGATCGAGCATGAAGAACTCCACCCGCGCCGCGAGCCCAAGCGCGGTCTCGGGATCGACCTGCTCAGGCGACGTCCTGTGCGCGACGCTCATCTCCTCACGGATGTGGCGCAGGCGCGTGAGCAGCGATCCAGGGTCATCGACGATGTCGGGAAGCAGTCCGCGGTCCCACGCGTCCAGAAGCTCGCTCCACCACCCGACGTGCGTGCGCTCCTCGTCCGCGAGCGCGCGGAAGAGCGCGCGCAGGTCTTCGGAGCCGAGGCGCTCCGCGAGCGCGCGGTAGAAGTGTTCAGCGCGTTCGTCGAGCTCGATGCACAGTGCAAGGATCTCGTGCACGGCCGTCCTTTCTCCTGTCCTCCAGTATGGCACGGTAGGGTAGGATTAGCACATGCCCTACGAGCCGCGCATATACCGCGATCACGTCGACCCGGCGGGGCTTGCGCGCTTCGAGGTCGTGTTCGCAGAGACCGACCTGTTCGTGGCCGCGGACCGCGATCTTACGGAAGAAGCGCTGCGCACTGTCAAAGAGCTGCGACGCGGACTCGACGCGTACGTCGCGGCCCACCCGCGCTTCGCTGAGAGCTTGGCGCCCGTCGAGGTCGAGCCGAGCGCGCCGGCGATCGTGCGCGAGATGGCCGAGGCGGGCAGGCTCGCCGGCGTCGGGCCGTTGGCGGCCGTGGCAGGCGCGGTCGCAGAAGCGGTGGCCCGTGCGCTCGCGCCGCTGTCGCGCGAGGTGATCGTCGAGAACGGCGGCGACGTGTACCTTATCACGCGCCACGAGCGTGCGGTGCGCATTGACGCAGGCGGCTCGCCTCTGTCCGGCCGCGTGACGGTGCGGCTGGGATCGGCTCCCCACGGCGTGGCCGTGTGCACATCGTCTGCAACGGTCGGCCCGAGCCTGAGCCTCGGTTCGGCGCACGCGGCGACAGTGGTCGCGCGAAGCGGGGCACTCGCGGACGCGGCTGCGAGCATGCTCGGGAACCTCGTGCATCGCCCGTCCGACGTGCAGACGGCTGTCGAGCGCGTCGTGGCGGTGCCTGGCGTCCTGGGCGCGGTAGCGATAGCAGGCGAGACGATGGCGGCCGCGGGCGAGATATCGCTCGCTCCCGTGGCTTGAGTGGAATGGGCCTGGGTGAAGGCGGTTTCCGAGGAGGACGAGCATGGACAGCATCGATGAGCTGGACCTGAAAGAGGCCGAGTACCGCATCAAGCTCTACGACGAGTACCGCGATGCGGCGCGGGTGTTCAACTACTACGTCGAGACCGAGCTCAGGGCCTACCTCGCGAACGAGGTGGAGGTCGAGCCGGTGCACGCTCCTGGCGGCGTCTACTTCAAGGTGCGCATGACCGACGTGTGGATCTACGAGGCCGAGCGCATCAACCGGTTCGTGCCGGAGGCGACCATCTACTCGGTGAACGACGTCCACGTGCAGCGGCTGAAGTCCGACGAGGAGTAGACGGTGGCCGGCGAAGACATCGCCGCACGCGCACAGAAGCTGCGCGAGCTCATCGCATACCACTCCTGGCGCTACTACGTGCTCGACGACCCGGAGATCTCGGACGACGCGTACGACGCGCTCGTGCGCGAGCTCGAGCAGATCGAGCGGGACCACCCCGAGCTCGTGACGCCCGACTCGCCGACCCAGCGCGTGGGAGCGCCGCCGTCGGAGCAGTTCGCGCCGGTGCGGCACGCGCAGCGCATGTACTCGCTCGACAACGCCATGGACGAGTCCGAGCTGCTGGCGTGGCTCGCTCGCGTGAGTCCCGAGGTGGGGCCGGACGCGCGGTACGTGTGCGAGCTCAAGATCGACGGCTCCTCGATCGCGCTGACCTACGAGGACGGCGTGCTCGTGCGCGGAGCCACCCGGGGAGACGGGACCGTCGGTGAGGACGTCACCGCCAACGTGCGCACGATCAAGACGGTGCCGCTCAGGTTGATCGGTCCCGGCGCCGGCGCGACCGTCGAGGTGCGCGGCGAGGTCTTCATGCCGAAGGAGTCGTTCGCCCGGCTCAATGAGGCGCAGGAGGCGGCCGGCCTCCCGGTGTTCGCCAACCCGCGCAACGCCGCAGCGGGCTCGGTCCGCCAGAAGGACCCGGCGGTGACGGCTTCTCGCGACCTGGACACGTTCATGTACCAGGTCGTGGATCCCGATCGGTTCGGGCTGCGAAGCCAGCACGAGGCGCTCGAGTGGCTGCGCGCGTCGGGGTTCAAAGTGAATCCGGACGTCACGGTGTGCTCGTCTGCAGACGAGGTGGTGGCATACTGCCGCGAGGCGCTACAGCGCCGGCACGACCTGCCGTACGAGATCGACGGCGTCGTGGTGAAGGTCGACGACTTCGCGAAGCAGGCGGAGCTCGGATTCACCGCGAAAGCGCCGCGCTGGGCGATCGCCTACAAGTTCCCGCCCGAGGAGCGAACGACCAAGCTCCTCGACATCCGCGTGAGCGTCGGGCGTACGGGCGCCCTCACGCCGTACGCAGTGTTCGAGCCCGTGCGGGTCGCCGGCTCGACGATCGCGCGCGCGACGCTGCACAACGCCGAGGAGATCGCGCGCAAGGGCGTCATGATCGGCGACACCATCGTCGTGAGGAAGGCGGGCGACGTCATCCCTGAGGTCGTCGGCCCGATCGTCGAGCTCCGCGACGGCACCGAGCGGCCGTTCGTGATGCCCGACAGGTGCCCTTCGTGCGGCTCGCCGGTCTGGAAGCCCGAAGGCGAAGTCGTGGTGCGGTGCGTGAACGCCGCGTGCCCCGCGCAGCGTCTGGAGCGGCTCATCCACTGGGCGAGCAGGGGCGCGATGGACATCGACGGCATGGGCGAGGAGATCATCCGTCGCCTCGTCGACGAAGGGCTCGTCACGGACGTCTCCGACTTCTACCGGCTGACCGAAGACGTCCTGGCGACGCTTTCGACCGGCAGGACCAAGAAGGACGGATCGCCGGTCGTGCTTGGGCCCGTCGTCGCAAAGAAGCTCATCGCCGCAATCGAGGCTTCGAAGAGGCGGCCGCTGGCACGCCTGCTGTTCGGCCTCGGCATCCGTCACGTGGGCGCGACGGTGGCCGAGGCGCTCGCGCACTCGTTCGGATCGCTGGACGCGATCGCGCAGGCGAGCGAGGCCGAGCTTGCGGCGGTCGAGGGTGTCGGGCCGGTCATCGCCGCGAGCGTGCGCGCGTTCTTCGGCAACCCCGAGAACCGCGCGCTCGTGGAGCGCCTGAAGGCCGCGGGTGTCGCGACCTGCGAGGAGCGTCCCGAGACGCCTGGCGAGCAGCCGCTTGCCGGGTTCACCTTCGTGCTCACGGGCGCGCTCTCGTCCATGACGCGCGAGGAGGCGAGCGAAGCGCTCAAGGCGCTCGGCGCGAAAGTGACCGACAGCGTGAGCAAGAAGACCTCGTTCGTGGTGGTCGGCGAGAACCCGGGCAGCAAGCTCGACAAGGCCCGTGCGCTTGGCGTGCCGATCATCGGCGAGGACGACCTTGTGCGCATGCTGGCTGCCAAGGAGCCCCCCGCGTCGTGATGGCGTCAAGGACCCGCGTGCGCATCGATCCTCGCCGCTGCGACAGGTGCGGCCGCTGTCTTTCGGCCTGCTCGCGGAACGCCATCCGCATCGGCAGGACGTTCATCGCCATCGACCCGCTCGTGTGCGACGGCTGCATGGCGTGCGTGAAGGTGTGCGGCGCAGGCGCGCTCTCGGCGCCCGCGTCGCCGGCCGTGCGCAGTTCGCGGGCGCCGGCGCGCCCGGTGGCGGCACCGCGCGGGCGCTCAGCGCCCCCGGCAGCGGCCACGCCGCGCGCGAGGTCGAGCGCGCAGCGCGTGCGCGCGGCAGACGATGGGTGGTCGCTGCTTGAAGCGCTCGCGATGCTGGCCGTGACGCTGGCGGCGTTCGTCGGCAAGGAGGCGCTTCTCGCGTCCCGGCCGGTCCGGGCGCTTCCGATGGACGCGCTCGTGCTCGTGCGAGCGGTCGCGCTGAGCGCGTACTACCTGGTGCAGCTCGGGGCGGTCCGATGGCTCGCCGCTCGGCGCGGCAGGACGCTCCGCGACCTGTTCGGCGGGCGTGACCGCACGCTGCGCGAGCGCGCTGCGACCGCTGGGCTCGCCGTGCTCGTTCTCGTCGGGGCCAGGCTTGCCGCGATCGCGTACGGTCTTGCGGTGCGAAGCGCAGGTCTCGCTCCGGACTCCTCGACGCTGCTGCAGACGTTCGGTGCGGGTGCGACCGGGCTTGTGCTCGCCGCGGCGCTTGTGGTGTTCGTAGGGCCGGTGGTCGAGGAGCTCGTGTTTCGGGAAGTGCTGCTCAAAGGCATGCTCTCGCGGTTCGGGGTCCCTGCCGCTATCGCCGTCCAGGCGCTCATCTTCGCGGCGTTGCATCGGTCGCTCTGGCTGTTCGTGCCGATGGCCGTGCTGGGGGCTGCTCTCGGGTGGCTCGCGCACGACCGCGGCGGACTCAAGCCAGCGATCGCCGTGCACGCCGCGTACAATGCCATCACGGTGGTGGCGGCATTCACTCTGCGCGGGTGACGCGGCCGGGCGATGATCGACGGAGGAGGAGAGGCAGTGGCCCACGCATCTGACCGCTGGGGACAGGACCCGGTGCGGGACGTCGACGCCGTCGCCGAGTCCGCGCTGTCGGTGCTGTACGAGCGCAGTGCCGAAGCGAGGCGTTTCCTCGAAAGCGCTCCGGAGGTGTGCCTCGAGGACATGCGCCACCATGCGCGAGCCGTTGCAGTGGCGCTGGACGTGGGCGACGCTCGGTTGCTCGAAGAGTACCTGGTGTGGGCGAAGTCGCTGCTCGCTCACCGCGACCTGCCGGACACCTGCCTCACCGACGCCGTGGCGGCCCTTGTGGAAGCGCTCCATGCCGACAGTCGGCCAGGCGCGAGCGAAGCGGCCGAGATGCTGCGCAGCGCGTTGGCGGCCCTCGCTGAGGCGAAGCCTGACCTGCCGTCGGCCATCGACCCCGCGGATCCGCTGGCCTCGCTGGCGACCGCCTATCTCGAGATGCTGCTCGAGGGGGACGCGCACGGAGCGATGCAGCTTCTCGCGGACGCAGCGACCGAGGGCGTGCGGTTGAGCGACCTGTACGACCGCGTGCTGCGGGCGGTCCAGCACGAAGTCGGCAGGCTGTGGCAGAGCGGCCGTCTGAGCGTTGCGATGGAGCACTACATCACCGGCGTCAACCAGGTGCTCATGGCGCGGCTGTATCCGATCGTTGCGTCGACGCGTTCGGACGCCGGGCCGGTGTTCGTCGGAGCGTGCGTGGCAGGCGAGCGTCACGAACTCGGTCTGCGCATGGTGTGCGACCTGCTCGAGCTCGAGGGCTGGAACGCGGTGTTCCTCGGCGCCGATACGCCGCTCGATGCGGTGGTGGCAGCGATCGGCGCGGACGCCTACGCACCCAGCGCCTCGGAGGCCGTGCGCGTCGCACGCTCGCTCGTTGCGTGAGGCCTGGTCGCGTAGAATACGTCCGTACGCCCCGTCCTGGAAAGGCCAGCGAACATGGCGATCTCTGAAAGCGAAGTCCGGCACGTGGCGCTCCTCGCGCGCCTCGCGCTCACCGACGAGCAGGTGCGCCACCTGGCGCAGGAACTCAGCTCGATACTCGACCACATCAGCGAGATCCAGCAGCTCGACCTTGCCGGTGTCGAGCCCACCGCGCACCCGTTCCCGATCCGCAATGTGACGCGCCCTGACGAGGTGCGACCAGGTCTGCAGCGCGAGCTGGCGCTGCTCAACGCCCCCGCAGCGAGCGACGGCGCGTTCGTCATCCCGCGCATCGTCGGTGTCGAGGAGGAGGCGTGATGGCAAGCCGTCGCATCGTCGATATGACCGCCGCCGAGATCCGGGAGGCGGTCGCGCGCAAGGAGCTGTCGGCGCGCGAGGCCGCGCAGGCGGCGCTTGCGCAGATCGAGGCGCTTGAGCCGCAGGTGCACGCGTTCAACCAGGTCACGCCCGAGCTTGCGCTCGCAGCGGCCGACCGCATCGACGCGATGGTGGCGGCCGGCGATCCGCTGCCGCCGCTTGCCGGCGTGCCGGTCGCGATCAAAGACAACATGAACCTCATCGGAACGCGGACCACATGCAGCGCCCGCATCCTGGAGAACTACGAGTCCGTGTACACCTGCACGACGGTGCAGCGGCTGCTCGACGCCGGGGCCGTGCCGGTCGGCAAGTGCAACATGGACGAGTTCGCGTTCGGCTCGTCGACCGAGAACTCCGCGTTCGGGCCCACGCGCAACCCGTGGGACCTTGAGCGCGTGCCTGGCGGCTCGAGCGGGGGGAGCGCCGCGGCGGTCGCTGCGCGCATGGCCGCGGTCTCCCTCGGGAGCGACACGGGCGGGAGCATCCGGCAGCCGGGGGCGCTCACCGGCACGGTGGCCGTCAAACCGACGTACGGCCGGGTGAGCCGGTACGGGCTCGTGGCCTTCGCGTCGTCGCTGGACCAGATCGGGCCGTTCGCGCGCACGGTGAAAGACGCCGCGCTGGTGCTGCAGGCGATCGCAGGCAAGGACGTGATGGACGCTACCAGTGTCGACGAGCCGGTGGCGGACTACGCCGGCGCTCTTGGTGAGGGCGTCGAGGGCCTGCGCGTCGGCCTCGTGACCGACATGCTCGCCATGGAGGGCTGTGCGGGCGAGGTGCGCGCAGCGGTCGAGCGTGCCGCGAGCGTGCTCGCACAGGCCGGTGCGGAGGTCGGCGAGGTCGAGCTCCCGATGAGCAGGCATGGCCTGAGCGCGTACTACATCATCGGGCCTGCGGAGGCGTCCTCGAACCTCGCGCGCTTCGATGGAATCCGGTACGGGTACCGCGTGAAAGACGCCGAGGACGTGCTCGATCTGTACATGCGGTCGCGAGCAGAAGGCTTCGGCCCGGAGACGGTCCGGCGGGTCATGCTCGGCACCTACGCGCTGTCGTCCGGGTACTACGACGCGTACTACGCGCAGGCCCAGAAGACGCGCACGCTCATCATCCGGGAGTTCGCAGACGCGTTCGAGCGCTTCGATGTGCTGCTCACGCCGACGACGCCGACGGTCGCGTTCAAGATCGGCGAGAAGGCGTCCGACCCGCTCGCCATGTACCTGTCCGACGTCTACACGATCCCGCTGAACCTGGCCGGCCTGCCCGGCATCAGCGTGCCGGTGGCGCTGTGCTCGGAGACCGGGCTGCCCATCGGGGCGCAAATCGCCGCGCGCCACTTCGACGAGGCGACCATGTTCCGCGTCGCTTCGGCGCTGGAGCAGGCGCTCGGTTTGGACATGACGCCGCCGCTCGTGCGCGAGCAGCGGTGATGCGAGCAGACGACACGAAGGAGCTTGCCACCGTGGCCAAGGACCGTTTGAACGAGGTGCTCGAGCGCTACGAGGCCGTGATCGGCCTGGAGATACACACCGAGCTCACGAGTCTGAAGTCGAAGATGTTCTGCTCGTGCCCCGTCGAGTTCGGCGGCGAGCCGAACACCCGCGTGTGCCCGGTGTGCCTCGGCATGCCAGGCGCGCTTCCCGTGCCGAACCAAGCGGCCGTGGAGGCGACGATCCTCGCGGGTCTTGCCTTGGGGTGCGAGATCGCGCGGTTCAGCCAGTTCCACCGCAAGAACTACTTCTATCCGGACATGCCGAAGAACTACCAGATCTCGCAGTACGACCTGCCCTTCTGCATGAACGGGCACCTCGACGTGGAGGTCGGGGAAGGGGACGCGGCGTACGTGACGCGCATCGGCATCACGCGCATCCACCTCGAGGAGGACACCGGCAAGATGATCCACGTCGGCGGCGCCGAGGGGCGCATCGCGGGGGCGGACCACTCGCTCGTCGATTTCAATCGGGCCGGCACGCCGCTCATCGAGCTCGTCACCGAGCCCGACATCCGCACGCCGGAAGAGGCCCGGCGGTTCGCGCAGTCGCTCCGCACGATCTTTCTCGCGCTCGGCATATCCGACTGCAGCATGGAGGAAGGTTCGATGCGCGTGGACGCCAACGTGAGCGTCCGGCCGCGTGGAGCGACCGGGCTCGGCACCAAGGCCGAGGTCAAGAACATGAACTCGTTCAAGGCGCTGCACGACGCGCTCGCGTACGAGATCGTGCGGCAGGCGGACCTCGTGGACGCTGGCGGCCGCGTCGTCCAGGAGACGCGCCACTGGGACGCCGCAGCGAAGCGCACGAGCTCGCTGCGGTCGAAGGAAGAGGCGCACGACTACCGGTACTTCCCGGAGCCCGACATGGTGCCGTTCGAGTTCACCGACGAGCAGATAGCGGCGATCCGCGAGCGGCTGCCCGAGCTGCCTGCCGCGCGACGGGACCGGTACGTGCAGACCTTCGGTCTGCCGAGGCAAGACGCCCGGCTGATCGCCGAGAACGGCGCGCTTGCGCGCTTCTTCGAAGCGGCGGTCGCGGCGGCGGGCGCTGAGCGTGCAAAGCCGGTCGCGAACTGGGTGCTCGGGGAGCTCTCTGCGCACCTGAACGCGACCGGGGCTACCGTCGAGGGCTGCGGGGTGACGCCGGAGATGCTCGCCGAGCTGGTGGTCCTCATCGACGAGGGGACGATATCCGGCAAGCAGGCCAAGGAAGTCTTCGCCGAGATGACGTCCACGGGCGAGATGCCCGGAGCGATCGTCGAGCGGAAGGGCATGCGGCAGGTCTCGGACGCCGATGCGATCGAAGCGGTGGTCGCGAAGCTGGTTGCAGAGCACCCCGAGGAGGTCGCGAGCTACCGGTCAGGCAAGACCGGGCTCATCGGGTGGTTCGTCGGCCAGGTGATGCGCGAGATGCGCGGGCAGGCGAACCCGGCCGTCGTCAACGAGGTCCTCAGGCGGCATCTCGACGCATAGAGCCGTGCAGCGGCTTCAGGCTACCGTTTGGCGCGCGTAAATTGCCGTTCGTCAGGAATCCGCGGATTTTTGCGAAAACCGCTTGCGCCCGCGCGGCGTGGCGGGTATAGTCCGTCTTGTCCCGAGAGGTCGATCCGGGCGATCCGCGAAAGGCAGCGTACCAGCAGCTGCCGGCGGGGCAGGAGCTGAAGGGTCAGCGCAAGCAGGCCGGACGCTCAGGTCCCAAAGGTAAGAAACGGGAAGCTGTCGAGTACCGGAACCGCAGGAGAGGTTTCTCGGGACACTCCTTTTCTCTCCCGCTCACCGCTCGATGTCGCGCTTGAGCAGCGCCGCGGCCGCGGAACGCACTGCCGGATCCGGATGCCGTTCGCGGACGTCGCGGA
This sequence comes from Parvivirga hydrogeniphila, assembly GCF_023371205.1. Lineage (NCBI taxonomy): Bacteria > Bacillati > Actinomycetota > Coriobacteriia > Anaerosomatales > Anaerosomataceae > Parvivirga > Parvivirga hydrogeniphila. The sequence goes on from NZ_JAMCCO010000001.1 coordinate 653,218, forward strand.
GCGCCCGGAGGGACACGTCAGCGAACCTGCGCAGCGCGTTGCACGCAGCAAGCGCCTGGTCGCGGCTTCCCCATTCGGCGGCCCGGACGAGGTCGAAGACCGCTCGCTCAGCGGCATCCGTGGGAGCCGGACGCCGTGCGGGCGCGACATCCCGGCCTGACGAGGCCCGGGAGGTCTGCACCAGCAGGACGGCGGCCCACGACGCCGTCTCAGAGCCGTACCGCGCGCACATCCGCTCAGCGATCGCTTCCCCGACGAGCTCGTCGGGCGGGAGGCCGTAGTGCTTCGCGAGCGCGAGGATCGCGGCGGGGGAGGCGGCGCGCTCGCCGCGTTCGATGCGGGAGATCATGGCGACGCTCAGTCCGGTGGCACGCGAGACGTCGAGAAGCGTCTCGTTGCGCGAGACGCGAAGGCTGCGAAGCGTGTGTCCGACTGTGGTGGCCACGAGGGCATTCTACAGCGCTGTCAAACCATTTGACAACTCAGGCAAACACCGGTACGGTATGTACCGACAGAAGGACGATCCGATGGCTACTGCACACGACACCTCATCGAGCGAGCCCGCCAGGCGCATCCTCGCTGTCCGCCACGCCTGCGGGCACGAGCACGTGCACGCGGTTCCAGGCGCTTTCGTTGCGGACGGCGCTCCGGCGCTTGCTCTCGTTGACATGCTGGCGAGCCACGACTGCCCGGCCTGCGTGGCGGGCCTGCCGCGTTGGGTGGCGGATCCGGCAGGCATCAGCTCGGCCGACGCCACCGTGCACGCCTGCTGAGGCCCGCGCATGAAATATGCATCAGCGGGGTTCAGGCTTGCTCATATTATACAGCAAGTGATTGATTTCACTTCGTCCGTGGTACACTCCTCTATGAAATCGTGAACTGCTGCGAGCACTTCCTTGAAGTCGGCGCCAGCAGGGGTCGTGTTGCTGTGCGCAGGTCGCGCGGGGTCTGGGGCTGCCATGCTGAGCGAGAGCGAGGGCGAGCGTGCGCGAGGTCCTCGGGTGCAGCTCGGGTCGCTGCTGATCATCGCAGCGACATGGGGTTTCGTAACGCTCTTGTTGTCCACCGGTTCCATCGCGGCGCTGGTCTGGCCGCTCATGAGCGTTCCGATCGTGCTGGCAGGACTCCTGCTCGGGCCCGGCGGCGGGGTGGTGACAGGAGCGCTTAGCGCCCTTGCGGCGTTCCTGTTGCTCCGTGAGCATACATCGTCGGTGTGGGCAGGGATCGGCTCGTTCACCGCCATCGCCGTGATCGCTGGCATCAAGACCACGCGCGACGAGGCGCGTATCGTGGAGCTGCAGGCTCTCAGCGCGCTCGATCAAGAGACCGGCGTGATCTCGGAACGGCACTTCTGTTCTCGCGTCGAGGAAGAGGCCCGCAGGTCCGTCCGCTACCGCCATTCCTTCGGTGTCGTCCGCGCATCGGTCTCCGGCTACCAGAGCTTCGTCAGGAAGTTCGGTTCGTTCAAGGGGAAGGCGATGCTCGCCCGCTTCGCAGAAGCGGTGCGGGCCGCCGTCCGCGACAGCGACATCGTCGGACGTCTCGGGGAACACGACATCGGAATCCTGCTGCCGCAGTCGGGGACAGCAGAATGCCAGGCGGTTGCAACACGGGTCTCAGACATCGTCGCCCAAACCCGTTTCGAGGGCGACGCGGTCGAGCCGTTCGTGACTGCGGAGGCGAGAACGGCGTGGGCGGTGTTTCCTGACGACGCCGAGAACGTCGAGACGCTTCTGGGTTTGCTGCGAGAGCGGATCGCGCTTGCGGACGATTCGCTCTTTTCTGAAACGGGTGTCCAGGTATGAAGACCGGCCAGTGTGCAGCGCTCCTCGCGGTCTTCTGGTTCATTCTCGTTGGGCGCCAGAACGTGGTCTCTGACATCGTGGGGCTTCTTGCCGCCGTCCTGATCGCCTCGTGGGCCTCTTCTCGGCTCTGGGCGCAGGACGAACCTCCTGTCCTCGGTCCGGTCCAGTGGCTTCGCTTCGTCGGCTACGTCCTTCGCCTGGTCCGAGACATCGTCGCCGCCGCTGTCGTCGTGGCGGAGAAGGTGCTCGACCCGCGCATGCCGATCGAGCCGGTCCTCATCGCCCATCGCGCGAAGTTCGACCGACAGGTGAGCCGGGTCGCCCTAGCGAACTCGATCACGCTGACGCCCGGCACCCTGACAGTGGACGTCGACGGTGACCAGTTCCTCGTGCATTGCCTCGCTGAGGAGTTCGCGGAGGACATCGTCAACGGGACGTTCGAGCGCCGCATCCGGCGCGTGTTCGAGGAGCGCTGACATGGACACCTTCCTGTGGGGCGCAGCGGTGTTCCTGTTGGCTGTGGCTTCGGTGTGCCTCTATCGAGCGTATACAGGGCCGACTGTGCTGGACCGCGTGCTGGCGGTGAACGTCATAGGCACCAAGACGATGGTTCTCCTGGTGATGCTCTCCTTCGTCTTCGGCAGGCCGCTGTACATCGACGTCGCACTCGTGTATGCGCTCTTGAACTTCGTGACCACTGTCGTCGCCACGCGGTACTTCGAGACGGGCGCGTTGAAGGGTGAGTGGCAGTGAGCATCGTCGACGCTGTGCGCTACGCCGTCTCGGTCGTGCTGATCTCGATTGGGGCGTTCTTCTTCTTCGTCGGCACGCTTGGTCTGCTGCGCTTCCCGGACTTCTACTCCAGGACGCACGGGGCGACCAAGTGCGACACGGTCGGGGCCGGCTCGATCCTCATCGGCCTGGCGTTGCTGCGTGGCCTTGCACCGGACGCCCTGAAGATCCTGGCCATCGCGGCGCTCGTCCTTCTCACCAGTCCGACTGCCGGGCATGCCCTCGCGCGGGCCGCGTACCGTACGGGCCTCAGGCCGTGGACGCGCCGCATCGATGGGGGTGAGCGTACGTGAGCGTGGAGATGAGCCGGCTGTTCGACCTCGGGCTGATGGTGCTGCTCGTGCTGTGCGCGCTCGCTGTCGTGCGGACGAAAGACCTGCTCGCCGCGGCGATCATCTTCTCGGCATACAGCCTCGTGATGTGTCTGGTCTGGGACCATCGCGGCGCGCCCGACGTGGCGATGACGGAGGCCGCGGTCGGCGCTGGCGTCACCACCGTCTTGTTCCTCTCGGCCGTCAGCAAGACGGTACGGAGAGAGAAGTGAAAAAGGCGCTGATCATAGCGTTGCTCGTGGTGGCGGCCATGCCCCTCCTTGCGGCGATGGCCCAGATGCCGCAGTTCGGTAGCGCACGGCAGCCCGCGTACACGCATGTCGCACGCCGATACCTGGAGCGGGGCGCCGAGGAAGCAGGCGCTGACAACATCGTCACGGGGGTGATCCTCAACTATCGCGGCTTCGACACGAACGGCGAGGTGACGGTGATCTTCACGGCGTGTGCGGCGGTGTGCGCGGTGCTCGCGTCGCAGCGGTCGAGCAAAGAGAAGGGAGCGAGCGGCGCTACGGTCCCGCTCAGTCCAGTCGTCGCGTACGTCGTACGGCTTCTGGCGCCGTTCATCGCACTGTTCGCTTTCTACGTGGTGCTGTTCGGAGAGAGCTCGCCTGGCGGCGGCTTCCAAGGAGGGACGATCTTTGCAGCGCTCGTCATCATCCTGTCCGTGGTGACGGGCCGCGAGGTTGCGGAGCGCATGCTTCCTGGCAGCGTGCGTCCGTGGCTCCAGATCGCAGGCCCCCTTTCGTTCATCGTCGTCGGCACGCTCGGTGCGATCCTGACAGGCGGGTACCTCGGCTTTCCGCAGACCTCCAAGAGCCTCACCACGGCCATGCTGATGGTCATCGAGTTCGGCATCGGTGTCGGTGGCGCGACCGTGTTCGCGACCATCTTCTGGCGGCTGGGTGATGAGCTGTGATCGCAACGCTGTGGGCGAACTTCGATTACGCCGTTTCGGTGCTGCTGTTCTTGATCGGGCTGTACTGCGTGATCGCCAAGAACAACCTGATCAAGAAGTTCATGGGCCTCAACATCATGGAGACCTCGGTATTCGCGTTCATCGTGGCGCTCGGCGTCGTCCGAGGCGGCAGCGCGCCCATCATGGGACCCGACGCGCGCCCGCCGTTCGTCAACCCGATCCCACAGGCGCTCATCCTCACAGGCATCGTGGTCGCTGTCAGCACGACCGCGCTTGCACTCGGCCTGATCGTGCGGGTCTGGCGGCAGTGCGGGACGATCGAGGCGAACGAACTGAGGGAGCTGGAGTAGATGTGGTGGCAGTGGCCGCACTGGCTCCCGCTCGCGGTCCTCGCACCGCTTGGGTTCGGCGTGACGACGCCTGCTGTCTCCAATGGTGATGTCCGGAAAGCGTGGAGATGGGCCGTCGCCGCGTCCGTGCTCACGACGTGTGTGACGCTCGCGCTCGTCGTGCGTGTTGCGCACGAAGGACCGTTCTCGTACGCGTTCAGTGGCTGGCAGCCGCCGTATGGCATCGAATTCCGGTTCGACGAAGTGGGCGCGTTCGCATTCGTCGTCGCGTTCCTCGGGATGCTCGCGGTCGTCTTCTCAGGACGCTATGCGGAGCATGCGCTGGATCCGTGCCGCGTTCCGTACTACTACGCCCTGTTGCTGCTGGACATCGCTGGCCTCATCGGATTCTCGGTGACCGGCGACATGTTCAACATGTACGTGTTCATGGAGATCATTTCGCTTTCTTCGTATGCGCTCGTGGCGGTGAGCGGTGAACGCATCGCTGAGATGGCGGCGTTCAAGTACCTCGTGCTCGGGGCGGTGTCGTCCCTGCTCGTTCTCTTCGGCATCGGGATGATCTACGGGATCACGGGCACACTCAACCTCGCCGACGCGGCTCGACTGCTTGGCTCCGTCGTGGCGCTGACGCCGGTCGCCGTGGCGATCGCTCTTATCGTCGCTGGGTTCATGGTGAAATCAGCGCTGTTCCCTCTCCATGTGTGGCTGCCCGACGCCCATGCGATTGCGCCGAGCCCGGTGAGCGCGATCCTGTCGGGTCTGGTCGTGAAGGTTGGGCTGCTCGGCACCTTCCGGTTCTACCAGGTCGTCTACCGGTCCGGCGCTGTCGACCTCGGGTCTTTGAACCAGCTGCTCGTGTGGCTCGGGGCCATCTCCATCGTCATGGGCGCGTTCTTCGCGATATTCCAAGACGACATCAAGATGATGCTCGCGTACTCGACCATCTCGAACGTCGGGTACATCGTCATGGGGATAGGGCTCGCGTCCCAGTACGCCGTGATCGGTGCGGCAGTCCACATCTTCAATCACGCCATCATCAAGTCTGCGCTGTTCTTGGCGGCCGGGGCGATCATCCACCAGACGGGGTACCGGCGTCTGAGCGATTTGCGGGGCGTCGGTCGCGGCATGCCGCTGACGGCGGCCGCGCTCTCGGTGGGCGCTGTCTCCATCGTCGGCATCCCGCCGACCGCGGGGTTCCTCTGCAAGTGGTACATCGCGCTCGGGGCGTTCGAGGCGGGCCGTCCGGCGTTCGGGTTCGCGCTCATCTTTGGCGCGCTTTTCATCTTCGTCTACTACATCCGGATGCTGAACGCGTTCTACTTCCAAGAGCCGGTGCACGCCGACGTCGTGCATGCAGGCGATCCGCCGTTTTCCATGCTGGTGCCGACCTGGATCCTCGCGGGGCTCTGTCTCGCGATGGGTCTTGCAGGCAAGGTGCCGCTCACGTTCATCGCACCGGCAGTCGGCCGACTGCTCGGTTCGGCGGGAGGGTGACATGGAGACCGTCGACGTCAGGGTCGTGCTGGCCCCGGCCATCTCATTCACGTGCGCGGGTCTAGTGTTCCTGATGGGTCGCAGCGTGTTCTGGCGGCGGTTCTGGAGCCTAGGCGCAGCGACGCTCAAGCTCGCGGTGGTCATGTCGATGCTGCCTGGGGCCCTTGCGGGCAAGACCTTCGTGTGGGATCTCATCGAGTTCACGCCAGGCATCGGCATAGCGTTCAGGGCAGACGCGCTCGGCATGTTCTTCGCGACGGTCTCTTCAGCGCTGTGGCTCGTCACCACCGTGTACGCCATCGGGTACATGGAGCCGGAGCAGGCCAAGGTGCGGTTCTTCGGCTTTTTCGCCTTGTGCGTGTCGACCACGGTCGGTGTGGCGTTCGCGGAGAACCTGCTCACGCTGTTCGTCTTCTACGAAACGCTCACCATCTGCACATATCCGCTCGTCATCCACGAGGAGACGCCGGAGGCGTTGCGTGCCGGCAGGAAATACCTTGCGTACACCTTGAGCGGTGGAGCCTGCATCCTTCTCGGCTCTGCCCTGACGTACCAGGTGGCGGGCACGCTCACGCTCTCTCGATCCGGCATACTGCCGGCCTCTGCAGACCCGCGCACTCTTGCCGTCCTGTTCGCGACGCTCATCGTTGGCTTCGGCGTGAAAGCGGCGATCATGCCGCTGCACGGTTGGCTGCCGACCGCCATGGTGGCTCCGACGCCGGTGAGCGCGCTCTTGCACGCAGTCGCGGTGGTCAAGGTGGGCGCGTTCGGTATCCTGCGCGTTGTCTACAACGTCTTCGGGATCGAGCTTCTGCGCTCGCTCGGGTTCACGGTGCCGCTCGCGTATCTGGCGGCGTTCACCATCGTCGTCGCCTCCGTTGTCGCGCTGTTCCAGGACAACCTCAAGCGCCGGTTGGCGTACTCGACGGTGAGCCAGCTCTCCTACATCGTCTTGGGGGCCTCGCTGCTGGCTCCGTCGGCGGCGTGCGCAGCGGTGGCGCACATCGCCAACCAGGCGTTCGCAAAGATCACGATGTTCTTCGTGGCCGGCGCGATCCAGCGCACCACGGGCAAGACGCAGGTCCACGAGCTCGCCGGGATCGGGCACGAGATGCCGCTGACGATGGCCGCCTTCACGGCCGCATCGCTGTCGTTCATCGGCGTGCCGCTGTTCGCGGGCTTCATCACGAAGTGGTACCTCTCGCTTGGGGCGCTCGAGTCAGGTATGTGGTGGTTCGCGATCGTGATGCTGGCGAGCTCGCTTCTCAACGCTGCGTACTGGCTGCCCATCGTCTACCTGGCTTTCTTCAAAGGATCGCCCGAGCGCAGGCCTGAGGTCCGTGAGGCGAGGCCGCTGCTTCTTGTGCCGACGCTCGTGTGCGCGGTGTGGGTGATCGTCCTCGGTACGACGAGCGACGTTCCCGGCATGCCGTTCGCGCTCGCACGGGCGGCCGTTGAGTTCGTGTTCAAGATGTAATCGGAGGACGAGATGGATGCGGGAGCTCATACGAGCTGGGTGGTGCCTGCGGCGGTCTTCGTTCCGTTGCTCGGTGGCTGCGCCGCGGGTGTTTCGGGAGCGTGGCCGAAGAGGCTGCGGTGCGGCGTGCTCTCAGCGGTGGCCGTGCTCTCGGTCGCTCTGACATCGTGGGTGCTCGTCCGCGTCTCGTCGGGCGTGACGTTGGAGGCCCACCTCGTCAAGATGACCCCGCAGATCTGGATCCATCTCAAGGTGGACGCTTTGGGGTCACTGTACGGAGTGCTGGCCGCCGTTCTGTGGCTGCTGGCGCTCGCGTACTCGTTCGGATACATGGCCGATGAGCACCGCCTGCCCCGGTACTACGCGTTCTTCCTGTTGAGCCTTGGCTGGACCGTCGGTGTGGCGTATTCGGGGAACCTGCTGACGTTCCTCGTCTTCTACGAGCTGTTCAGCATCCTCACCTACCCGCTTGTCGTGCACGAACAGACGCCGGAGGCGCTTGCTGCAGGCACCAAGTACATCGTGTACATACTCGTCGGCGGGAGCCTCGTGCTGCTCGCGATCGTATACACGTACTTCCTGGCGGGCGGCCAGGACATCGGTCGGCCGCTGCTCGACGCGGGGATGCCGCGGGCGCAGCTCCTCGCGGTCTTCTGGTGCTTCATTGCTGGCTTCGGCGTGAAGGCCGCGCTCGTTCCCTTGCACGGGTGGGTGCCCGACGCTCATCCGGCTGCACCTGCGCCGTTCTCCGCGGTCCTGTCAGGGATCATGGTCGCCACGGGAACGTTCGGCATCATGCGCGTTTTCTTCAACGTCTTCGGCGTCGAGCTCGTGCGCTCCCTTGGCGTCGGACGATGGGTGGCGTACGTGGCTGCGTTCACGGTCGTGTTCGCCGCTTTGCTCGCGATGAACCAAGACGACATCAAGCGGCGGCTCGCATACTCGACGATCTCGCAGATGGGTTACGTGGCGCTCGGCGTCGCGCTGTTGGATCCGCAGGCCACGACAGGCGCGATTGTGCACGTCGCGAACCACGCCTTCATGAAAGGCGCGCTGTTCTTCTGCGCGGGACTGTTCATCAAGCGTCTCGGCGTGCGGTCGGTGCGCGAGCTTGACGGTGCTGCCAAGCGGATGCCGGTGACCGCCGCCGTCCTGACGATCGCGTCGCTCGCGATGATCGGCACGCCGCCGCTCGCGGGATTCGTGAGCAAGTGGTACCTCGGTCTTGGGATCCTGCACTCAGGGCAGGTGGGGTACCTCGTCGTGCTGATTGGCGGCGCTCTTCTGGCTGGCGTATACCTGCTGCCCATCGCGTACCGCATGTACTTCAAAGAGCCGGGTCCGGCTCTGCCAGAGACGCTGCACGCAAAAGGGGGTTCCGGCGAAGCGCCGCTCACGATGCTTGCTCCGCTCGTCGCTGCTGCGCTCATCGTGATCCTGCTCGGCGTGTGCGCCGCATCGCCCTTCTTGCCAGCGGAGGTGGCCAAAGGCGCAGTCGAGGCGTTCTTCCGGTGAAAGCGGGCTGATGTGCACGAAGAGGCCGAGGCATACGTGAGCGTGCTTCCCGTTGCGGCCGTCGCACTGCCGCTTGTCGCGGCCGTGCTGGTTCCGCTGCTCGGGCGCGTGCGCGCCGCGTTGCGCAACGCCTTCGTCGTGGCAGCGGTCGGTGCCGACCTTCTCCTCGTTGCGGCGCTCGTGCCGCAGGTCGCCGAGCATCATCGTGTCACGGCCGCAGTCCTCCCGGCCTTCATGGGCGGCCTATGCTTCACGGTCGATTCGTTCTCGCTGCTGTTCGCTCTGTTCTCAGCGCTCGTATGGTTCGCATCGACCCTGTACGCGCTCGACTACCTCGCACACGAGCAGCATCACGATCGCTACCACATCACGAATCTCGTTGCCCTCGCTTCCATGCTCGGCGTCGTGATGGCAGGAGACCTCGTCACGCTCTACCTGTTCTTCGAGTCGCTCGGTCTGGTCGCGTTCTTGTTTGTGATCCATGCAGAGACCGACGAGGCGAAGCGTGCGGGCGTGAAGTACTTCTGGATGACCGTCGTCGGCGGGTTCGCGCTGTTCGGCGGCATCGTGGCGACGTTCGGTCTCGGGGGGAGCGGGACACTTGCGCCGCTTCCGGCGGGCGGCCCTGTCGCGCTCAAGTGGCTTGCCGCCGGGCTGCTCGTGCTCGGCTTCGGCGTCAAGGCCGGCATGCAGCCCGTGCACGTGTGGCTCCCGGACGCCCATCCTGTCGCGCCCTCACCAGCGAGCGCTCTGCTCTCAGGCGTCATGATCAAGGCCGGCGCGTACGGGATCTTCCGCACGGTGACGGCGCTGTTCAGACCGGAGGTCTCGGAGCACCTCGCGGAGCACGCCTGGGCCTTCAGCTCGGAGCTCGGGATGGTCGTCCTGTGGATCGGAATCTTCACGATGTTCACAGGGGTGTGCATGGCACTGCTGCAAAGCAACGCGAAGCGCATGCTCGCGTACCACTCGGTGTCGCAGATGGGATTCATCCTGGCAGGCATCGGCGCTGCCGGATACCTCGGCGCGCACGGCGCGATGGGTATCGCTGGCGGCCTGTTCCACGTATTGAACCACGCGCTGTTCAAGGCATGCCTGTTCTTGGGTGTCGGCGCCGTGTACTTCCGAACGCGCTCGCTGGACATGTACCGCCTCGGTGGGCTTGCGAAGCGGATGCCCTTCACGTTCGCATTCATGGCCGTGGCTGCTGCGGGAATCACGGGAGTTCCGCTGTTCAACGGGTTCGTGAGCAAGTGCATGATCCATCATGCCCTTGTCGAAGCGCACGACCTGCATCACCTCGCATCGCTCGGCTTCGCCGAGAAGGTGTACATCGTGACGTGCGGAGGCACGGCCTGCTCGTTCATCAAGCTTATCGGGCTCACGTTCCTCGGCCGGCCGAAGGTCGAGTACGGACCGGAGGTGCGAGAGGCTCCGCCGCGCATGCTGGTGGCGATGGGGGTCCTTGCCGCGGCGATCATCATGCTGGGCGTCCGGCCGCAGCTCGTCATCCGCGGCATCTTCGAGCCCGGACTGCACCTGTGGGGGCTGCACTTCGGCGTGTTGGAAGAGTATCTGGCCGAGTACTTCTTGCGGTGGGGCGACATCTCGTCGGTGCTGGTGGCGTTCGCCATCGGTGCGAGCGTGTTCACGGTCGGGATGAAGACGGGCTTGTTCCATGCACACCTTCCGCGTTGGCTGTCCATCGACTGGTGGTACCTGCAAACGGTGTCAGCGCTGGGCCGCGGCATCGAGCGGATCGGCCGGACGTACGATGCCTGGCTGCGCGGCGTGTCTGACGCGTTGTGCCAGGTCCGGGACGTGTACGATTGCTCGCGGTCGCGTGTGGAGCGGTGGTATCGCAGGGCGGTAGCGGTCATGACCACCGGTGTGACCGAGAGGCTTGCGCAGCGCGCGATTGCCCGCGCTGAAGTCGCCCTGGAAGTCGAGCGGCACGAAGAGGTCCGCCAGGCCGTGGACAGGGCCGTGAGGCTCTTGAGCTCGGCCGGTGTGACGGACGAGGGCGAGTGGCGGGACGCGATCGAAGCCGTTCGCGAATCAGCAAGCTACATCGCGCAGCGACTGTTCGCTATCAGGCTTGCGGTAGTCCAAGACGCTGTGCGTCAGGGCCACGCGCGTGAGGTCTTGGAGCACATCGATGGTCTCGTCGCCGATACGGCTGCGACGCGAGAGCACGTCGCGGCAGCGGCCTTCGCAGCTGCCGCCGACAGGCGTGGAGGCCGGGACGTCGTGCGGCGTCTGGCCGCCGCAGCGAACGCCGCGGCAAGCGAGGAGCGGTTCGATCTCAAGGTGAAGGCCGCGATTCGAGGCCGTCCGGTCGCTGCGGAGCACCTCGCAGCGAGGGCAGAGGAAGCGCCAGCAGCGGCGGCGCGGAGCGCGCGGGAGGCATTCGAGGGCGGCAGCTCGTGGTCGCGGCGCACGTCCGTCTCGTGGAGCAGGTGGCTGCTCGACATGCTCAGGCTGGGCGTGGATGCGATGACGCGGGAACGGGCGGGCAGGGTGTTCGACACGTCGAGCAGCGAGGAGAGCGTGCTGTTCACGAGGCGTGCGATCACGCGCTATGCTCGCGACATGAGCTTCAATGTCGCCGTGATCGTCGGAGTCCTGCTGCTGTTCGTTGCGGCCGTCATGCAGCGACGCTGAGCGCCTATCGCACCGGCGATATCGGCTCGTCTGATGCGAGCAGCGGCTGTATCTCTACGGGCACAGCCGCTGCGGCGCGGTCGATCGCGCGGGCCTCGAACATGCCGAGCAGCGCCGCGACGGCGGTGAACATGCCGCCTGCGATGAGGGTCTGCTGCACGCCGATCGCGGCGGCCACGGCAGGCGCGAACGCGAGCGGCACGAGCTCGCCGGCCTGGCGGTGCACCTGGGCGGTTCCCGTCACGCGCCCGACGAGACCGTGCGGGGTGTCCCGGTGCAGGAGCGTCCGAAGCAACGGCTCCAGCAGGCCGACGATCGTCCCCCACGCGAACGACCCGAGCGCGATCACGCGCAGGTCGGCGGTGCCGACGTACATGACGCTGCCGGCGCCGGTGAGCGCGACGGCGGCAGCGAGGCCGCGCGCCGAGATGATCGAGCGGGGGAGGCTCCTGAGCAGCGTTGCGCCAGCGAGGATCCCGATTCCGAAGATTGCGTTCATGTACCCGATGGTCTCCACGCCGGTCTTCACGACATCGCGGTAGAACAGCGGCTCGAGCGCGCCGAATGCTCCGAAGCCGAGCCACGTCACAGTGCCTGCGAGCACGTAGAACCGGATCGACCGCATGCCGTACGCGAGGCGCACGCCCTCTTTGATCTCACGCAGCGCGCCGCGGCTTTCCCGCTGCTGTCTCGGCCCGTCGATCCGGGTGCGGGAGAACAGCGCGACGGCGACCAGCGAGGTGAGCGCGTCGAACACGAACACGCTGTCGACGCCAAGCCCGCGTGAGACGAACGCGCCGATCACCGGTCCGGTGATGAACGCCGCAGAGCCGGCTGTCTCCAGAAGCGAGTTCATACGCGGCAGCTCCGCTCGATTCCCGACGAGGTACGGCGCAAGCGAGGCGCCAGCCGTTTGGATGGGCGAGCCCGCGAGTCCCCACAACGCGACGAGCGGCACGAGCATCGCGATGGAGTCGGCGGCCGCCACAGCCAAGGCGACGGGCACGAACAGCGCTTCGGCGCCCATGATGACGCGCTTTGGGCCGTAGCGGTCCACGAGCACGCCGCCGATGACGCTGCCTGCGATCGACGCGGCGCTCAAGCAGAACATGACGAGCGCGAGCTGCCGCGGCGTTGCGTGGAGCGAGAACGCCGCCTTGCCCCACACGCCGATGAAGAACGCGGCCTCGCTGCCGGCGCGCGATATGAAGCGCGCTGCGAGCGCGCGTCTGATGTCGGTTCTGGATGCCATCGGTCGCCCGTCTTCGATATGCAGACAAGCGCCCATGGTATACGAAAGCGCTAGGTCTGTCCGGCGGTGGGTCACGGCGCGACGTTCGCGCGGCGGCGGGACCTGGCGCCCCATACCTGCCTGCGGCGCCTGGCTCCACACCCCTCGCACCTGGAAGCGGTTGGGTGTACGCTCGTTCAAGTCACGAGGGAGGCGATCGCATGGCAGGCGTCATCGAGTGCGTGGGACTCACGAAGTACTACGGCACGACGCGCGGCGTCGAAGACCTGACGCTGGAGGTTCCGCAGGGCTCCGTGTACGGGTTCCTCGGTCCGAACGGCGCCGGCAAGACCACGACCATCCGGTGCCTGCTCGGCATCTTGCGGCCGACCGCAGGCGAAGCGCGTCTGCTCGGTCAGCGCGTGGTGCTCGACGGAGCGCGGCTGCGCGCGCGGGTGGGGTACGTGCCCGGCGAGCTCCACCTGTTCGAGAAGGAGACCGGCCGCTGGCACATCGACTACGTCTCCGGTCTGAGGAAGGCCCCGCCGACGGCTGCCGCGGAGCTCGTCGAGCGGCTCGGTTTCGACCCGTCGCGCAAGGTCAAGGAGCTCTCGAAGGGCAACAAGCAGAAGCTCGCGCTCGTGCTCGGCCTGATGCACTCGCCGGAGGTGCTCATCTTGGACGAGCCCACCTCGGGGCTCGACCCGCTCAACCAAGAGACGGTGTTCGAGATCATCGAGGAGCGCGTGAAAGACGGCGCGACGGTGTTCCTGTCGAGCCACGTGCTGTCTGAGGTCGAGCGGGTGTGCGACCGCGTCGGCATCATCCGCGACGGGAGGCTCGCTGCCGAGGAGGGCGTCCGGGACCTGCTCGAGAAGCGCCTGCGGGAGCTCACGGTGACATTCGCGGAGCCCGTGGATCCGGGGTTCTTCGACGGCGTCGAGGGGCTGATGCGGCTCGAGCAGCGCGGTCCGGCCATCTTCAATGCGCGCGTGAAGGGCGACCACTTGGACGAGGTCGTCAAGCGGCTTGCGACCGCGCGCCTCGCCGACTTGAGCATCCAGCACGCCAGCCTCGAAGAGGTCTTCATGGAGTTCTACCGCGGCGATGAGGGCGTCCGCAGTTCGGACGCAAGCGGAGCCGAAGGGGGTGCGGACGCATGAGCCTCACCGTGATCCGTGCGTCGTTGTGGCAGCGTCGTACGGCGCTTCTGTGGTACGTCGCCGGGCTTGCCTTCTACTCGTGGCTGATGGTCTGGTACTGGCCGAACCTCGGCGGCGAGCAGTACCAGCAGCTCGTCGAGAGCCTGCCTCCGGAGATGCTGAAGATGTTCGGCGGCACGGTGGCGTCGTTCGGGACGATCGGCGGGTTCTTCCAGGTGGAGTACCTCGGCCTGATGTGGATGCTCATCGTGCTCTCCGCAGCGTTCGTGTACGCGTCGCGCGCGTTCGCCGGCGAGATCGCCGACGGCACGATGGAGCTCACGCTCGCTCAGCCGGTCTCCCGCGTGACGCTCGCCGTGAGCCGGATCGTCGGCCTGGTCGTCATCTCGCTCGTGCTCTCGCTGGCGACGTTCGGGTCGATCCAGCTCTTCGGGCCTGCGTACGGCGTGAAGCTGGCCGCCGAGTCGCTGTGGCAGCTTGTCGCGATCGGCGCGCTGTTCGTGCTTGCCGGGGGCGGGGTGTGCATGCTCATCAGCGCGTGCGTCCGCGGCGGCGGCAAGGCCGGCGGCATCGCCGCAGGGCTGTTCGCGCTGATGTGGGCGAGCGACATCGTGTCGAACGTCTCGCATCTCGCAGACTTCTTCGGCCCAGTGAACCTCGTGAGCGCTTGGCAGCCAGGCGTCGTCATGGACGGAGGGACCGTCGAGCCGTCGACCTGGTGGCTGTACGGGGCGGTGGCGGCAGCGTCGCTCGCGGCGAGCGTCGTGGTGTTCTCGCGCAGGGACGCCGCCTAGCCCGCCAGCCGCGTCAAGAGGTCAGGCCGCTGCGACGAAGGGTGGCGCCAGCAGCGCCGGTTCGGGTACCGTTCTTCGTACCTGCGAGGAGGTGACGATGGAGACGGCCCGGCCGGTCCACCCGCTGCTCACGGACCTGTACCAGGTCACGATGGCGTACGCGTACTGGCGCAGCGGCGCCGCGCGGCTGGACGCATGCTTCCACATGGTCTTCCGCTCCCAGCCGTTCGGGGGCGGGTACGCCATCGCGTGCGGGCTCGCGCAGGCGGTCGAGTACCTCGAAGGCCTGCGCTTCGAGAACGACGACATCGCGTACCTCGCGACGCTTTCCGGAGCGGACGGCACGCCGCTGTTCCCCGGCGACTTCCTCGAATGGCTCTCGCAGATGCGTTTCGAGTGCGACGTCGACGCGGTGCCGGAAGGCACGGCGGTCTTCCCGAACGAGCCGATCCTGCGCGTCACGGGACCCATCGCGCAAGCGCAGCTCGTCGAGACGACGCTGCTCACCATCGTCGGATTCCAGACGCTCGTCGCCACCAAAGCGGCACGGGTGTGCTACGCCGCGAAGGGAGCGCCCGTCATCGAGTTCGGGCTGCGCCGGGCGCAGGGTCCCGACGGCGGCCTTTCGGCGAGCAGGGCGGCGTACGTCGGCGGATGCGTCGCCACCTCGAACGTGCTTGCCGGCATGCGGTACGGCATCCCGGTGGGCGGCACGCACGCGCACAGCTGGGTGATGGCCTTCGATCGGGAGCAAGACGCGTTCGACGCGTACGCGGACGCGATGCCCAACAACTGCGTCCTTCTCGTCGACACCTACGACACGCTCGAAGGCGTGCGGCACGCCATCGAGACCGGCAAGCGGCTTGCGGAGCGCGGCCACGCGCTCATCGGCATCCGCATCGACTCGGGCGACCTGGCGTGGTTCGCGGCACGCGCTCGCGAGATGCTGGACGCGGCCGGCATGCGGCACGTGAAGATCTACGCGTCGAACGAGCTCGACGAGCAGACGATCGAGGCGCTCAAAGACCAAGGAGCGCCGATCGATGTCTGGGGCGTGGGCACGAAGCTCGCCACCGCGGACGGCCAGCCTGCGCTCGGTGCGGTCTACAAGCTCTCCGCCGTCCGGGAGCCGGGCGGTCAGTGGGAGCCGCGCATCAAGGTCTCGGAGCAGAGCGTCAAGACGACCATCCCAGGCGTGCTGCAGGTCAGGCGGTTCGTGAAAGACGGCATGTTCGACGGCGACATGGTCTTCGACGAGACGCGGCCGCTTGGCGAGCGTTGCGAGATTGTGGATCCCGGCGACCCGATCCGGCGCAAGCGGTTCTGCGCGCAAGCGCACGAAGACCTGCTCGTGCCGGTCTTCCGCCGCGGCGAGCGCGTCTACGACGTGCCTGACGCGAGCGCGGCGCGCGCACGGACGGCCGAGCAGATGGCGCGGCTCGACCCGAGCGTGAAGCGCCTGGTGGCGCCGTACATCTACCCCGTCGGCATCGAGAGGGAGCTGCACGAGCTGCGCACCGCGCTCATCGCGCGCGCACGGCGGCTCGGCTGAGGGAGGGATCGACGTGAGAGCGCTCATCATGGTGGACCTGCAGAACGACTTCATGCCAGGCGGAGCGTTGCCCGTGCCGGACGGCGATGCGGTGGTGCCGGTCGCGAACCGCCTCTCGCCGCTGTTCTCGCTCGTGGTCGCCACGCAGGACTGGCACCCGCCCGGGCACGCGTCGTTCGCCTCTTCGCACCCTGGGACGTCGGTCGGCGACGTCATCGCGCTCGGGGGGACGCAGCAGGTGCTGTGGCCCGACCACTGCGTGCAGCAGACGCCGGGCGCGTCGTTCCACTCCGGGCTGGACGTCGTGCCGATCGGGCACGTGGTGCGCAAAGGCACCGACCCGAACGTCGACAGTTACAGCGCGTTCTTCGACAACGATCGCGTGAGCAGCACCGGTCTGGACGCCTTCTTGCGTTCGCACGGCGTGAGCGAGCTGGTGGTGCTCGGGCTCGCCACGGACTACTGCGTGAAGGCGACTGTGCTCGACGCCCTCAGCCTTGGCTTCGGCGTGAGCGTCGTCCGCGACGGATGCCGCGCCGTGGACGCGGCTCCCGGCGACGGCGAGCGCGCTTTCCAGGCGATGGCGGACGCGGGTGCGAGGATCATCGACAGCGCTGCGGCCGCGGCGCTCTAGGAAGGCAGGAGGACATCGCATGAGAGTCGTCGCGTTCAACTGCAGCGCGCGGAAAGACGGCAACACGGCACGCTTGATCGAGCGCGTGCTCGTCGAGCTGCGCCACGAAGGCATCGAGACCGAGACCTTCACGCTGGCCGGGAAGCGCGTGCACGGCTGCACGGCGTGCATGAAGTGCCGGGAGACGCTCGACCGGCGCTGCTCGGGCATCAACGATTACGTGAGCGAGTGCATCGAGGCCATCGACGGGGCGGACGGCGTCATCATCGGCTCGCCGGTGTACTTCGCGGACATCACGCCGGAGGCCAAGGCGCTCATCGACCGCGTGGGGTACGTGGCCCGCGCCAACCCCGAGCTTCTGAGGCGGAAGGTCGGCGCGGCCGTGATCGCCGTCAGGCGTGGTGGCGCGATCCACGCGTTCGACAGCATCAACCACCTCTTCCTCATCAGCGAGATGATCGTGCCGGGCTCGTCGTACTGGAACATCGGCATCGGCGGTCCGGCGGGCGCGGTCGAAAGCGACGAGGAGGGCCTGCAGACGATGGCCCGGCTCGGCCAGAACATGGCGTGGCTGCTCAAGCGGGTGCGCGAAGACGGCTGCTAGAAGAACAGCGCCTGGAAGTCCTCGAGCGCGTCGTGGGCGTGGTCGAACCCCCAGTCTTCGAGCGACAGGTAGAAGCGCGGGTTGAAGACGAGCCCCATGTCTTGGACAAGACCGATCACGTCGCCAAGGATCGCAGGATGGCGCACGATGAGCCGGAGCGCCTCGGGATTGATGATGTCTTGGGATTCCGAGTGCGGCATCCACATGTGGGTCTTGCCGCGGTAGATGACGAACAGATCGAAACAGAAGTTGCCAGCCGTCGTCACGGCCGTCCATGCGCCCTTGACACCCGGCACCCTGCGCTTGAGGAGCGAGGCGTCCTTCACGAGTCCCGCGACTTTGGTGAGCGTCTGGTCGTCGACGGCCATGCTGCACGGGAACGTCGGGAGCGCCTGCAAGACCTCGCGCAGGTTGATGGCCTTCACGAGCGTCCGCTCGGGGACCGTCTCGCGCAGCACGTCCAGCGCCAGGCCGGCTTCGGCATGCGAGCGGGAGTTCACGAGGACGGAGAAGACCTCGGGCGAGGCCGACATGACCGGCTCGAGGTCGGAGATGCGGGCAAGCACGTCGACCATGTCGGTTCCTTGGGCGAGCAGGCACACTACGTACGGCGTATCGGCTCGCGCTGCGCGGTGTCTTAGTGGCGGCCGTCACCGCGAGCGGAAGTTCCTGACGAACGGCGCCGCGTGTCGTTCTCCGGGGAGTGGGGAACAACCCGAATGAGGGCGGATCCACGGGGAGCGCGTCGCTGTGAACGTGGTGTTGATCGAACCCGGCTCACCGGGGCTGAACATCTACTCCCACGTCGCCATGGGTCGCGGGGTACCGTTGCTTGCGACCGTGCTGCGAGACGCCGGCCACGAGGTGAGGGCGTTCGTCGAGGACGTCGGAGGACGGGGGCGCATCGACTGGGAATGTGTGCGCAGAGCGGACGTGGTGGGCCTCTCGGCGATTTCGTGCACGTTGACGAGGGCCGCGGAGCTGGCTCAACAGACGCGCCGTGCCAATCCCGAGGCGGCCATCGTTTTCGGAGGTCCGGAACCGACGTGCGCACCGGCCCGGTCCTTCGAGGCTGGCGCCGACTTCGTCATCCGCGGAGAGGCGGAACAATCGCTGCTCATGTTCTTGGATGCGGTCCGCGGGTGGCAACCCGGAGAGCCGCCGAGCGAAGCGTTACGGCAGGTGCCGGGCATCGTGTGGCGTCAAGATGGCGACCTGCGCTTCGGGCCGCCGCCGCGGCAGCTCGCACGCACGGAGCTCGACGCACTTCCATTCGTCGACATGTCGCTCGTTGACGGTGCCGAACGGCAGACGACGGGGCTCGTGTGGCGTTCGCGCGGGTGTCCCGAGCGCTGCACGTTCTGCGAGGTGCACGAGATCTGGCCGCGATACGTGCTGCGCGACGAGCGCATCAGCGTACAAGAGCTGCTCCGGTGTCAAGAGGCGGGCTTCAGCAGCGTGTTCCTCATCGATGACAACGCAGCAGCCAACAAGCCTTCGTTCAAACGGTTCTTACAGGGAGCCATCGACCGCAGCTACGCACGGCCTCTCACGGTGCAACTGCGCGCGGATGCCGTGTTCGACGAGGGCGGCAGACTCGACCGAGAGCTCCTGAGGCTCTTGCGGGAGGCGGCGCCGGTGACGACGGTATGCATCGGTGTCGAGTCCGCAGCGGACGAAGACCTCGCAGGTGTGCAAAAGCGCACCGACGTCGACCGCGTCGCTGCGGCGCTCACGGCGCTCCGGCGATACGGCGTCCTCGTGCACGGCATGTTCATCGCCTTCGCGCACGACACGCTCGAGACGCTCAAGCGGAACGGCGGATTCGCTCGCCGGTACGTGACGTCGCTCCAGTACCTGTTCGAGACGCCGCTTCCAGGCACACGGGCCACGGCCGAGCACGAGGCCACCGGTCGCGTCATCTTCGACAGGGTCGAAGACCTCCGCTTCCTGGACGGGATGCACGTGGCGATCCGGCCGTACCGGACGACAGCACGCCAGATGCAAGAAGCGGTGATAGCCGAATACAAGCAGTTCTACTCGCGGATCCGCATCGCCAAGGCGTTCGTGGAAGGACTCGTGGTCCGACACCGTCGGCTCGGCGCTGGAATGAGGAGATACCTGCGGGGGTTGAAGCCGTCGCGGCGTATCGTCGAGTGGGCGCGGATGCACCTTCAGTACAAGTTCGCGCCCTGCGCGGTGCTCTGCGTCGGACGGCGGCGAGTCAGGGCCTTCTTGCGCGACCCCGAATACACCGCGTACCTGAGAGCGCTTCAGGACTGAGCTTCCGCACGGTGCGCGTTCGGATGCCAGCGTCCGATCGCGTAGGTCACCGCAGGGCCGAGGATTGCGGTGACCCCCAAAGCGGTCGTCTGCAGCAGGTCGACGTCGTACTTGAAGCCCCAGAACAGGTCAGGCAGTCGCCAGATGCACGACGCTCCCCATCGCCACAGGAACCACGCCACCTGGAGTCCCAACACCGCTTGTATCGCCAGGACGGTCGCGACACCGAGCGCGAGCCACCCCGCCGTGCGACCCTCGCGCGGCCCCTTCGGCCGCTTCCGGAGCGCCGCGTACACGATCGCCGCGACTGCGCACGCCACG
Organism: Parvivirga hydrogeniphila; assembly: GCF_023371205.1. Lineage (NCBI taxonomy): Bacteria > Bacillati > Actinomycetota > Coriobacteriia > Anaerosomatales > Anaerosomataceae > Parvivirga > Parvivirga hydrogeniphila. The sequence goes on from NZ_JAMCCO010000001.1 coordinate 673,145, forward strand.
AGTCCTGCGAGCACCGCCTCGGCCATGCGCGCGTTGAAGAACGCTTGGACCTGCGATTCTTCGTTGAAGGTGGACAGCGACCACCGGAACCGGTGCACGAGGAAGTACAGCGACAGGAACACCGCGTTGTACGTCGCCACACCGGCAAGCGATGCGAGCAGCGCGCGCCACGAGGCGAGCCCGATGACGGCGAGGGCCCCGAGCGCGGCGATGGCGAGCGCCAGGGCCTGCGGGACGCGCTCGTGGCGGTCGGAGGCGAGGCGCTGCTCGTCTGCGCGCGCCATCACGCGCTCGATGTCGGCCCGTGAGCCGAGCGTGTCGACGCCGGCGATCGCCTGCGGACCGCCGACCTCGCGCGCGTACGCGAGCGCGAAGCCCGCGGCCCGCACGAAGTCGGCGTCCTTCGCGCGTCCGTTGCCGTCTGCGAGCACATCCTCGATGGCCATGCCGCGCGCCAGGCGAGGGGACTGCATGCCGGCGAGCACCGAGATCGTGGGCGCGACGTCTTCGAGACGAGCGCTGGCCTGCGTGTGGCGCACGCCGGGCCCGGCGAACACCGCGAAGGTGTGGATGACCGGATCTTCCCACCCGCCGTGCCCGCCTTCAGGGGTGTGCCCGTGGTCGGGGAAGATCGCGAAGACGGTCGCGCCATTGTCGAGCGCGTCGATGAGCCGCGAGAGGTCCGCGTCCACCTTCGCGACCGTGCTCGCGTAGCGCGCAGACGCGCTGCCTGCCGCGTGCCCTGCGTCGTCGACGTCGGGGAGGAGCGCCACGAGGAAGTCGGAGCGCCCGTCGCGCGCGAGCGAGATGGCGGAATCCACGATACGCCCGGAGCGGTACTCGCCTTCGCCCCAGGGCACGAGCGCAGTGGCGGAGGTGAGGCTGCTCACGCCGTAGAGCGCATCGAGGTCGTCAGGCCCTGCCACTGCAAGCCGCCGGCCCGATCCGCGAGCGACGTCGAAGAGCGTCTCGACCTTCACGCGGCCGTCGTACCAGTTGGTGGTGACGCCGCTGATCTGCGGGGTGGCGCCAGAGAACGCCGTCGTCCAGCACGGGTACGACAGGCTCGGCTGCGGCGCCGTCAGGCGCACGTCGGCGCCGCGCTCACGCAGCTCCTGAAGCGAACGCATCGAGCGCGAGGCCGCGTCGGTGAGGCCGTCGATGAGGACGACGACGGTCCTGCGCTGCGTCGCGTCTGGCACGGGCGAGGAGAGCGGGGGACGCGCTCCGGTGAAGCGCTCGATGTCAAGGTCGACGAACGGGCTTCGGTAATCGACGACCTGGTTCCACGAGTACGTTGCGAGCTGCATGGCGCCGTACGCGCTTGCGAGCGAGCACGCGATGCCGAGGACGAGCAGTGCCCACCGTTTCACGACCGTCTCCTTTCTTGGGACGCTGCGAGTGTGGCCGACGAGCCCGAAGCGCGCAAGCCGCCGCACTGGACGGACGGGTGCAGGAGGCGCATCATTGCGCGGGTCCCCGATGCTGATGGAAGGAGAGCGCTCATGGCCGTGCGCGTCGTGACGGACACCACGTCGTACCTTCCGCAAAGCGATGTCGAGCGGTACGGCATCCGCCTGGTGCCGCTGTCTGTCACGCTCGACGGCGTGACGTACGTGGAGCGCGTCGCAGACGAGGCCTTCTACGACGCGCTGCTGAAGAGCAAGGGCTTCCCCACCACGTCGCAGCCTTCCGCGGCGACGATCGCCGAGGCGTTCAGGGCCGCCGTCGAGGCGGGCGACGAGGTCGTGGCGGTGTTCCTCTCATCAGAGATGAGCGGGACGTACTCCACGGCGCTGCTCGCACGCGACATGGTGCGCGAAGAGCGCCCGGACGCTCGCATCGAGGTCGTCGACTCGCGCTCGAACTGCATGGAGCTCGGGTTCGCGGTGCTCGCGGCCGCCCGGGCGGCAGAGCAGGGCGCGAGCGCTGAGGAGGCTGCAGCTGCTGCCCGGGAGATGACGCTGCACACCCGCTTCATCTTCGTGCCCGACACGCTCGAGTACCTGCGTCGCGGTGGCCGCATCGGCAACGCGTCCGCTCTGATAGGCACGCTTCTGCAGATCCGCCCGATCCTCACGGTGGTCGACGGCAAGACCGACGTGTTCGCGAAGGTGCGCACCAAGCGAAAGGCGATGACCGAGATCGTCGCCGCTCTCTCGCGCGACGCGGAAGCCAAGGGGCTCATCGACGTCGTTGCCCACCACATCGCGGACGAAGCGGAGGGACGCGAGCTCGCGGCGATGGCCTCGGAGGCGGTCGGGCGCGAGGTGCCGGTGATCCCTGTGGGGCCTACGATCGGGACGCACGTCGGTCCCGGTTCCGTAGGCCTCGTGTACGTCACAGACAAGCCGATGGAGAAGAGCGCTGGTTAGGGCTCGCACGATACGCAGCACGACAGGAGAGACGATGACTGCACCAGACGAACGACCGATGCTCGCGATCGACTCGTGTTCCGATCTCACGCCCGAGATCGTGGAGCGCTTCGACGTCGAGGAGCTGCACTTCCCGTTCACGCTGAACGGCGAGGAGCGGCTGGACGACTTCGGAAGGAGCTTCCCGCACCGCGACTTCTACCAAGCGATGCGAGGGGGCGCCGTTCCGACCACCGCGCAGATTCCGCGCGTGGAGTACGAAGCGCTGTTCCGGAAGGCGGCCGAGAGCGGCAGGACGCTCGTCTACCTCGCGTTCTCGTCCGGGCTTTCTGGCACGTTCGACACGGCGCACCTGGTGCGGCAGTCGGTCCTCGCCGAGTTCCCCGAGGCCGACATCCGGCTCGTGGACACGCTGAACGCCTCGGCGGCCGAGGGCTTCCTCGTCTATCACGCGATGCAGATGCACGCGAACGGTGCGAGCGCAGACGAGATCGTGGACTTCGTCGAGCGGCGGAAACTCCTCGTGAACGGCTACTTCACGCTCGAGAACCTGGAGACGCTGCGCAGGGGCGGCCGCATCTCGGACGCGGCGGCCGCGGCAGGGACCGTTCTCGACATCAAGCCGATCCTCACCATCGACCGCGCCGGCAAGCTCGTGCTGAAGCGGAGCGTGCGCGGCCGGAAGAAGTCGATGAGCGCGCTGCTCGACATCATGGCTGAGCGGCGCGATCCGTCGCTCGGAGACACGGTTGCCATCGCGCACGCGGACGCGCCGGACGAGGCGGCGGTGCTGAAGGCGATGGTTGCGGAGCGGTTCGGACCGAGCGAGATCATCGAGCTCGCGGTCGGCCCTGTCATCGGCTCGCACGTCGGACCGGGCATGCTCGCAGTGGTGTTCTGGGGCGCGGAGCGCGAGCGGTAAGCTCTCACCTGGCCGTGATGCGCGTGCCCGCGCGCCCGGCGAGCGCCTCGGCAAGCTGATCGACGGCGCAGATGACGGCGTCCTTTCCAGTCGCGCGCGCGAAGTGCGCGCACGCGGCGACCTTCGGGCCCACGCTGCCGGTGTCGAGCTCGGGCAGCAGCCGCTCGGCCTGCTCGACCGTGAGCCGCTCGAGCGGGCGGGCCGCCGGCGTCCCGTAGCGCTCGTAGACGCGGTCGGCCTCCATCAGCACGACGAGGTGGTCCGCGCTGATGGCCTCCGCGAGGATTGCAGACGCCCAGTCCTTGTCTATCACCGCATCCACGCCCGCGAGCGTCCCGTCTGGCCGCCTGAGCACGGGAACGCCGCCGCCGCCCGCTGCGATGACGACGTCGCCTGCCGCAGCGAGCTTCGCGATCGTCGGGGCCTCGACGATCTCGGTCGGCCTCGGCGAGGGCACGACGCGGCGCGTTCCCGCGCCGGGGACCTCCGTGAACTCCCAGCCCTCCTCCTTCGCCAGGCGGGCGGCCTCCTCGGGCGTGTAGTACGGCCCGATCGGTTTCGTCGGGCGCGAGAACGCCGGGTCGTGCGGGTCGACGACGCACCGGGTGACCACGGTGACCGCGCGGCGGTCTATCCCGGCGGTAGCCAGGGCGTTGGTCAGGCTCGTCTCCAGCATGAAGCCGATCCCGCCCTCGCTGTCGGCGTCTGCGATATAGAGCGGCATCGGCGGGACGCGGTCGCGCGCCGCTTCGTTGCGGATGACGATGTTGCCGACGATCGGGCCGTTGCCGTGCGTGAGCACGACGCGCGTGCCGGCCGCGATGAGCGGCACGATCTGCCGCATCGACTCGTCGGCACGACGGAACTGCGTCTCGATCGTGCCGTCATCGCTCCGACGGAGGATCGCGTTCCCGCCGAGGGCGATGACGAGGAGCTGCACCTCAGAGGCGGCGCTCACGCCTGCTCGCCTCGGACACCGTGCTGCTGGACGAACGCCCCGATCACGTCGTCGAGCGTGGGGGACGAGGCGTCCACGACTTCGTAGGTGGCGCGCACGGTCGGGTGCGGGATGTCGATGAGCCGCGCGAGGTCGATCGGCGTGGCCACCACGACGACGTCGCACTCGGTCGCGCGGATGGTCGCTTCGAGCTCAGCGAGCTGCTGCTTGGAGTACCCCATCGCAGGCAGGACCTCGGTGAGGTGCGGGTACGCGGCGAAGGTCTGCGCGATCGAGCCGACGGCGTACGGGCGCGGGTCCACGAGCGCGGCGGCCCCCGCGGCGCGCGCAGCAAGCGCGCCGGCGCCGTACGCCATGCCGCCGTGGGTCACCGTCGGGCCGTCCTCGATCACGAGCGCGCGCTTGCCGTTGACGGCCTGCGGGTCTGCGAGGGTGATCTCAGAGGAGGTCTCGATCACGACGGCGCTGTGGTTGAGCTTGGCGGCGGTCGCCTTCAGGTCGTCCACGACGGCGCGGTCCGCGGTGTTCACCTTGTTGATGACGAGCACGTCGGCCCTGAGCAGATTCGCTTCGCCGGGGTGGTACAGCCGCTCGTGGCCGGGGCGGTGCGGGTCGAGCGCGACGATCTCGAGGTCGGGCGCGAAGAACGGCATGTCGTTGTTGCCGCCGTCCCAGATCACCACGTCGGCCTCGCGCTCCGCCTCCCGCAGGATGGCCTCGTAGTCGACGCCTGCGTACACCACGATCCCGTCGCGGACGAGGTGCTCGTACTCCTCGCGCTCCTCGATCGTCACGCCGAAGCGGTCGAGGTCCTCCACCGAGGCGTAGCGCTCCACGCGCATCGCGAGCAGGTCGCGGTAGGGCATCGGGTGCCGCACGTCGACGGCGCGGATGCCGCGCGAGCGGAGCGCGCGGATGACGTACTTGGAGATGCCGCTCTTGCCGACGCCGGTCCTCACTGCGCAGATCGAGATGACGGGCTTGCTCGACTTCAGCATGGTCGGCGTCGACCCCATCAGCACGAAGTCGGCGCCTTCCGCGATCACGAGCGAGGCCTTGTGCATGAGGTCGACGTGCGCGATGTCGCTGTACGCGAACACGACGCGCTCCACGCCCTCTTCGCGGATGAGGCGGCCAAGCTCGGACTCGGGCAGGATCGGGATGCCGTCCGGATACAGCGGGCCCGCGAGGTCGGGCGGGAAGGTCCTGCCGTCGATGCCAGGGATCTGCGTCGCGGTGAACGCCACGACCTCGGTGGACTCGTCGTCCCGGAACCGAGCGAGGAAGTCGTGGAAGTCGCGGCCTGCGGCGCCCATGATGACCGTGCGCGTGCGCTTCATGCAACGCACCTCCGTTTGTATGCAGTCGCACCGTGCGACTGTGCGGTGTCCTACAGTGAGAGCATACCCCGATATGCGATTCAGGTGTATCCCAATCGCGTGCGTTCAGCCGAGCGGCCGTAGGGCCACCACGATGTCGTGGTAGCGCAGCACCGGCACGGCGCGCACGTCGGCGAACCCTGCGCGCTCGAGGTCGCGGGCGATCGTCTCGGCTCCAGCACGGTGCTCCACCGGCGGGCCTTTCGGCGTCGGCTCGCGCTTCCAGTCGACGACGCCGATCGTGCCGCCCGGCCGGAGGACCCGCATCGCCTCCGAAAGGGCGGCGTCCACGTCGTCCAGCTCGTGGTGGAGGTTGATCATGTAGAGGAGGTCCGCCACGCTCTTTCCGAACGGGAGCTCCTCTGCGCGCGCGTCCACGACCTCGATGCGAGCGCCGCCGGTCTCGATGAGGTGCTCGCGCATCCACGCCGTCATCGCCGGCTCCGCGTCGACGGCGTACACGACGCTCTCGGGCGCCATCCGCGCCGCGAACTCGCGCGCGAACATGCCGGTGCCCGCGCCGACCTCGATCGCCACGCGGGCATCGGGGACACCGAAGGCGTCCCAGATCGCGTCCGGGACGAGGTCCTCGAGGCGAGCCACGTCATTCAGGGACGGAAGCTTCTTCGGGTCGAACCTGTGCGCAGCCATCGTCGCTCCTATCCGGCTTCACGGCATGGGCGCGCCGTGTTCACGCCGTCTTCACGAGCAGCGGACACAATCGGAAGTGCGAGGCGAGAAGACCTCGCAGATCCGACACAGGAGGTGTCAGCAATGAAGCATAGCAAGTCCATCGCGCTCATCGCCGCCGGCCTGGTGGCCGGCATCGTGCTCGGGAGCGTCGGCCTGGCGGCGGCAGCCCCGGCAACGACGGCCACGGGCACCCCGGCGCCGCAGGCGTCCGGCGTCCTCGGCGCGTGCATCGGCCTCGGCCAGGCGATCCGTGGCGCCGGCGGACGTCTGATCGACGTGCTCGCCGACCTCACCGGCCTGAGCGCCGCCGACATCCAGGCGAAGCGGGCCGCAGGCGAGTCCATCGCGGACATCGCGAAGGCCGAAGGCGTGGATCCTGATGACGTCGTCGCCAAGGCGCTCGAAGCGCGCAAGGCGCTGCTCGACCAGAAGGTCGCTGACGGCACGATCACGCAGGAGCAGGCAGACGCCGCGTACGCGCAGATGAAAGAGCGCCTGACCGAGCGCGTCACCACCACCGCGACCGGCCGCCCCTCGTGGGCCGGTCAGGGCCAGGGCGCTGGTCGCGGCGCTGGCCGCGGCGGCAACGGCGCCGGGTTCTGCGGGGCGTGCACGGGCACGACCGCGACGCAGTAGCAGCCATACCTCATCTCCCCTCCCTCGCATCGCGGGCGGTCGCACCAGCGGCCGCCCGTGGTGTCATGTGCGCCGAGTACCCAGCCTCGGCCGCGTGTGGCATGATGTGCAGGGGGCCACGGGAAGGAAGGCCGACATGTCAGAAGAAGCGCACTCGCTTGCGGTGCTCATCGACTTCGAGAACCTCGCGCTCGGATTCGAGCGCAGCGGGCAAGGAGGTCGCGGGAAGGGCGCGCCGGGCACGTTCGACATCAAGGCCGTGCTCGAGCGGCTCGTCGAGAAGGGCAAGCTCATCGTCAAGCGCGCGTACGCGGACTGGGGGCGGTTCGCGCAGTACCGCGAGGTCATGCACGACGCCGGGATCCAGATGATGGAGATCCCGGAGCGGGGCATGACCGGCAAGAACTACGCCGACATCCAGCTCGCCGTCGACGCGCTCGACTTGTGCTACTCGAAGGAGCACATCGACACCTTCGTGATCGTCTCGGGCGACAGCGACTTCACGCCGCTCGTGAGCAAACTCAAGGAGAACGGCAAGGCCGTCATCGGTCTGGGCATGAAGGACTCGACGAGCGACCTGCTCGCGGCGAACTGCGACGAGTTCATCTACTACGAGGACATCGTGCACGCGCCGAGCGGCCCGGCGGTGCCGCTCACGTCGATCCCGAAGGCCAAGCGTCCGGCGATCAAGCTGCTCATCGAGGCGGTCGAGGCGCTGCAGCGCGAGAACAAGGACGTGATGTACTCGTCCATGGTCAAGGACACCATGAAGCGCAAGCAGCCGCAGTTCTCGGAATCGTCGTTCGGGTACCGGTCGTTCTCCGAGCTGCTGCAAGACGCCCAGAAGATGGGCGTGATCACGCTTCGGACCGACCAGCGTTCGGGCACCTGGGTCGTCGAGGGCTTCGCGAACGGGAAGTAGCGCCGTGCGCATCGTCATCGTCACCGACACCTACGTGCCGGAGGTCAACGGCGTCGTCACCGCCATCGCGACGCACACGCGTCTGCTTGCGGAGCGCGGCCACGAGATCCTCATCATCGCGCCGCGCTACGGGGAGCACGTCGACGAACCGCAGCGGGGCGTCCGGATCGAGCGGTACCCCGCGTTCAGCTTCGTGACGAACAAGGCGACGCGCGTGGCGCTGCCCGCCATCGCGTCGGTCACGCGCAAGATCAAGGCGTTCGATCCCGACCTCGTGCACGTGCACACGCCGCTCTCGCTCGGCGTGGTGGGGCTGCTTGCCGCGAAGGCGCTCAGGCTGCCGATCGTGCAGACCTACCACACCTACATCCCCGACTTCATGCAGTACCTCGAGATCTCGCGGCTGCTCGGCATCGACACGCTCCAGGAGCGCGTGGTGAACTCGCTCGTGTTCGAGCGCGTGCTGGAGTCCGGTCTGTGGCAGCGGATCGTGAAGTCGCGCGCGCTCATCGAAACGGGCCTCGATGACTTCGCCGAGGCGTGGCTCGGCATCACGGCCGACGTGAATCAGAGCACCCCGGAGCTCACGGCGCGATTGGCGTGGCGGTACACGCGGTTGCTGTACAACCGTTCCGACCTCGTTCTCACCCCATCGGTCACCCTCAAGCGCGAGCTGATGCGCCACGGCGTGACCGCGCCCGTGGACCACCTGAGCAACGGCATCGACCTTGCGCTCGTGCGCGTGAAGGAGTCGTACGCCAGGAGCGGTCGGCTCGTGCACGCAGGGCGGCTCGGCTACGAGAAGAACGTCGACGTCGTCGTGAAGGCGTTCGCCCGCGCGCTCGCGCACGGCGTCGACGCGACGCTGGATGTCGTGGGCGACGGCCCGGCGCGGGACTCGCTGGAACGGCTCGCGTCCCGGTTGGGCATCGAGGGCCGCGTGCGGTTCCTCGGCTTCGTGGCACGCGACGAGCTCGTGCAGCGTTACTGGGAGTACGACGCGTTCGTCACGGCGAGCACCATCGAGACGCAAGGCATCGTGCTGCTCGAAGCGATGGCGTCGGGCCTGCCGGTGATAGGCGTCCGCGCGCTCGCCATACCCGAGATCGTGCGCACCGGAAGGAGCGGCATCGTCGTGGCTCCTGGCGACGTCCAGTCGCTCGCTCGCGCCATCGAGCGCCTCGAGAGCGACGATGCGCTGCGGGAGCGCATGGGCCGCGCCGCACGGGGCGACGTGCAGCGGCACGAGATCGGGCTCGTGGTGAGCGAACTCGAGGAGCTGTACCGCCAGACGGCGGCAGCGGCGGGAGCGGGCCTGCCTGTCGAGGCGTAAGGCGCTCAGACGGCCTGGATGCTGATGGCGTTCGTCGGGCAGATCTCGGCGGCCGCCTTGACATCTCCGTACAGCTCGTGCGGTGGGTCGCTCCGCAACACGTACGCAAGCCCGCCCTCATCGATGCGGAACACGTCCGGGCAGGTGTCTTCGCACAGCCTGCACCCGATGCACAGCGCGCGGTCGACTGTCGGTTTCATGGCAGTCCTCCTGTCCGTCGGCGGCTCGTACTGAGCGTACCCAATCCGACGGCCAGTGTCTCACCGTGACGGCCATCACGGCCACGACCAGCGCGCGTGCAGGTGCCGCGCCGCTCGTCAGTTCGGTGTCGAGGATCGCGCCTGCGTGCCGATGAGAGGGTATCGAGAGCGTAGTCGTCCAAGGAGGTGCACGGTGAAACGGCTCATCGCTGCCGTGCTTGTCGCGGTGCTGATCGTAGCGCTTGCGCTTCCGGGCGTCGCGTTCGCGAAGAAGGGCGGCGTGCCTGCATCATCGCGAGGTCGCGGCCACGGCGTCGTCGCGGCACCCGACACCGAGGCGACGGACGCCGCGCAGCATGGAAAGGGCGCTGGGACCGCCAAGGCCGGCAAGAGCGGTCGGGCGGCCGCCTCCGAAGACACTGCCGACGCGTCCGAAGACGCTGACGAAGGCGACGGCGATCAGGCGCCGGCCCCCGAGCAGAAGCGCACGGGCATCGCGAACGCGCTCGAACGTCTGCAGCGCAACCTCGCGCGCATGCAAGCGCAGCTCGACGCCGGCCAGCGCACGTCGCTTCCTCTCGGGCTTCAGCAGGTCATCGCCAAGTTCATGGCGTGGCTGGGAATCGGCGGCGACGGCTCCGGGACGCTGCCGGACGATGACGGCGGCGCGAGCGAGGAGCCCACGGGGACCGTCGAGCCGACGAGCACTGTCGAGCCCACGAGCACGGTGGAGCCCACAGAGACGGTCGAGCCGCAGCCTGCGCCCTGATCCTCAGTCCAGCAGGAGCTCGTAGACGGCGACGTCAAGCCAGCGGTCGAACTTCCGGCCGACCTCGCGCTGGACGCCGCACGGCTCGAATCCGAGCTTCTCGACCATCGCGAGGCTGGGCGCATTCTCCGTGCAGATGCGTGCCAGTATCGCGTGCACGCCCAAGGACGGCGCGACGCCGATCAGGTGCTCGGCGAGCGCACGGCCGATGCCGCGCCGGTGGTGCTGCGGGTCGACGTAGACCGACATCTCCACGCTCGAGCGGTACGCGCACCTGTCCGACCACGGCGAGAGCGCCGCCCACCCGACCACCGCCTCGCCGTCCTCGGCGACCACGACGGGGTGTTCGGGACCGCGCGCCGCAAGCCACGTCTTCCTGCTCTCGGCAGTCACCGGCTCCGTGTCGAAGGTGGCGGTCGTGTTCTCGACGGCGTGGTTGTAGATGGCCGCGATGGCCGCGGCGTCGTCAGGCGTGGCGGGTCTGATGCGCATCGCACCTCCGCTTCGTCGGCGTGGTCGCGTTTGTCCGGTCCGGGTGGCTAGCGTACACTATCATCTCCCCGTGGAGGCGCGCTGAAGCGCGATCGCGTTCGAGCAAGGAAGGTGATTGCGATTCCTGGAAAGACCATCGCCGAGAAGATCTTGTCGGCCCACTCGGGAACGGACGCCAGGGCAGGAGACATCGTCGTCGCTGACATCGACTTCGTGATGGGGCAGGACGGCACCTCGCCGCTCGCCATCCGCGCGCTCGAACGTATGGGCGTCGAGGGCGTGTTCGACCCTACGAAGGTCGCGCTGGTGATCGACCACTCCGCACCGAGCCCGCTCGAGGGCGTAAGCGCGCTCCACACCGTGATGCGGGAGTTCGGCAAGCGCACGGGCGCGAAGGTGTACGACATCGGCTGCGGCGTGTGCCACCAGCTCATCCCCGAGAACGGGCACGTGGTGCCGGGCGACCTCATGGTCGGGTGCGACAGCCACACCTGCACGTACGGCGCGCTCAACGTCTTCTCCACCGGCGTCGGCTCCACGGACGGCGCCGCGGCGATGGCGTCAGGCAAGCTTTGGTTCAAAGTGCCCGAGACGATGCGCGTGACCTACACTGGCGAGCTCAAGCCAGGCGTCTTCAGCAAGGACCTCATCTTGTACCTTGCGGGGCAGATCGGAGCTGACGGCGCGACGTACATGGCGCTGGAGTTCGACGGGCCGGTCATCGACGCGCTGTCGGTGGAGGCGCGCATGACCATCTCCAACATGGCGATCGAGGTGGGCGCGAAGGCAGGCCTCATGCGGGCCGACGCCAAGACGCTCGCCTGGTACGAGGGCCGGAGCGAGCGGACGCCCGCGCCGGTGGAGCCGGACCCGGACGCCGTGTACGCGCGCACGATCGAGATCGACGCGAGCACGGTGGGCCCGCAGATCGCCAAACCTCACTCGGTCGACAACGTCTCGCCCGTCGAGGAGGTCGAGGGGACGCCGATCCAGCAAGGCTACCTCGGCACCTGCACGAACGGTCGCCTGGAGGACCTCGCGATCGCTGCGAGCATCCTTGCGGGTCGCCGCGTGCACCCGGACGTGCGGTTCATCGTCGCGCCGGCGTCTCGCAGGATCCTGCTCGACGCCATCGAGGCAGGCTACATCCAGACGCTCGTGGAGGCAGGGGCCGCGCTCGTCACGCCCGGGTGCGGGCCGTGCGTCGGCACGCACAACGGCGTCCCGTCGGACGGGGAGAACGTGATCTCCACGGCAAACCGCAACTTCAAGGGCCGCATGGGCAACTCCAACGCGTTCATCTACCTCGGAAGCCCCGCCACGGTGGCGGCTTCGGTCATCGAGGGGAAGATCACCGACCCGCGCAGGTACCTGGGCTAGGAGGACGAATGTCGACCATCCGCGCACGCGCGTTCAAGTACGGCGACGACATCAACACCGACTACATCATCTCCGGCAAGTACAAGTTCAAGTCCGCCGACATGGAGGCCATGGCCGTCCACGCGATGGAGGACCTCGACCCCGACTACTACGCCAAAGTGAAGCCCGAAGGCGGCATCCTGGTGGCGGGCAAGAACTTCGGCATGGGCTCAAGCCGCGAGCAGGCGCCGCTCGTGCTCATCCACAGCAACACGAAGGCCGTGCTCGCCAAGAGCTTCGCGCGCATCTTCTTCCGCAACGCCATCAACACCGGGCTGCCGGTCGTGGAGTGCGACACCGACCTCATCGACGACGGCGACGAGCTCGAGATCGACCTCGAGGGCGGCATCGTGCGCGACCTCACCAAAGGCGTCGAGGTCCCGTTCTCGCCGCTGCCGCCGGTGATGGCGCAGCTTCTCGCCGACGGCGGGCTCGTCGAGCACTTCAAGAAGCACGGCGGGTTCGCGGTCTAGCGTATCGCAGCGAGCGCCGCTGCAGCCGTCGAACTGCTGACGGCGCCGGTGCCTCCTATCACGATGACCCGGTGCGCCCAGGTGCCGAGCGCGTCGAGGTAGTCGTGCGTGTACGGGGGCAGTGACGTCGTGCGCGTGAGCAGCAACGGCGAGCTCAGCGCCCCGAGCGCAGCGCCGCCAGAAAGCCCGTCAGGGAAGTTCTGGCCCGTGGCGATGCCTGGTCGTTGGGCGAAGGTGGCGCCCCACCGCAGGCTGTCGTCGGCGACGAGTTTTGCCGTCTCGTAGCGATCGGTGCCGCTGAAACGCTGCGCGTCGTACCCGACGATGGCCTCGATGTCGAGCTCCACCGCGTTGCTCACCGCTCCGGTTCCGCCGAGGATCGCCACGTGCTCTGGCGCGAGGTCGGCGAGCACCGACCGCGTCTGATCCGGCAGGGCAGTCGTTCGCGTCAAGACGATGGGGTACCGCATCGTGTACGCCATCGGCGCGGCCGCGAGCGCGTCAGGGAACGAGTCTCCGCGCGCCACCATCACCTTCGAGGCGTTCGTGTCAGGAAACGCCAAGCGCTTGACTTCGCGTGCCACGTTGGCGGCGGTCGCGTACCGGTCCGCGCCGCTGATGCGCGTGACTGCGTCCACGTGCGTCAGAAGCTCGGTTTGAACCGCTGAGCTGACGGCGCCGGTGCCGCCGACGATGTAGACGCCTCGGATCTGGTGGTCCTCCAGAAACGCCGTGACCGACGCCGGCAACGAATCGCGTCTGGTCAGAAGCAGCGGACCTTCGATCGCGCCTGCGAGCGCGCTGGCCGACAATGCGTCGGGGAAATTCTCACCGGTGGCAAGCACCGCCCAGCGGAACCGAGGCCAGGCCGGGTCTTCGAGGGTCTCCCACGCCGCACACGCCGTCTTGTACCGGTCGGCGCCGGACCACCGCTCGACCTCGTAGCTCGCGATTTCGAACGCGCCCATGTCCGCCAACTCGGGAGCCGTGCTCACGGACTTCTGGAATCGGGGGTTCCCGTCGAAATCGACAGGCGGCGAATCGGACGTCCGCTCGACGGTGTCCTTGCACGGCGAATCCGCCGCGAGGCGCCAGCCGTGCATCGCCCCGTCCCAGTAGAACTTCGGATCCGTGTGCATCACCCCAGTGTCCGAGATGGCGGTGTCTTCGATGCACGAGTAGGTCGCCGAGCACCCCGACAGGTCCTTGGACTGGTGACCCCACACGATCGACCCGTGCACCTGCCCGGTGCTTCCGGCGACGCTGATCGCAGCATTCGGCGAGCCCGAGGGCCCGTTCATGGCCACGGTCGAGAGCTCGATCACGTACTCGGGGACCGCGTTGATGGCGATGGCGCGGGGACCGGAGTCGGCCCAGTTGTTGGTGATGATGCAGTCGCCGATCATGAGGCGAGCGTTGCTGGACGCGGAGATGCCTCCCACGGTGGTCGCGTGATTGTAGGCGATGTACGTCTGGAAGACGGTCAGCTCCACGCCGCCGATGGACGCGACGCCACCAGCGCCTCCGGACGTGTTGCGCACGATGGAGCACTTCGCGACGCCGACGCTCGCTCCGCTGTCGCCAGTAGCATACACGCCGCCGCCCGATCCCGCGCTCTGGTTCTGCTCTATGCGGCAGCGGTACAGCAGCACGGTCAGAAGGTCGGTGCCTGTCAGTCCGAACATCGCGATGCCGCCGGCGCCGATGCCGCTCGTGGATCGGAAGTCGTGTATCCAGCAGTCGAAGATCCGCGGCCCGCCTGTGCTCGCGTTGCCCCAGATGGTCACGCCTGCGTACGGCGTGGATGCTGTCAACCCGTCGCCGTCCATCTCCAGGAAGTCCAGGATGGTGTCCTCATTGCAGTCGAGGAGCGTGAAGGTGGGGTTGGCGCCATCGCCGACGACCCTCGGCCGCGTGGGTCCGAACCCTTTGATGCTGGTGCCTGACTTCGGGAAGAGCGGGAAGACCTCGCCTGTGGCGGTGCTGTAATCGCCCGGCATCACCCACACCGTGTCGCCGGTTGCTGATACAGCGATCCCTTTCGTGATGCTGCGGAACGGCTTCGCACGCGTGCCGTCGCCGGTCGCGTCATCGCCTTCGGGTGAGACCCAGATCTCTCGTGCGGCCGTCGCGTGCAGGGCGCGTGCTGGGCTGGAGAAGCCCGTGACAGCTGCGAGCAGCGACAACGTCAAGATGAGCCTCAACAAAAGGGAACCCCGCGTGAACATCGACATCGTGACCGCCCCCTAGCCCCAAGACCCGTACCAGACGTCTGTCTGCGGGGGCACGCGATGCCCGGGCCGGCAGGCGCCACAGGTTGGCTATTACCGTTCTCCGCGCGTTTGAAACACGCGGGGAGCGCGCCGTCTGTGTGTTGACTTGGGTGACGTTAGTGTACACAATAGTGTCACGATTGGAGGCGCAGAATGAAGTTCGTGAGCGTGCGTGACCTGCGCAGCAAGTCTGCGGACATCTGGCGAGATCTCCGCGACGAGCGAGAGATGGTCGTCACCAGCAACGGCCGCCCGGTGGCTGTCCTTGCAGCAGTCAACGAGTCGAACCTGGAGGAGACCCTCGCGGCCTTCCGTCGCGCACGTGCGATCGATGCGGTGGCCGCGCTGCAGCGCGCATCGGTCGCTCGTGGGCTTGATGCTCTCTCCGCTGATGACGTCGAGGCCGAGATCGCTGCCGTCCGTAAGGCGCGCACTCGTTGAGGATCGTCCTTGACACCAACGTGCTGGTCGCGGGCCTGCTGTCGCCTTACGGACCGCCTGGCGAGATCGTACGGCTGGTGTCATCCGGTGAGGTGACGCTGTGCTTCGACGCGCGCATTCTCGCTGAGTACAGCGAGGTCCTCGCTCGCCCACGCTTCGAGTTCGATCCCGACGACGTGGCCGCTTTGCTCGATTATGTGGAATTCTCGGGCGAGATCGTCGCGCCTCGGCCTCTCGCAGCGCTCCTGCCAGATCCTGATGACGAGCCGTTTCTGGAGGTCGCGTCCGCCTGCGGCGCGGACTGTCTGATCACCGGGAACCTCGCGCACTTTCCTCCCGAGTTGCGCGCAGGCGTGCGGGTGGTGTCGCCTGCGGAGTTCGTGGCCTTGATGCGCTCCGAAGGTTCGGAGCGTTAGGCGTTCGCGGCGAACTCGCCCCCTTCGCCTCGCCTGTCGCGGGCGCGTCGCGTACAATCGCACCTGCGCTCGGCGGGCGCTGTGACCCGCCCTGACACGAAGGAGGAGACGCAGTGGCGAAGCATACGGTGACGCTCATCCCTGGCGATGGCATCGGCCCGGAGATCACGCACGCGATGACGCGAGTGGTCGAGGCGGCCGGCGTGGACATCGAGTGGGAGCGCGTCGACGCGGGCGCCGAGGTGATGGACAGGTACGGCACGCCGCTTCCCGACCACGTGCTCGAGTCGATCCGCCGCAATAAGGTCGCCATCAAAGGCCCCATCACGACGCCGGTGGGCACCGGTTTCCGCAGCGTGAACGTCGCGCTGCGCAAGGAGCTCGACCTGTACGCGTGCCTGCGCCCGTCGTTCACCA
The DNA here is from genome assembly GCF_023371205.1 of Parvivirga hydrogeniphila. NCBI lineage: Bacteria > Bacillati > Actinomycetota > Coriobacteriia > Anaerosomatales > Anaerosomataceae > Parvivirga > Parvivirga hydrogeniphila. Next base: position 689,263 of record NZ_JAMCCO010000001.1, read on the forward strand.
TCCCGGGCACCGGCGCCCGCTACGACGACGTGGACCTCGTGATCGTGCGCGAGAACACCGAGGACCTGTACGCGGGCATCGAGTTCGAGGAGGGGAGCGAGGGCGCCAAGCGCCTCATCGAGCTTATCGCGGCCGACGGCGCAGGCACGATCCGGCCGGACTCCGGCATCTCCGTGAAGCCGATCTCCGTGAGCGCCACGCAGCGCATCGTGCGCTTCGCGTTCGACTACGCGATCGCCAACGGCAGGAAGAAAGTCACGGCCGTCCACAAGGCCAACATCATGAAGCACACCGACGGGCTGTTCTTGCGGGTGGCGCGCGAGGTGGCCGAGGAGTACGCCGGTTCCGGCATCGAGTTCGAGGACTACATCGTGGACGCCACCTGCATGCAGCTCGTGCTGCATCCGGAGCAGTGGGACGTGCTCGTGCTGCCGAACCTGTACGGCGACATCGTGAGCGACCTCGCGGCCGGCCTCATCGGCGGCCTCGGCATCGCGCCCGGTGCGAACATCGGCGACGAGTGCGCGGTGTTCGAGCCGGTGCACGGCAGCGCGCCGAAGTACGCCGGCAAGGACATGGCGAACCCGACGGCGGAGATCCTCTCGGCGGTGCTCATGCTCAAGCACATCGGCGAGCGCGAAGCGGCGGAGCGGGTGCTTGCAGCCGTGCGCACGGTGCTGGCCGAGGACGTCCGCGTCACGTACGACATCATGCGCACGCGCACCGGCTCGACAGAGGGGTGCGTGGGCACGCAGGCGTACGCCGACGCGATCATCGAGGCGATGGCGTAAGCGGCGGTCCTGGGAGGGGCGCTCACGAGGCGCCCCTCGTCGCACCCGGGCTCAGTGCTCCGCGAGAAGCTCGCGGGGCGGCTCGCGGTCGAGAAGCGAGTAGGCGAGCAGCGCCCACGCGCGCGGAACGGCGCTGCCCCAGTCGTACCCGCCGCCGCCGAACGCGACCATCCGCCCATCGCAGAGCTCGTGGCTGAGCGCGGCGAGCCGCTCGACGAGCGCGTGGTAGCCGCGAAGCGTGAGGGCGAGGTGGGTGAGCGGGTCGGTGGCGAGCGCGTCAGCGCCGTTCTGCGTCACGAGCAGGTCGGGCCCGAACGAGCGCACGGCGGGAGCGACGACGTCGTCGAAGGCGTTCAGGTAGTCGAGGTCGCTCGCGTACGGCTCGAACGGCACGTTGACGGCCGTTCTCAGCGCGTCGGGCCCGCCGTCTCGCGCTCCCAGCCGGTGCCGGGGAACAGGAAGCGACCCGACTCGTGCATCGAGACGGTGAGCACGCGGCGGTCGTTCCAGAACGCCTCCTGCACGCCGTCGCCGTGGTGGGCGTCGATGTCGACGTAGGCGATGCGCAGCGCCGGTTCGCGCGCGAGCGCCCAGGCGATGCCGACGGCCACGTCGTTGTAGACGCAGAAGCCCGCGGCGCGGTCGCGGTGCGCGTGGTGCAGGCCGCCCGCGAGGGACAGCGCGCGGTCGGCGCGAGCGGCGAGCACCTCGTCGAAGGCGACGACGGCGGCGCCAGCGACGAGCGCCGAGGCCTCGTGCATGTGCGGGAACGCCGGCGTGTCGCCAGGGCCGATGCCGCGTCTGGGGGCGAAGCGGTCGGGGTCGGCGCCGGCGGCCTTGACGGTGGCGAGATAGGCGGCGTCGTGCACGCGCAGGAGGTCATCGTCGGAGGCGGGCCGCGGCGGGACGATCCGGATGGCGCCTTCGTCGAGCAGGTGGAGCTGCCGCATGAGGTCGACGGAGCGCGTGAAGCGCTCGGGCCGCAGGGGGTGGTTCACTCCCAGGTCGTACGACGCCAACTCATCCGAGTGCACGAGCGAGACCCGCACGGCGACCCCCCAGCGTATGGATGTCAGCGCTACCAGTATAGTGAGTACCCGAACGAAGGTGCAGCAGTGCGTCGCGGGCGGGTGGTTCGCGCGCAGCCGTCGCGCGCGTGCGCCCGAAACGGTACGATGTGCGCTGTGCGCGAGCGGTGCGCACGGGCGGCGGGAGGCGGCCATGGAAGACGACCGAGCGGCCGAAGCGCTCGCGTTCATCGAGTCCTTGCGGCTGATGTCGCGTGGCAAGCCCGGGTTCCGCTGGCTGGACGAGAAGCTCGAGCGGCTGGGCGCGCTCGTGCGAGAGATGGCTGAGGAGAACGAACGGATGCGAGCGTTCATCGGATCGCACGGCCTGGAGAAGGAGCTCGAGGAGTGGGAGTGAGGGGAGAGGGGGGACGTCCAGAGGAAGTGGAAGGGCTGACCAGAAAGACCCTTGAGTCAGCGAAATGGACGTACCTTTCGACCTTCATCACGGCAGCACTGCAAATCATCGTGACAGCCGCTCTGGCACGACTTGTCGCGCCGAGCGCTTTCGGTCTTGTCGCGATGGCAGGACTTGTTCTGCGCTTCGGTCAATACTTCGCTCAGATGGGTATTGGACAGGCGCTGGTACAGCGCCAGGATCTCTCGCGAGACCACGTCGCCGCTGGGTTCTGGGCGTCTGTGCTGATTGGCTCGCTGTTCACGCTTCTTGTTTGGTCGGTGTCGCCCTTAGCGGCCAAGGCTTTCAATAATCCGGCGCTCTCACCAGTCCTGAAGTGGATGAGCCTTTCATTTCTAATATCTGGGACATCCACGGCGTCTAACGCGGTGCTTCGCAGGGAGATGCGCTTCAAAGCAATCGCATTCACCGAGACGGTGGCCTACGTGGTGGGCTATGGAGGTGCGGTACTGCTGGCATTTCTTGGCCTGGGCGTGTGGTCGCTTGTTTTTGCCGGTCTGTGCCAGAGTGCCGTAGCGAGCGTCGCCTACAATGCGATTCGCAGAACAGTCTCTATGCCGGTCATTCGGCTCGCGCCTTACCGTGATCTTCTCGCGTTCGGCTCGTTGGTCTCCGTGATTTCGTTCTTCGAATTCCTGAATCAGAATCTGGACACGTTGACGGTCGGCAGATTTCTTGGCGCAACCAGCCTCGGATACTACAACCGCGCGTTGTCCGTGACGGGCATTCCTGTGTATTACCTCAGCACCAGTCTCTCGAAGGTAGTCATGCCATCGCTCAGCCGCCTTCAACACGATCTCAAGCGAGTCGGTCGTGCCTATTTGAGAATTATCGAGTTGTTCTCTGGAGTGGGGCTGCCGCTGGTTCTGGGTATGTCCGGGGCGGCTCGAGAAATCGTGGTCGTAGTCTTGGGGCCTCGCTGGGGGCCGACCATTCTGCCGATGCGGATTGTCGCAGTCGCTGCTGGTGCCTCCATGCTGTCGCACTTCGGCGGGATTCTCATGGAGGCTATTGCAAGGCTCCGTGTCAAGCTAGCTCTGAACATCTTCCAGATATGCGTTTTTGCCCTGCTGCTGCTCTTCCTTTCCAGACACGGACTTGCCGGTTACGCGGTCGCGTTCGCCTCTGCGCAAGTGCTACTCCTTGTCGTGCAGACTTGTGATGTTGTCAAGATCACGCACTTGGACTGGAGTGACTTGTTGAGGGTGTACAGGCCCGGCATGCTGGCTGGCGTGGCGAGCTGGGCGCTGCTCTATGCCGAGTCGGGGGCAGGGCGTGCCATTGGAGCTCCTGCCGGTCTTGTTCTGGCTTTACAAGTACTGTCCGGCTGTGCCGTGCTGTGTCTAGGAGGTCTGCTCGTGGACGGAGGCCGTTTGTACGGGGCTATGCGCCCACTCCTGCTCGAGTCCAAGTCTTCGATACTGTTGCGAGTGGTTGGCGTTGCTGACAGCGTTGCCATGAAGCAAAGACCACGTTCAAGCTGACGGAGAGGTAGCAGATTGCGGAGCGGGTCACGAAGCATGCACATCGCAGTGTTGGGGCCGATGAGCCTGGACTTATTGCCCCTAGATGGAGCGTCTGATGCACTGCCGGAAGGCTATCCCGCTCCGATTGTCTCCGGCATCGTGCGCGGACTGCTCGAAAAAGGCTTTCGCGTTACGGCTATCACCACCTCATTCGGGATCAGCGAACCGCAGACCTTCGCGGAAGATGGGCTTACGCTTGTCGTTGTGCCTCGTTATGGCCCCAGGTCTGCTTTGGATTTCTTCAAGAGAGAAAGGGAGCAGCTCCTTCACGCCATCAGGCAGTCGAGCCCGGACGTCCTCCATGCCCACTGGTCGTATGAGTTTGCGGGGGCTGCTCTCGATTCTGGACTGCCGACGCTAGTCACCGTACATGACAGCGCGCCGAGGGTCTTGCTCGAGACACTACGTAGCGGAGAGAGTCTGGTGCCGAAAGCCAAGCAGACTATCTACAGGGGCCTTCGGATGCTTATGAGTGCTTCGGTCCTGAATCGTGCGTGCTACCTCTCCTGCCCGTCGCAGTATCTCGTGGGCACGCTGCCGCCAAGGCATCGGGCAAAGGCTCGAATCATACCGGACTTCATCGAGACCGAAACTCTGCCTGAATACAAGCCCGTGCATGCGCGAAAACGCTCTATTGTTGTCGTCTCGAATGGATTTCACGGATGGAAGAACGTGGACACAGCGCTGGAGGCATTCAATCGCTCTCAGTCAAGACAGGCGGGATGGGCCTTGGAACTTGTAGGACAGGACATGGAGCCCGACGGGTCGGCTGCCCGGTGGGCGCGCGCCCACGGATTAGAAGAAGGCGTCGTTTTCAATGGTCCCTTGCCGTATCTTCGGACGCTCGAACTGATTTCGAGCTCTAGTGTCATGGTGCACCCATCACGCGAAGAGTCATTTGGAATGAGCGTATTGGAGTCCATGGCGATGGGCACCCCGGTGATCGGTGGCGAAAGGGCCGGAAACGTGCCTTACCTTTTGTCGGATGGCGCAGGCATCTTGTGCGATGTTGAGTCAGTCGACAGTCTGGCAGCTGCAATTGATTTGATGACTGCGAATGTGGGTCTTCGCGAATGTGTTGGAGAGGCAGCCAGGCAGCGAGCAATCGAGTCTTACCACAGGGACGTCGTCATGAATCTATACGTGGAATATCTAGTGGACATAGCTCACGGAGGCTCGGAGTGATGGCGCTGACGAGCCTCTTGTACGCAGTGCCACGCGTTCGTGGCTTGGTGGTGCGCTTGCAAAGCCTTGCTTTCGGAGTGCTCTATCGGCGCAATGTGGGTGCGGGGGCGAGAGTATTTGGATGGCCGCTCGTCCGTCTCGCGCCCGGTTCAAGGCTGCGTGCGGGCAAGCGTCTTGTTCTTATCTCCGCGAGTCAGTTCTCAGAATGGGCGCTCAATCATCGGTGCCACATCAGTCTGTCGAGCGACGCTACGCTTGAGAATGGGGATGATGTGGGGATGTCGGGTGCCACAATCGTTTGCAGACAGAGTATCAGGATTGGTAACAGAGTCCTCGTGGGTGCGAATGTGACAATCACTGACACCGATTCTCATGCGGTTGACAGAATTCCGAGGCGCTACCTTCGTGAAGGTGTGCGAAGCGCTCCTGTTGTGATTGGAGACGATGTCTTCATCGGTGGCAACAGTATCGTACTGAAGGGATCGACTATAGGAGACGGCTCTGTAATTGGCGCCGGGAGTGTCGTTACAGGCAGTATTCCGGCCGGCGTTCTTGCCGCTGGCAATCCTGCACGAGTCTTGCGGCAGTTGCCTCGTGAGGGTTCTCAGCTGTAGGCACGACGCCAAATCGGCCTGTGGCGAGGTGCCCTTTTCGACCAAGGGTTCGCGTGGGAAGGCGTGTCTTGTGGGTTCACGAACTTATGGGGGCATTTCAGTCTTACAGCACCTTCTACTGCTGGCTACACTGGCGGTGGCTGTGTACTGGGCAGGCATTGTTTTGCTTGCCGCAGTGGCCGGCATCATCGTCATTTCGTGGGCCGCTCACCGTTTTCCAATCCTCGCCGCATTCGCCTTACTAGTAGTCGTGTTGATCTCGCAGCTGTCCTTGATGATGAATCTACTGCCGGAGGGATGGGATGTCCTGCCCGGCGGGGTGCGCATCAGTGATCTCATACTCGTCGGCATGTGGGGCGCAAGCGTTGCGACTCTGTTTCGCAGAATCGACCGGTCGCCTGAGGCGAAGCGGCTCCTCGCCGCTTCTGCCCTGCTCTCAGCACTCCTTTTGGTGGCGATACTGCGCAACTGGACGACCTATGGGCTTAGCGCTCCAGGAGAGTTCAGATTCAGGTATCTGATACTCGGTCTTCCTATCTTTCTTGCCATCCATCTGACTGACGAGAAGATGCGCGAGAGTCTTGCATCATTACTCAGCTGGTCTCCGGTAATCGGAGCACTGGCGGTACTGCCCATTGCGGTTGCGAAGCAGGGGATTCAATTAAGCGCGTCTTCGCGTTGGTATCCCGCCTCGATCTCTCTCGGTCTCTTACTGGCCGCAACATGGCTGTTTGTATCGAGTAGGGTTGCAAGCCGGAGCGTTTCGCAGGCTCTTCGATATCTCACGCTGCTCTTCGTTGCATTCATCGTACTCAAAGATGCTCACAGGTCGGTTTGGCTTGTGGCGGCTGTGATTCTGCTGATTTTGATGCGGCTACGCGTAGTCGAGGTTGGGCGGCTTGCGCCGTGGCTCTTGGTCATAGTTGTCAGTGGAGCGGCGATTCTTTCCACTGTTGGGCTGACCGTGCCGCAATTGATTGCCTACATCACGTCACGCGGCTCTGCGTTCATTCGACCCACAAGCGATCCAACCTCGTATTGGCGGCTCGTTACGTGGAAGTCCTACCTCAACGTTTTCATGGAGCATCCTTGGCTGGGTGAGGGATTCGGTGGCTATTGGGATGTCTATGTCCCCGAGTTTGATGCGCGGATTACGGTGATGCCGCACAGCCTGTACGTTCAGACGCTGGTGAAGCTAGGTGTTACGGGAATGATGGCTCTATTGGCTTGGTTTGGTGCTGCGGCGAGTGCTTTGGTTGCTCAGATCAAACGGGCCGCCAGTGAGTCGACGAGTGCCCGGGCACTGGCTTTGATGGGGTTGTTGGGAGTGGCGGCGTCGCTGACTTTCGGTACCGCATACTCACTCGATTTCTGGCCGCTCGCATGGATTGGAATTGGTCTGGCGGCCGTTTTCAGCCCCGAGAGCGAGATCAGTCCCAATGAACGCTGACCTGAAAGTACCTGTGGTGCATGTCATCATCCCCGTGCACAACCGCCGAGACTTCACCGCTGCCTGTCTGCGATCTCTGCAAGATCAGACCTACACCAATCTCAGGGTGATCGTTGTCGACGACGGGTCTACGGACGGCACGGCTGAGATGATTGCGAGGGAGTTCCCGAGTGTCACCGTCTTGAAGGGAGACGGCAGCCTCTGGTGGGCAGGCGCAACTGCGCTGGGAGTCGAGTGGGTCTTGGAGCACTGCCGCGAGGATGATTTGATTCTCACCTTGAACAACGACACGTCGGTCGGTCCGGGCTACATTGACACTCTTGTGGATGCGTGGAGCAGGGCTGGGGGACGCGCAGTAGTCGGTTCTGTTTCAGTCGATGTCAGAGATGGCGATACGATCGTTGACGGTGGGCCCTACGTTGAATGGCTTACCGCCAAGGGCGGATCCTACAACATCGGTCGCTCATTGCGAGAAGTCGTCGACGACGGTGCCACAGCCACCCACCCCACGTTCCTCCCTGGGCGAGGCACGCTCATACCTGTCGCGTGCATACGGGATGTTGGCAACTTCGATGCCCGTCGCTTGCCGCACTATGCGGCCGACTACGAGTTCTCTGCCCGCGCAGCACGCGCCGGGTATTCGCTCATCATGTCGTACGAGGCTCCCGTGTTCAGTCGTGTTGATGCGACGGGTATATCAACGACTCGCGGTCGTCTACCGTGGCGCGCGTTCCTCGGGATGTATTTCTCCCGCCGGTCCCCGGCCTGCCTGCTCTACCGCTGGCGCTTCGCGTTGATGGCGCCGCCACTCCCCACGAGGCCGTTCTTCCTTTTGGCCGATACTGTCCGTGTGGTTGGTGGCGGCCTTCGCGATCAGCTCCGGATGGCAAAGCGATGAGCGCACCTCGCCTTCTGGTCGTGACGAACTTCGCGAGCCACTATCGCGCACCGCTCTTCGAGCGATTGCATGAGCGGCTTGGGGCCGAGTTCATCTTCTTCTCTAGGGGTGGAGAGGGGTACTGGCAGCCGCACCTGGGGACAACTCGAGGTGCTTTCCCGGCGAAAACCGTTGCAGATGGTCCGCATCTCGGCAAGCTCAGATTCAACACTCAGCTGTGGCAGGAACTGAACGCCAGGCCGTATGACGTCGTTGTCAAGTGCATGAACGGTCGTCTTGAGTTGCCTATGGCCTACGCGGCAGCGCGACGCAAGGGCGCGGCGTTTGTCTTGTGGACCGGCATGTGGATGCACCCGAGAAGCGCCTTCCATACCGTATCGAGACCCTTCACCAGATGGATCTACCGCCACTCAGACGCCATCGTGACCTACGGTTCGCATGTCTCGCGGTTCGTGGTCGGTGAAGGCGCGAACGCGAGGAAGGTCTTTGAGGCCGACAACGCCACCAACAACCAAGCGTTCGGGCGGCAAGTGAGCGGGGATGAGATTGGGCGCGTCCGCAGCGAATGCGGCGTCGGTTCAGGCGGAATGGTTCTTGCGGTGTCGCGTTTGGTCCCGGAGAAGGGGCTTGATGTGCTACTCGACGCCGTAGGGGCTCTGCCTGGTGCGCGACCGACTATTGTTGTCGTAGGCACGGGCCCACTGGAGAATCACCTGAAGCATCGGGCACAGGAGCTTGGAGTGTCAATCGTGATTGTATCGGGCCTCCAGCCTGCGGAGATGCCTCCCTACTATGCAGCGGCCGACGTGTTCGTGATGCCGTCGGTAACGACTCGGACCTTCAAGGAACCATGGGGTCTCGCCTGTAACGAGGCTATGCTGCAGGGTGTGCCGGTGATCGCTACCGATGCAGTGGGTGCGGCAGCTGGTGGTCTTGTGGAGAACGGCGTCACAGGGTTGGTTGTGCCAGAGAGAGATTCGATGGCGCTGGGCACGGCTTTGGCCACGGTCTTGCGCGACCGTGCGCTGGCTCGGCGTCTTGGAGATGAAGGCAAAGCCCGCGTAGCTAAAGTGGATTACGACAACATGGTGCGAGCGTTTGAGGATGCAATAGCCTATGCGGTGGAGCACCGGGCAGGACGCCGATGAGAGTCCTTGTTGCTCATGTCGCGTACCAATACCGCGGCGGCGAAGAAGTCGTTGTTGAGATGGAGGCCCGGCTGCTGCGTGAGGCCGGGCATGCAGTCTCGACGCTCGTGGTGCCCAGCTCGGACTTCTACGGTCTACCGAGGCTTGAGCAAGTACGCATCGGTCTCAACATGGGCGATCACCCGTACGGCCGTGCGCTGATTCGCGCTGCCGTGAAGGAGCATCACCCTGATGTGGTGCATTTTCACAACCTCTACCCTCTGCTCGGGGTTGGTGCCATGGCTGAAGCGGCGGCGCTGGGGTGTGCCGTGGTGCGGACACTCCACAACTTCCGCCTTTCGTGCATCGCCGGCACGCACTTCAGGAATGGTCAAACCTGCAACCTGTGTACGGCTGCACGCCACACCAGCGGGGTCTTGCGCGCCTGCTATCGAGGATCCAGGATCCAGTCGGCCGCAATGGCTCGTGCTTGCGTCACGGAATGGCGCTTCGCGAGTCAGGAAGCAATCCCCCATGTGACGATCTGCGTATCGGATTTCTTGCTCCGCCACATGACCGAGCGTGGGTATCCCGCTGCTCGCTTGCACCTGAAGCCGAACTCGGTGGAGCGCGGGCGGCCATATGCGCACCGAGAACGACGAGGGGCGTGCTTTGTCGGCCGGCTTTCTGTGGAGAAAGGCGTGCTGCCACTGGTCGAGTCGTGGCCGGTCGAAGCGCCGCCTCTCACGATTGTCGGAGACGGCCCGCTGCGTGGAGAAGTGGAACAAGCGAGTGCAGCGAAGAAGAACGTGGTCTTCGCCGGGCCCAGGTCGGCGGAAGATGTTAGGCAGCTCATCCGATCGTCTCGGGTGGCGATTGTGTCATCGCTGTGTTACGAGACCTCCCACCTAGTGACGATCGAAGCGTTCTCGGAGGGGACGCCCGTGGCCTCGTTCTCGCGAGGCGCTCTTCAGGAGCACATGCGGAGCCAGGGTTTCGAGGACATCGCCCTCGGCGACTTCGCAGGGCTGGTGTCTCAAGCGGCAGCCCTGTGCGAGGCCGATGAGCAGACGTGGAGCGAGTGCTCTTCCCGAGCTCTGGGGATTCATAGGGCGAAGTACTCGCACGAGAAGAATCTTGCCGCACTGACCGAGGTCTACGAGGCGGCGCTCGCCACGGCAAGGGAAAGACGATGACGAGCGTCTTTCCAGAGGTGCTCGTTGCGGGTGCGGCGGTGGCCCGTGCAGCGCTCGATGAAGCGGCGAAGGCGGTTATCGAAGACGGCACTCTTCGCCAGCGGCGCGTCTACGTCCTCTTCAACGCTCATTCCGCGAAGCTGCGGCGAGAGAGCGCCGAGTACGCACGGCTTCTTGCGGACACCGATCGCGTCGTGTGCCTTCCTGATGGCGCGTCGGTGACCTATGCTGCTCGGCTGCTCGGTTACGGCGACATCGGGCGCTGCCCCGGGCCGGATCTGCTCGAAGCCGGGTGCGCTTTGGCGGCGCAACGGGGCGTGCCGGTCTTCCTCTTAGGGGGCGCGGAAGGCGTGGCAGAAACGCTGGCCGAGACGCTCGCCGCTCGTCACCGGGGGCTGGTGGTGGCGGGCACGGCGACTCCGCCGTTCGGCGAGTGGTCGAGAGAGGACAACCGGCGACTCGTCGAAGCGGTCAGGTCGTCCGGCGCTCGGATCCTCTGGCTCGGCGTGTCGGCCCCCAAGCAGGAGATCTGGGCGTACCGGCACGTTGACGAGCTTGGCATCCCCATCGTGTGCGTTGGCGCTGCATTCGACTTCAACTCCGGACGCAAGCCGCGCGCTCCGATGTGGATGCGCAAGGCGGGTCTGGAGTGGGTGCATCGGCTGCTGTCCGAACCACGCCGGATGTGGAAGCGGTACCTCGTGGGAAACGCCCTGTTCGTGTGGGACGTCCTGCGATACCGCCGGAAGCCCGCTCCTTCACCGCGCTGAACCTACTGGTACCATGGTGTCGGCTGCAACCTCCTAAGGAGACACCCATGACGACCGCTCTCATCACCGGCATCACCGGCCAGGACGGCTCGTACCTCGCGGAGCTGCTGCTGTCCAAGGGCTACGAGGTGCACGGCATCATCCGTCGCGCCTCCACGTTCAACACCGACCGCATCGATCACCTCTACCGCGACCCGCACGAGCCGGGCACGCGGCTGTTCCTGCACTACGGCGACCTCACGGACGGCACCGGGCTGCGCCGCATCCTGGAGAAGGTGCACCCCGACGAGGTCTACAACCTTGGCGCCCAGTCGCACGTGAAGGTCTCGTTCGACCAGCCGGAGTACACCGCAGACGTGGTCGCCACCGGGACGCTCCGGCTGCTCGACGCGCTGCGCGACTATGCGCAGAACTCCGGCGCGCACGTGCGCATGTACCAGGCCGGGTCGTCGGAGATGTTCGGCGCGGCGCCGCCCCCGCAGTCGCTCGCCACGCCGTTCTACCCGCGCAGCCCGTACGCGGCCGCGAAGGTGGCGGCGCACTGGTACTGCGTCAACTACCGCGAGGCGTACGGGATGTTCATCTGCAACGGCATCCTGTTCAACCACGAGTCCGAGCGGCGCGGCGAGACGTTCGTGACGCGCAAGATCACCCGCGCGGTCGGCCGCATCAAGCACGGGCTGCAAGACAAGCTCTACCTCGGCAACCTGGACGCGAAGCGCGACTGGGGCTACGCGCCGGACTACGTCGAGGCGATGTGGCTGATGCTGCAGCAAGACGAGCCGGGCGACTACGTGGTGGCCACCGGCGAGGCGCACTCGGTGCGCGAGTTCTGCGAGGCGGCGTTCGCGGAGGCGGGTCTCGATTGGGAGGACCACGTCGAGATCGACCCGCGCTACTTCCGACCCACCGAGGTGGACTACCTGCTCGGCGACGCCTCGGCGACGCGCGAGAAGCTCGGCTGGGCGCCCAAGGTGAGCTTCGCCGAGCTCGTCACGCGCATGGTCGCGCACGACATGGAGCTTGCGGCGCAGGAGAAGACGCTCCGCGACGCCGGCCACGACGTGGCGCTGAGGGGCATTTCGCATGGATAGGTCCAGCCGCATCTACGTTGCCGGTCATCGCGGGCTCGTCGGGGGCGCCATCCTCCGGCGGCTGCAGCGCGAGGGCTTCGAGCGCATCATCGCCCGCACGCACGCGGAGCTCGACCTCACCTCCCAAGACGCGGTGCGGCGCTTCTTCGACGAGGAGCGCCCCGAGTACGTCTTCCTGGCCGCAGCGAAGGTCGGCGGGATCCTCGCCAACGCCACCTATCCGGCGGACTTCATCCGCGAGAACCTGCTCATCCAGACGAACGTCATCGACGCGGCCTATCGCGCCGGCGCGCGTAAGCTGCTGTTCTTGGGGTCGAGCTGCATCTACCCGAAGCACGCGCCGCAACCGATGAAGGAAGAGCACCTGCTCACAGGCCCGCTCGAACCCACCAACGAGGCGTACGCAGTAGCGAAAATCGCCGGCATCACGATGGTCAAGTCCTACCGGCGCCAGTACGGCTTCAACGGCATCTCCCTCATGCCGACGAACCTCTACGGCCCTGGCGACAACTTCGACCTGGAGACCTCGCACGTGCTGCCGGCGCTCATCCGCAAGTTCCACGAGGCGAAGGTCGCGGGTGCGCCGAGCGTCACGATCTGGGGCACCGGGCGGCCACGGCGCGAGTTCCTGCACGTGGACGACCTGGCCGACGCGTGCCTCTTCTTGATGCAGAACTACGACGACGAGGAGATCGTCAACGTCGGCGTCGGCGAAGACGTGAGCATCGCCGAGCTCGCTGCGCTCATCGCGCGGATCGTCGGGTACGAAGGCGAGATCGTCTACGACACCTCCAAGCCCGACGGCACCCCGCGCAAGCTCCTCGACGTGTCCCGCTTGAGCGCGCTCGGGTGGCGCGCCCGCATCGGGCTCGAAGAAGGCATCGCCTCGACCTACGAGTGGTACCTCGCCAACGTGGCGCAGTAGCGGCAGGGGGGCATTTCGTAGCAGCAAGTTACCAAACGTGGTAACTTGTTGCTATGAAACGCAGCGCACTCATCGACATCGTCTCGCGCGAGCCCTTGTTCACGACGGGCATGCTCCTGACGCCTGGGGCCGATCCGAAAGACGTCAGGAAGCAGCTCTCCCGGTGGACCCGCGACGGCACCGTCGTCCAGCTGCGTCGGGGGCTGTACGCGCTCGGTCCGCGGTACCGCCTCCGCGAGCCGCACCCGTACGAGGTCTCGAACGCGCTCGTCCCAGCGTCGTACGTGAGCCTGGAGACGGTCCTTGCCGCCCACGGCCTCATCCCGGAGGCGGTCTTCTCGACGACGGCCGTCACCACCGGTCGGCAAGGTTCTCGACAGACGCCGTTCGGGTTCTTCGTGTATCAACACATCAAGCCGGACCTCTTCTGGGGCTACAGGTCAGAGCCGATCGGTGACGGGAGGAGCGCGCTTGTCGCCACGCCAGAGAAGGCGCTCCTGGACCTCGCGTACCTGCGCACGCATTCCGACGAGATGGCGTTCGCTCGCGAATTGCGCTTGCAGAATCTCGAGACGATCGATCCGGAGCGCCTCGGTGCTTTCGCAGAGCGGTTCGGCGTGAAGAAGGTCGTGCGTTTTGCGCGCAACGTGATCGCGCTGCGCGACGAAGAGCGGGAGGAGTATCGGGGCGGATGAAAGAACGTATCGCGGAGCTCCTCGCTGACGCGACGCCGAGAAACGCCACGAACGTCATGCGCGAGTACCTCCAGGCGCGCATCCTGGAGACCCTGCAGACACGGGGAGCTTGGAGCTCCATCGCGTTCATGGGCGGCACGGCGCTGCGGTTCCTCTACGGCATCCCACGGTTCTCCGAGGACCTGGATTTCGCTCTGGAGGGCAGGGCCTCGGAGTACGACTTCGCCGGCCTGATCGATGCCGTGCGTCATCAGTTCCAGCGAGAGGGGTACACGGTCGAGGCGAAGGTCAACGCGAGAGCCACGGTCAACAAGGCGTTCGTCCGGTTCCCGGGCCTCGAGCACGAGTTCGGCCTCAGTCCTGACGCGAACCGCGTCTTCTCGGTGAAGATCGAGGTCGATACCGACCCTCCCGCGGGAGCGGGTCTTGCGGTGACGACCGTTCGCCGATTCGTCACGCTGCGGCTGCCGCACCACGACAAGCCGTCGTTGCTGGCGGGCAAGACGGCCGCGCTCCTGCTCAGGGACTGGGTCAAGGGCAGGGACGTGTACGACCTCGTCTGGTATCTCAGCGACCCGGCGTGGCCCGAGCCGAACGAAGCGCTGCTCGTGGATACTGTGCGCCGGGCCGGCCGAACCGACCTGGCCCGCGATGCGCGCGCGTGGCGCCAGGCGCTCGTGTCGCGGCTCCGCGAAGCGCCGTGGGACCACGTCCTCTCTGACGCGCAGCGGTTCCTGGAGCGTCCCGAAGACGCATGGATGCTCGAACGCGAAGCGGTGCTGTCGGTGCTCGAGCAGCGGGGCTGGGCGTCGGAGTGAGCGTTGCCCGCGGGCACCGCCCGCGCTATACTCGCCGTCAACCCAATACGGGAATGGCTGTGACGGGGACGAGTAGAGGCCAATCCTCGCTCCAGAGAGCCGGGGACGCTGGAATCCCGGTGCAGGACGTCTCGAACCTGGCCCCTGAGCCGCCTGGAAGAACGCCTCGACGCTGCGCGGACGACCTCCGCTCGGCGAGGGGCAAGTAGACCGGGTCGGTGGCATCCGTTATCTGCCGTATGAGCGGGCGCGCGAGACATCGCGCGTCAATCAGGGTGGTACCGCGGGAGCACGCTCTCGTCCCTGGATGTGGGCGGCGCGTGCTGCGCGGTCTTTCATCACACCCTGTCTTTCGGCCTTGCTCATGCGGCGGTGCGGCGCCGGCCCACGAGAGAGGTGGGAGCATGCAGCTGCGCAGCGATCGCATGAAGCGAGGCGTCACACGGGCCCCCCACAGGAGCCTGCTCAAGGCCGACGGCCTCACCGACGAGGAGATCTCCCGGCCGATCGTCGCCGTCGTCAACTCCGCCAACGAGGTCATTCCCGGGCACCTGCAGCTCGACGCCATCGCAGACGCCGTCAAAGCGGGCATCCGCATGGCGGGCGGCACGCCGCTCGAGTTCTCGACGATCGGCATCTGCGACGGCATCGCGATGGGACACCCCGGCATGCGGTACTCGCTGGCGTCCCGCGAGGTCATCGCCGACTCGGTCGAACTCGTGATGCAGGCGCACGCCTTCGACGCGATGGTGCTCATCCCGAACTGCGACAAGATCATCCCCGGGATGCTCATGGCGGCCGCTCGGCTGGACATCCCGACGATCGTGGTGTCGGGCGGCCCGATGCTCGCCGGCCGGCTCCGCGGCAAACCGGTCGACCTCGACACCGTGTTCACCTCCGTGGGCGCGGTGGCCACGGGCGAGATGAGCGAGGACGACCTGTGCGCTCTCGAAGACGCCGCCTGCCCGACGTGCGGGTCGTGCGCCGGGCTGTTCACCGCGAACTCGATGAACTGCCTCACGGAGGCCATCGGCATGGGGCTTCCGGGCAACGGCACGGTGCCGGCGGTGTACTCCGAGCGGCTGCGGCTGGCGAAGAAGGCCGGCATGCAGATCATGGAGCTGCTGCGTCACGGCATCACGGCCCGCGATGTCATCACGCGCGAGGCCGTGCGCAACGCGATGACGCTCGACATGGCCTTCGGCGGCTCCTCGAACACGGTGCTGCACCTCACCGCGATCGCGCACGAGGCCGGGGTCCCCATCACGCTGGACGACTGGGCCGAGGTCTCCGCGCGCACGCCCAACCTCGTGCGCATCTCGCCGGCAAGCGAGTACCGCATCGAGGACCTGTACTACGCAGGCGGTGTGACGGCCATCTTGGCGGAGCTCGACAAGGCGGGGCTCATCGAACGCAAGGCGCTCACCGTCACCGGCGAGAAGATGGGCGAGGTCGTCAAGCGGTCACGCGGCGCGGACGGGCAGGTCATCCGCCCGATCGACGACCCGTACTACCCGGAAGGCGGCCTGCGCGTGCTCAAGGGCAACCTCGCTCCGCGCGGGGCCGTCGTCAAGCAGTCCGCCGTCGCGCCGGAGATGCGCAAGCACACGGGCCCGGCGCGCGTCTTCGACTCCGAGGAGGCCGCCGTCGATGCGATCCTCCACGGGCGGATCAAGCCGGGCGACGTGGTCGTCATCCGCTACGAGGGGCCGAAGGGCGGTCCGGGCATGCGCGAGATGCTGCAGCCCACCTCGGCGATCTCCGGGATGGGGCTTTCCACCTCGGTCGCGCTCATCACCGACGGGCGCTTCTCCGGGGCGACGAAGGGCCCGTGCATCGGCCACGTCTCGCCGGAGGCCGCAGAAGGCGGTCCGATCGCGCTCGTCGAGGAAGGCGACGCCATCGAGATCGACATCGACGCGGGCCTAATCACCCTGGCGGTCACCGACGAGCGGCTCGCGATGCGGCGGCGCGCGTGGACGCCGCCCGAGCCGAAGGTGACGAGCGGGTACCTCGCGCGGTACGCGCGGTTCGTGGGCAGCGCCGACACGGGCGCGGTGCTCGAATGAGGGCGCGGGCGCGCCAGGAGGAGGTGGTCGCGTGAAGCTGACAGGTGCACAAGCGCTCGTCAAGACGCTTCAGGCGGTCGGTATCGACACGGTGTTCGGCTACCCAGGCGGCGTTGTGCTGCCGATCTTCGACGCCCTGTACGATGCAGACGACCTGCGGACGATCCTCGTGCGGCACGAACAGGGCGCGGCGCACGCGGCGGACGGGTACGCGCGCGCGACGGGGCGCGCCGCGGCCGTCATCGTGACGAGCGGCCCGGGCGCCACGAACACGGTCACCGGCATCGCGAACGCGTACATGGACTCGATCCCGATGGTGGTCATCACCGGCCAGGTGGCCACGCACGTCATCGGGACGGACGCGTTCCAAGAGTCGGACATCACGGGCATCACGCTGCCGATCACGAAGCACAACTACCTCGTGACGGACGCGAACGACCTCCCGGAGATCATCAAGGAGGCGCACCACATCGCGACGACGGGCAGGCCCGGCCCGGTGCTCGTCGACATACCGGTGGACGTGAGCAAGGCCGAGATCTCCTACCGGCTGCCAGAGACCGTCAACCTGCCGGGCTACAAGCCCACCTACCGCGGGCACGCCAAGCAGGTGAAGCAGGCCGCGAGCATGATCGCCAAGGCGCGCAAGCCGCTCCTGTACGTCGGCGGCGGCGTCATCTCCTCGGGCGCCTGGAAGGAGCTCAAGGAGCTCGCAGAGCTCATGCAGCTTCCCGTCGTGACGACGCTCATGGGCAAGGGGGCCTTCCCGGAAGACCACTACCTGTTCGTGGGGATGCCCGGCATGCACGGCGGCAAGTACACCAACTACGCGATCACCGAGACCGACCTGCTCATCGGCGTGGGCGTCCGGTTCGACGACCGCGTTACCGGAAAGCTCGCGGCGTTCGCGACGAAGGCGAAGGTCATCCACGTCGACATCGACCCGGCCGAGATCGGCAAGAACCGCACGGTGGACGTCCCCATCGTCGGCGACGCCAAACAGGTGCTGTCGGCGATCACAGCCGAGCTCCGCAAGATGGCGGCGGAGCCGCGCACGACGGCCTGGATGCGGCTCATCGACGACTGGCGCTCGCGGTATCCGTTCCACTACCACCCGAGCGATGAGAGCGTCATGCCGGAGTTCGTCGTCGAGCGCGTCCGCGAGCTCACCAAGGACCGGCCGACCGTCTACTGCACGGAAGTCGGGCAGAACCAGATGTGGGCCGCCCAGTACCTGCGCATCCGCGAGCCGCGGACCTGGGTGTCCTCGGGGGGCCTCGGCACGATGGGCTTCGGGCTGCCTGCCGCAATCGGCGCGCAGGTCGGGCGACCTGACTACCTCGTGGTGGACATCGCCGGCGACGGCAGCATCCAGATGAACAGCCAGGAGCTCGCGACGGCGGCCATCAACAAGCTGCCGGTGAAGGTGATCGTCTTGAACAACGGCTACCTCGGGATGGTCCGGCAGTGGCAGGAGCTGTTCTACGACCGGCGGTACGCGTCCAGCACGCTGCCGCAGGACTGTCCGGACTTCGTCAAGCTCGCCGAGGCGTACGGGTGCCTGGGGCTTCGGGTCACGCGCCCGGACGAGCTCGACGCTGCGCTCGTGCGGGCGTTCGAGCACGACGGCCCGGCCGTGGTGGACGTCCGGGTGGAGCGCGAGGAGAACGTGTTCCCGATGGTGGCGCCCGGCGGCTCGATCGACGAGATGCTCGGCGGGATCCCGGGAGGTCCGGTCTCCGACATGCTGGACGAGGAGCTGCTCGAGGAGGTGTGGGAGTGATGCGCCACACGATCTCTGTGCTCGTGGAGAACAAGCCGGGCGTGCTCACGCGCGTGGCGGGGCTGTTCGCTAGGCGCGGCTTCAACATCGAGTCGCTTGCGGTCGGCACCACCGAAGATCCCACGCTCTCGCGCATGACGATCGTCGTGAACGCCGAGGACACGCCGCTCGAGCAGGTCACCAAGCAGCTCCACAAGCTCATCAACGTCATCAAGATCCAAGACCTCGACCCGGAGGAGATGGTCGACCGCGAGCTCGTGCTGTTCAAAGTGAACGCGCCACCGGAGCGGCGCCACGAGATCATCGAGATCGCGAACGTCTTCCGCGCCAAGGTCGTGGACGTCGGCCGCAACACGCTCACCATCGAGGCCACGGGCGCGAGCGACAAGCTCGAGGCCATGGAGGACCTGCTCCGGGCGTACGGCATCAAGGAGCTCGCGCGCACCGGGCGCATCGCGCTCTCGCGCGGGGCGAGGGACCAGGGCTAGACGGCACGCGCCCGGGCTTCGGGCGCCGAGGAGGAAGGGACGACGCAGATGGCGACCGTCTACTACGAGAAGGACTGCGACCTGTCGATCATCCGTGGCCGCAAGGTCGCGATCATCGGCTACGGCAGCCAGGGGCACGCGCACGCGCTCAACCTGCACGATTCGGGCGTGGACGTGCGCGTGGGCCTGCGGGCTGAGTCGAAGAGCTGGGACAAGGCCAAAGAGGCGGGTCTGAAGGTGATGACGCCGCGCGAGGCCGCGCAGGAAGCGGACCTCGTGATGATGCTCACGCCGGACGAGACCCAGGCGCACATCTACTACTCCGAGATCCACGAACACATGAACGACGGCGACGTGCTCGCCTTCGCCCACGGCTTCAACATCCACTTCGGGCAGATCGTCCCGCCCGCGGGCGTGGACGTCGTGATGATCGCGCCGAAGGGCCCGGGCCACATGGTGCGCCGCGTGTTCACCGAAGGCTCCGGCGTGCCGTGCCTGATCGCCGTCGCCCAGGACGCGAGCGGGCGTGCGAAGGAGATCGCGCTGTCGTACGCCGCAGGCATCGGCGGCGCGCGCGCGGCCGTGATCGAGACCACCTTCGCCGAGGAGACCGAGACCGACCTGTTCGGCGAGCAGTGCGTGCTGTGCGGCGGGCTCACGCACCTCATCCAGGCGGGGTTCGAGACGCTCGTCGAGGCCGGCTACCAGCCGGAGATCGCGTACTTCGAGTGCCTGCACGAGGTCAAGCTCATCGTCGACCTCATGTACGAGGGCGGCATGGCCAAGATGCGCGACTCGATCTCGAACACCGCCGAGTACGGCGACTACAAGACCGGCCCGCGGATCATCACCGACGAGACCCGCGCGACGATGGCGCAGGTGCTCTGGGAGATCCAGTCCGGCCAGTTCGCGCGCGACTGGATCTTGGAGAACCGCGCAGGCCAGCCGCACTTCCGGGCGATGCGGCGCATCCACGCGGAGCACCTGATCGAGGACGTGGGCCGCGAGCTGCGCGGCATGTTCGCGTGGATCGGCAAGGACGACAAGTAGGGTGGCGGGGCCGCGCCGTGCGGCCGACGAGACGATAGGGGAGAGGACGCCATGCAGAAGAAGTACCTGATGACGCCGGGGCCGACGCCGGTGCCCGCGGAGGTCCTGCTCACGCAGGCCGCGCCCATGATCCACCACCGGACGCCGGACTTCTCCGCGGCGTTCATGGAAGCGATCGACGGGCTGAAGTACGTGTTCCAGACCGAGGCGAGCGACGTGCTCATCTTCGCGTCCTCGGGCACGGGCGCGATGGAGTCCTCGATCGCGAACTGCTTCTGCGCGGGAGACTCCGTCATCGTGTGCCGCAACGGCAAGTTCGGCGACCGGATGAAGCAGATCGCCGAGGTCTACGGCCTGAACGTCATCGACCTCAACTACGAGTGGACGCAGGTGGTCGATCCCGCCGACGTCGCCACGGCGCTCGAGGAGAACCCTGGCGTGCGCGGCGTCATCGTCACGCAGTCCGAGACGTCCTCGGGCGTGCTGAACGACGTCGAGCGGATCGGCGCCATCGTGCGCGAGTATCCGGACGTCGTGCTGATCGTCGACAGCATCACGGGCATCGGGGCCGTCGAGTGCAAGACCGACGAGTGGGGCCTGGACGTGGTGATGACGGGCTCGCAGAAGGGCCTCATGCTGCCGCCAGGGCTTGCGGCCATCACGGTCTCCGAGAAGGCGTGGCGCGCCTACGAGCGCTCCACCCTCCCGAAGTTCTACTTCGACTGGAAGAAGTACAAGAAGAACCTTGAGAAGCAGACGACGCCGTTCACGCCGGCGGTCTCGCTCGTGCTCGGGCTCAATGAGGCGCTCAAGATGATCCGCGCGGAGGGCATCGAGAACGTCATCGCGCGGCACGCGCGGCTCGCGGAGGCCACGCGAAAGGGCTGCGAGGCGCTCGGGCTGCAGCTGTTCGCGCCGCCTGAAGGCCGCGGGAATGCGGTCACGCCGGTGTGGGTGCCGGACGGCGTCGACGGCAAGGCGATCGTGAAGATCATGAAGGACAAGTACGGCGTGACGATCGCGGGCGGTCAGGACGAGTACGCGGGCCGCATCTTCCGCGTCGGGCACCTCGGGTACTTCGGCGAGTTCGACATCATCACCACGCTTGCGGCGCTGGAGATGACGCTCGCCGAGCTGGGCTACGAGTTCGAGCGCGGCGCAGGCATCAAGGCTGCCGAGGCCGTCTTCATGGGAGCGTGAGACGATGAAGGTCCTGGTAGCAGACAAGATCTCCGACTCAGGCATCGCCAAGATGCGCGACGCCGGCTTAGAAGTCGACGTCAAGACCGGTCTGTCCGAAGACGAGCTCGCAGCCATCATCGGCGCGTACGACGCGCTCGTCGTGCGCTCGGCGACGAAGGCCACGCGGCGGATCATCGAGGCCGCGGACAACCTCAAGATCATCGGCCGTGCGGGCGTGGGCGTCGACAACGTGGACGTCGAGGCCGCGACCGAGCGCGGCGTGGTGGTCTGCAACGCGCCCACCTCCAACATCGTGTCGGCAGCTGAGCACACGATCGCGCTTCTGCTCGCCCAAGCGCGCAACATCCCGCAAGCCAACGCGTCGATGCATGCGTGCAAGTGGGAGCGCTCCAAGTTCACCGGCTCCGAGGTCCTCGACAAGACGCTTGCCGTCGTCGGCCTCGGCCGCATCGGGACGCTCGTGGCGGAGCGTGCGCGCGGCCTGGGGATGAGAGTCCTCGGCTTCGACCCGTACGTGTCGGAGGAGCGGGCCGCGCAGCTCGGCATCGAACTCGTGCGCTCGCTCGACGAGCTTCTGCCGCGCGCCGACTTCATCACCGTGCACCTGCCGAAGACCAAAGAGACGATCGGCATGTTCGGGCCGGCGGAGTTCGCGAAGATGAAAGACGGCGTGCGCATCGTGAACACCGCGCGCGGCGGCATCTACCAGCAAGACGCGCTCGTCGAGGCGCTGAAAAGCGGCAAGGTCGCTTCGGCGGCCATCGACGTGTTCGAGGTGGAGCCGTGCACCGAATCGCCGCTGCACGGCATGGAGAACGTCATCTTGACGCCGCACCTCGGCGCGTCCACCGACGAGGCGCAGGACCGCGCCGGCGACCAGATCGCGGAGTACGTCATCGCGGGGCTGTCTGGCCAGATGGTGCCGACGGCCGTCAACATCGCACCCGTGCCGCCCGAGGTCATGGAGGCGGTCGGTCCGTACATCCCGCTCGCGGAGAAGATGGGTTCGGCCGTTGCGCAGATCGCCTCAGGCGGCGTGAGCGCGCTGGACGTGCTCACCGTCGGCCAGCTCGCCGAGGTCGACACGCGCATCCTGAAGACGGCCGTGCTCAAGGGCCTGCTCGGTCAGATCTCGGCGGAGCCGGTGAACTTCGTCAACGCTGACTACTACGCGCAGCAGCGCGGGCTGCACGTCACCGAGACCAAGCGGCCCGAGACGCACGACTACACGAGCCTGCTCGTGGTGCGCGCTACGACGGCGACCGAGCCGGTGGAGATCGCGGCCGCGCTCATCGGCAAGAACGATGAGCCGAGGCTGGTCTCGCTGTTCGGGTACGACCTCGACATGGCGCCCGGACGCTACATGGCGTTCTTCCGCTACCCCGACCGGCCGGGCATGATCGGCAAGGTCGGCACCATCCTCGGCGACCGCGGCATCAACATCGCCTCGATGCAGGTCGGCCGCACGGCCGAGGGCGGCACCGCGCTCATGGGCCTCGTGGTGGACACCCCGATCGAGCCGGATCTGCTCGCCGAGATCAAGCAGTCGGCGGCTATGAACGACGCCTGGAGCATCGAGCTGTGAGCATCGCTGTCGCACACCCTGCCACGCTTCTCCGTCGACTTAGGTAGCCGGCGGGCCGCCGCGTGCGGTCTCGCCGGCTCGACGGACGACGGGAATCCGCATGGACAGGAGCGTGAGAACGATGGCTGACAGGGTCTACATTTTCGACACCACGCTGCGCGACGGGGAGCAGTCCCCCGGCGCGAGCATGAACACGGAAGAGAAGCTGGAGATCGCGCGCCAGCTGGTGCGCCTGGGCGTGGACGTCATCGAGGCGGGCTTCCCGATCTCGAGCCCCGGCGACTTCGAGAGCGTGCGGCGCATCGGCGCCGAGGTCGGCGACGCCGTGGTGGTGTGCGGGCTTTCGCGCGCGATCGCGAAAGACATCGAGGTCGCGGCAGAGGCGCTGGCGACCGCCAAGCGACCTCGCATCCACACGGGCATCGGCGTGAGCGAAAGCCACCTGCGCGACAAGCTCCGCATCACGCGCGAAGAAGCGCTCGAGCGTGCCGTAGCGGCGGTCAAGCTCGCGAGAAGCTTCGTCGACGACGTCGAGTTCTACGCCGAGGACGCCGGCAGGGCGGAGCCGGAGTTCCTGTACCGGATGGTGGAGGCGGCCATCAAGGCCGGCGCGACCGTCGTGAATATCCCCGACACCACGGGCTACGCCTACCCGGAGGTCTTCGGCGAGCTCATCCGGGGGCTCATGGAGCACGTCGAGGGCATCGA
The DNA here is from genome assembly GCF_023371205.1 of Parvivirga hydrogeniphila. Lineage (NCBI taxonomy): Bacteria > Bacillati > Actinomycetota > Coriobacteriia > Anaerosomatales > Anaerosomataceae > Parvivirga > Parvivirga hydrogeniphila. The sequence goes on from NZ_JAMCCO010000001.1 coordinate 712,720, forward strand.
GGACGTCATCGTCTCGGTGCACTGCCACAACGATCTCGGCATGGCGACGGCCAATGCTCTCGCGGGCGTGCGCGCGGGCGCCAGGCAGGTCGAGTGCACCATCAACGGCATCGGCGAGCGGGCGGGCAACACCGCGCTCGAAGAGGTCGTGATGGCGCTCAAGCAGCGTCGCGACGTCTTCGGCGTGGAGACCGGTATCAACACGCGCGAGATCATGCGCACCTCGCGCCTGGTGTCCTCAATCACCGGCATCCGCGTCCAGCCGAACAAGGCCATCGTGGGCGCTAACGCCTTCGCACACTCGTCCGGCATCCATCAAGACGGCGTGCTCAAGGAGCGCACGACCTACGAGATCATCGATCCTGCCGAGGTGGGCGCTGGCGCTTCCCGCATCGTGCTCACGGCGCGCTCGGGCCGCCACGCGCTCAGGCACCGGCTGGAGGAGCTCGGCTTCGAGCTCAGAGACGACGAGTTCGAGCGGGTCTACCAGGCGTTTCTCGAGGTGGCGGACAAGAAGAAGGAGGTCTACGACGAGGACCTCGAAGCGATCGTCGGCGAGAGCGAGCGCACGCTCGACGAGACCTACCACCTGCAGCAGGTGCACGTGAGCTGCGGCGAGCCGGGCATCCCGACCGCCACCGTCGAGCTCGTCGCGCGCGACGGGCGCCACCTCATCGACTCCAGCCACGGCAACGGTCCGGTGGACGCCGTCTACAACGCGATCAGCCGCATCGTGCAGGTGCCGAACGACCTCACGGAGTTCTCGGTGCAGTCGGTCACGCGCGGCATCGACGCGATCGGCGAGGTCACGATCCGCGTGCGGGCCGAAGACGGCCAGGTGTTCACCGGCCGCGGTGCGCACCCGGACATCATCGTGGCGTCGGCCAAGGCGTACACCAACGCGCTCAACCGGCTGCTGGCCGCGCAGTCGCAGAAGAGGACCGTCGAAGAGGAGCTGTAAGCGCGCTCACGGCAGCTTCTGGACGACCTCCAGGAACGCTGCAGGCGGAAGGACGCGCACCAGGGCTCCGGCAAGGTCGATGAGGTGGTGGTCGCCGCTGACGAGCACGTGGGCGGCGGCCGCTTCGGCCAGCGCGATGAGGTAGTCGTCATCGGGGTCCGGGGAGACGTGCGCGACGCGCTCGGGGTCCGGGAAGAGCACGCAGATCCGGCGCAGCCAGTCGACGTAGGCGGCGGCGGTCCCGGGCTCGACGCGGCACGCGATGCGCGGCCTGGCGGGCACCCGGGCAAGCTCGTCCAGCAGGGCCGGGCACGCGACGAAGTCGAAGCGTCCGTCGTGCAAGGCGCGCACGATCGCGGCAGGGGCGCCGTCGCGCGCGAGCAGCGCGGCGACGAGCACGTTCGTGTCGAGAACGGCGCGGATCACCGCTTCGCGCGGCGCTCTGCGTGCGTCTCGGCGACCGCAAGCGCGAGCGCTTCATCGGGGGCCATGTCGGCCGAGCGCCATGCGTTCTCGAGCGCCGACACGCCCAGGTACTCGCGGAGCGCTTCTTCGACGACTTCGTAGTCGCGTTTCCCAAGGCGAGCGGCGTAGATGCGGGCGCTGCGCAGCACGTCCTCGTCGAGGTAGATGGTTGTCTTGGTCTTTGCCACGCGTGCAGAATACCATCATGACGGCAAGATGGCAAGACGCGACCGCCTGCGCCGTTCCGGAGCGGGTCCGAATCGCGTACAATACGCAGACCTCCATCCGGACCGTTTCGACGCGCGATAGGAGAGTCCGCCGATGCCACGCCCGATGACCATCACCGAGAAGATCCTGGCCGCTCACGCTGGACTGCCCGAGGTCGTTCCTGGCCAGCTCGTCAACTGCCGGCTGGACCTCGTGCTCGCTAACGACGTCACGGCGCCGATCGCCATCAAGGAGTTCCGCAAGATCGGCGTCGAGCGCGTGTGGGACCCTGAGCGGGTGGCGCTCGTGCCCGACCACTACACGCCGAACAAGGACATCAAGAGCGCCGAGCAGGCCAAGATGGTCCGCGAGTTCGCGCGCGAGCAGGGCATCACGCACTACTACGAGATCGGCTGCATGGGCGTGGAACACGCGCTGCTGCCGGAGCAGGGCGTCGTGGTGCCGGGCGACGCGATCATCGGGGCGGACAGCCACACCTGCACCTACGGCGCGCTCGGGGCGTTCGCGACCGGCGTCGGCTCCACCGACGCCGCGGTGGGGATGGCCACAGGCGAGGCGTGGTTCAAGGTGCCCGCGTCGCTCAAGTTCCACGTGACGGGCGAGTTGGGCCCCTGGGTGGGCGCCAAGGACATCATCTTGCACGTGATCGGCATGATCGGGGTGGACGGCGCGCTGTATCAGGCGATGGAGTTCTGCGGGGACACGATCGAGCGGCTGGACATGGACGGCCGCATGACGATCTGCAACATGGCCATCGAGGCCGGCGGCAAGAGCGGCATCATCGCCGTCGACGACACCACGCGCGAGTACGTGCGCACGCGTGCGGAGCGCGAGTGGGTGGAGCACGCGAGCGACCCGGACGCGGAGTACGCGCGTACCTACGAGATCGACGCCGCCGCCATCGAGCCGACGGTGGCGTTCCCGCACCTGCCGAGCAACACGCGCCCGGTGCGCGAGGCGCGGGACGTGCGCGTCGATCAGGTCGTGATCGGGTCGTGCACGAACGGGCGGCTTGCCGACCTGCGGGCGGCCGCCGAGATCCTGCGCGGGCGGAAGGTCCACCGCGACGTCCGGCTCATCGTCATCCCCGCCACGCAGCAGATCTACCGGGACGCGATGCACGAGGGGCTCATCGACGTGTTCCTTGACGCGGGCGCTGCGGTCTCCACGCCGACCTGCGGGCCGTGCCTGGGCGGCCACATGGGCATCCTTGCGGCAGGCGAGCGCGCGCTCGCGACCACGAACCGCAACTTCGTGGGCCGCATGGGCGACCCCACGAGCGAGGTGTACCTCGCGAGCCCGGTCGTCGCCGCGGCGACCGCAGTGGCGGGCCACATCGCGCTGCCGGAGGACGTGGAGTAGGAAGCGGAGGGGGCGAGGGGCGCATGGCGAGCTACAAGCGCGCGGGCGGAGCCGCCGCTCGGAGAGGGTCGCCTGACCCTCGCGCGCTCGCGCTCGTCGGGGCGTGCCTCGCGGGGCTGGCGCTCTCGGTTGTGGGGCGCTCTGCAGCCTCTGCCGTCGATGCCGCCGCGATCGCTACCGGCGTCGCTGGAGCCATTGGGGCGCTCGTGCTTGTGGCGCGGACCGAAGCGGAGCCGCGACTGCCACTGGGCGTCGTCGCTCCGCTGCTCGCATTCCTCGGCTGGTCGTTCGCGTGCGCTGTCGCATCCGGTCGCGGTCTGTCTGCGTTCATGGGCGAGCCGACCAACCTTCTCGGCTGGCTCGCGCTCGCCGCGCTTCTGTCTGTCGCTCTTGCGGCCGCCGCGTTGTCCGACGAGGTCGCGCGCTTGCTCGGCGTCGTCGCTCCTGCCGTCCTTGCGCTCGAGCTGGCCTTCGCCTTCTCGCAGGTGCTGACCCGGCAGCCCGTCCGAGGCACGCTTCCGAACTCGACCTACCTCGGCGAGCTCGTGGTGCTGCTGCTCCCCTTCGTGGCGCTGAGGCCGGAGGTGGTGCCGCCGCGGGCAGCGGACCTCCTCGCCCTCGGCGGCGTGGCGGTGCTCGCTGCAGGCGGGTCGCGCGTTGCTGCGCTCGCCGCAGGCGTGTGGCTTATCGTCGAGCACGTGCCGCGGCTCGCGAGGTCTGTTCGCGAGCGGGTGCTGTACGCTCTCGGCGCTGTCGCTTCAGCCGTTGCGGGCGCGCTTCTGTTCGCGCGCGAGGAGGTCTTCGGCTCGTTCTCGCCCGAAGCGTGGGGCGAGCGGCCGCTCATGTGGAGCGACGCGTGGCGCGCGACGCTCGCGCGCCCCGTGCTCGGCTTCGGTCCGGACGGGTTCGTGGCAGGCGGCGCGTCCGTCTCGACGGTCGAGCGGATGCAGCACGGGCCGGTGCTCGTCTACCGGCTGTACGGCGCGGTCGACCCGCACAGCGCGATCGCGTGGATCGCCGTCTCGACGGGGCTCGTCGGCCTTGCGCTGACGGTGTGGTCGGGCGTGGAAGTCGTGCGTGCGTGGCGCGCCGCACCGCTTCCCGCGCACCGCCGCGCCGCCGTCTGGGCCGTGTGCATGGTGGCGGCCGTTCTGCTCACGGCTCCGCTGGTCATGCAGGTCGCGCCCGTGCTCGCGCTCGTCGCGGGCGTGTCGCTTCCACGGCCACCTGCATCGCGCGCGGGCCTCGGACGTCGGGCGTGGGCGTCGCTGCTCGCGGCCCTGTGCCTGGCCTCGGCAGCGTTCGCGGCCGGTGCTCTGGTGCGGCTGCCGTTCGAGGCGCCGGATCAGGTACGGTCTCCGCGCGTCGCAGCCGCAGCGGCACGGGCCGCCGCGCTCGTGCGCGCAGACCCGTACCTGTGGTACCTCGCCTCGCAGCACCTCGGGTGGGGGATGCGCGCGGGCACGGTATCTGCCGCCGAGAGACCCGACCTTGCCGCAGCCATGCGGGCGAGCGAGCTCGACCGCAGAAGCCCCTTCTACGCGCTCGAAGCGGCGCGGACGCTCGTCTTCTACGACGCGCCGGCGTCTGACGTCGACGCAGCGTACGCGGAGGTCTTCCGGCGCTGGCCCGCGTTCCCGCTCGCGCACGCCGAGCGCGCGCGCTACCTCGCGAGCACGGGGCGCGTCCAGGAGGCGGTGCGCGAGGCGGCCGTCGCGCGCGCATTCGAAGGCGATGACCCGGAAGTGGCCGCTGCGCTCCGCGCAGTTGAAGAAATCTTAAAGAACTGACCTTCCCGGCTGGATTCCGGTACGCGGTTTGCTACACTTGCGGTCGCTTGCCCGAAAGGAGACCGGATGGCTCGATCGCGTCGCGCTGGCATCGACAGCCTCGAACGTTTGAAGCGAACGAACAGGCGGCTCGTGGTGGCGATGCTCATCACCGTCATCGGCGTGCTGCTCGTCATCGCGTGGGTGCTCGCCACGAACTTCCCGGGCCGGCAGACCCCGCGGACGTTCGAGGAGCGGCAGATCGCCATGCTCGAGACGGTCGTCAAGCAGAAACCGCAGTCCGAAAAGGCATGGGCCGACTACGTCCTCGCGCTCGTTGCCGCCAAGCAGTACTCGAAAGCCGATCAGGTCATCCGCCAAGCAGAGAAGGCCGTCGGCCCGAACGTGGTCGACATCTTGTACGTCAAGGCGCGGCTCGCGGCCGCTCGCGGTGACGCGGACGAGGCGCTCGCGCTTGTGGACAAGGCCATCAAGGCCGGCCTCGAGTTCCGGAAGAAGGAGCTCGAACGGTTGGCGGAACAGGGCACTTTCCCCGATCCGAGGGTCATCAAAGGCCCGATCCTCGCCTCCGCGTACTACTTCCAGGCGCAACTGTACGCAGACGAGAAGAAGTGGCCAGAGGCCGCTGAGGCGCTCAGCAAGGCGCTCGACGAGGAGCCGACGTCCGCAGACGCTCTCGTGCTGCGCGGGACCGTGTACCTGAAGATGAGCGAGGTGGAGTCTGCGACCGCCGACTTCAAGCAGGCGTTGAAGTTCATCCCTGGCTACCAGCCGGCCCTCGATGGGTTGAAGGAAGCGGAGGCTGCCAAGTGACGACACCTGAGTTCGACGGATCCGACGAGCAGGCGCCCGGGCTCACGGACGCTGAACGCGACGAGCGCGAGTACGAGCGCGCACGGCGGACGCGGCTGCTCTTGTCGGTCGGACTCGTTGTGCTGTTCGTGCTCCTGCTGACGGTCCTGGCGTTCGTCGCTCGGATCGTGACGCCCGTGGGCAAGCCGAATGCAGACGAGCTCCCGGAGGGCCTCACCTGGGTGCGGTCGATCTACGGCTGGGGAAACACCGAGGACACGCAGCTGTACGGCCCGTCGGACGTGGGCGTCGGCCCTGACGGTACCATCTGGGTGTCCGACTCGTCCCGGTTCCAGATCGTGGGGTTCACGCCGACCGGTGCGCTCAAGGCGATTCTCTCCCAGGGCAACGGGGCGATGTTCCCACAGTCGTTCGACGTCGCCGAGAACGGCGAGCTGTACGTCTGCGACTTCGCGCACGACCGCATCGTCGTGCTCACGCCGGACAACAAGGTGGTCCGCCAGTGGAAGGTCCAGTTGCCGATGGAGATCGCCGTTCGCGGCGACCGGGTCGTCGTCGGCTCGCGGGCGGGCATCGCCGTGTACGACCGCCAGGGCAACGTCATCTCCTACTGGGGCCAGCGCGGCAGCGGACCTGATGACTTCGACGTGGTGCGCGGCATCGCCATCGGACCGGACGGGACGATCTACCTCTCGGACACGCAGAACGCGCGTCTGAAGGCGTACTCGGAGAAAGGCGAGCTCAAGTGGGTCTACCCGAGCCCCGAGGAGATGAAGCGTTTCAAGAAGAACGCCAGTCTCGAGGAAACCGAGGCGGCGAAGGCGCCGTTCCAGATACCGGCGGGGATGACTTTCGATGGAGCGGGCCGGCTGCTCGTCGTCGACCCGTTCGAGTTCGCGATCATGAGCATCGACACCGCGAACGGGCACGTCCTCGCGCGCTGGGGCGAGTTCGGCGAGCGTGACGGGTACTTCGGGTATCCGACCTCGATCGACTACGACCCAGCGCGGGACTGGTTCGTGGTCGCCGACACCGCGAACAACAGGGTGCAGATCGTCCGGTTGCCCGGAAGCGGCGGCGGAGTGGCCGCGGCCGTGCGCAGAGCGTGGGGCGGCCCGCTGTGGGCCTGCTACGGACCGCTCGTCCTGCTGCTGCTCGCCATCATCGTCGCTGCGACCAGCAGGCGGCGCACTCGGCGCGCCGCGTCGGGATCAGAGGCAGGCGAGGCAGAATGAACGCGCAAGAGAGCAGATTCCCTCTTGTGCTCAATCGAACAAGCGCCGATAATGTGAGCATGGATGCTCCGCGTTGTTAAGACGCGTGCAGGATTCTTAAGCGAAAGGAGGTGGAACGGTACCCATGAAAACCAATGCTACGGAGAGGGGAAATGCTATGGCTCGCAAATCGCTCTTCATCACGGCAATCGTTGCGGTGATGGTGCTCGGCTTCGCCGTGTCGGCGTACGCTATCGGCCCCGTGTACATTACCTGGAACGCCGGTGGCGCCAACGCCGGTACGGGCGGCCCGCACCAGGACTATCGGCTCACCACCGAGAAGTGTGCGGTGTGCCACTCGGTGCACGCTGCGGCGGTCTCCAACGCGGCGGCTGGTGAATTCGGTCCAGATCCGATTGGCGCCGCTGAGACCCAGCTGTTGCTGCGTTCGTCTGTCGCTGATGCGTGCACCTACTGCCACATCACCACGAACGTCTCGGGCCTGCAGATCTACAACGGCGTCGCGTCGAACTACACGACCGACGATCAGTACGGCCACAACGGCTCGACGTCGGCCGAGTGCGCTGACTGCCACGCCGTGCACGGCGCTGACACCTTCAAGGGCTTCATCGCCGGCAAGATCCTGAAGGCGCAAGGCAACCTCGTCAGCAACGTCAGCGGCGGTGTCCAGACCGAGGCTGCTGCGACGCTGAACACGCTCGTCAGTGGTGGCACCGTCTTCACGGCGCCGGCTGCGAGCGACGGCGACTACCAGGTCACCGCGTTCTGCACGCGCTGCCACAAGACGTTCTCGGACGCCTCCGAGACCACGATCACGGCCGGGGGGTACTTCGAGGAGTGGGACGGCAGCGTCACGTTCGGTTCGCGCTCCTACAAGAACCACCCGCTGAAGGCTGCCGAGGCCACGTTCGTCGCCAGCGGTGCGAACTACAGCGGCCGGGTGGCCTGGGCTGATGCGTACACCTGCCGCTCGTGCCACGCGGCCGGTAACAACCGCGTGTCGACCTCCTATGGCGGACCGGGCGGTCTCGTGTCCTGGTCGTTCCCGCACTGGACGAACGGCAACGCGCAGTTCCTGGTGTCCGGCTGGGGCGTCAGCGACGCCAACATCGGCCTTGGCACGTCCGGTGCCAACACGGGCAAGCCTTCCGGCTCTCACACCGTCATGGACGGCGCCGAGGACGGCGTGTGCCTGCGCTGCCACACCAACGGCTCGAGCGGCCCGCCGAACAACGCGACGGCCGGCGTGAACGTGACCTTCTAGTCGCGTGACACGCATCCGTCCGTAGACGGATCGGAACGGACGGGCGGGACCTGGGGTATCCTGGGTCTCGCCCGCCGCTCATGTCTCGGCGTTCTTTCCACGAGGTGCTGACACAGTGCGTTCCTCTCTGTCCGACATCGCGCACGACTCGCGGGGCCCCCACGCGCGCAGGCGCGTGCAGGTGGCAGGCGCCCTCGTTGCCGTGGTCGCTGCGGTCCTCGTCATCATCGGCGCTGGCTCGACGAACGCGGCGTGCCGCACCTGCCACGGCACGACGAGCGCAGCGGACGTCCCTGAGGCCCACGCCCGCGCCTCGTGCTACGCCTGTCACCTGCGCGACGGGGTCTGGAGCTGGCCGGGATCCAAGGTCCGCGAGATCTTCGTGATGTATCCGAAGGCCATCGCTGGCAAGCGGCCGTCGTCGGCGGGCGATCCCGTTTCGCGTGGCGCGTGCCTGCGCTGCCACGAGCAGGTCATGCGCCGCACGTCAGAGTCGAAGGGGCTCCGCATCTCGCACGCCGATTGCGCGCAGGGGCGCACCTGCGGTGCGTGCCACGCACGCGCCGCGCACGGCGAGAAGGTGCGGTGGGCGGGGCAGCCGGTGATGGAGGAGTGCGTCTCCTGCCACAAGCAGGCGGGCGCTCCGGCGGCGTGCGACGCCTGCCACTCCGAGAGAAGCGAGCGCGAACGGCTCGCGCGAGGGCCCTGGCAGGTGACCCACGGCCCTGGCTGGGAGCGCACGCACGGGATGGGGACGCTCGAGTGGTGCTCGACGTGCCATCCGGCCGGGTACTGCGCCCGGTGCCACGGTGTCGACCTGCCGCACCCCGCAGACTTCGGTCGCACGCACGGCGCCTTCGCGAAACGGCCGGACGCGAAGTGCCTCACCTGCCACGACGCGACGACGCTCTGCGACTCGTGCCACGGCGTCGAGATGCCGCACCCGAAGGGGTTCTTGGCCTCGCACTCGAAGGTGGCCGCATCCGCGAGCGACCCGAAGTGCTTGTCGTGCCACTTCCAGAAGGACTGCACCGCGTGTCACACGCTGCACATCCACCCCGGCTCCACCAACGGCACGGCCCGACTGCCCCGGCCCGGTGAGATCGGACTGGAGGGGGGCACGCCGTGAGCGGGCCTGCAGAGACGCTTCACCGCGCGCTTCAGGCGATCCAAGAGGTCATCGCGGCGCCGATGGCGAACCTCGGCGCTGCCATGCTCTTGCTCGCAGCGCTCGCGCTGCTCTTGCTGATCGTCGTGACTGTGCTCGCGCTGCTGGTCCTGCCGTCGCCCAAGCCGCCGCGCGCCACGCGCTCGCGCACGACGGCGGCACGAACGGCGCGCGGCCCACAGAAGCGCGTGGTCTCTGGCGCTGGCATCATCGTCGCGCTTTTGGTTCTGGCGGCGCTGGTGGGCGGGTACGTCGGGACCTCGACGGACGACTACTGCGTGTCGTGCCACGCCGAGCAGTCGCTCACGCAAGCGCAGCCGGCGACCGGCTCGGCAGACGCGACGGCGAGCGCCGGTCTTGTCCACGCAGGCGTGCGGTGCGTCGCGTGTCACGAGGACCGTCTGCCGCTCGGGCTCGTCGACAACGTCTCTCAGCGGCTCCGGTGGGCGATCAAGGGCTTCGCGGGCGGGGATCCGAAGTCCGCCGATGCGAGCGTTCCGACTCGACGGTGCCTCGCGTGCCACCGCGCGATCCTTGCGCGGACAACGGAGTCCACCGCCACCGGCGTGGCGATGTCCCACAAGGAGCCGGTGGCCGCCGGTGCCCCGTGCACGGACTGCCACAAGAACGCGGGCCACTCGGCAGGAGCGCAAGGCGTGTCGATGAACACGTGCCTCGCGTGCCACGATGGAACGACGGCCTCAGCCGACTGCGCCGTCTGCCACAAGAAGGACACCGCGTTCGCGGCACGCCAGCGTCGCACCTTCGCGCTCGTCCACCTGCCGCCGGTCACAGACTGCGGCGGCTGCCACGACCAGAAGGTCTGCGACGCGTGCCATGGGCTCAGGATGCCGCACCCGCAGGCGTTCGTGGACGGCGGGCACGCGCGGTACGCCGGCTTCGAGAAGAAGATCCTGTGCTGGCGCTGCCACCAGTACACCGAGTGCGGCAAGTGCCACCAGGTCAAGCCGCCTGGCACGGGCGCGTGGGGGCACGGCACCGGTACCTGGTGGCGGTACGAACACGGCAGGGTGACGCCCAAGGGCGCGCAGGCCGGCTGCGGCTGCCACGTGAGAAGCCCGTACGCGCGAGCAGGGAACTACTGCAAGGCGTGCCACTGAGGCGCCCGAGGGGGGGCCGCGCCGCTGCGCTGTGGTAGAATCCGTGCACCGCTTGCGCGTCTGCCCGGCGCCGTGCACCCAGGAGGACCTCATGCGATTCGAAGGCATCGCTCACCGCTACGGCCGCGACATCGACACCGACGTCATCATCCCGGCCCGGTACCTCAACACGAGCGACCCGGACGAACTGGCGGCGCACTGCATGGAAGACCTCGACCCGTCGTTCGTCTCGAAGGTGCAGCCAGGCGACATCCTCGTGGCGGAGGAGAACTTCGGCTGCGGTTCGTCGCGCGAGCACGCGCCGATCGCGATCAAGCACGCAGGCGTGGCGGCGGTCATCGCCAAGAGCTTCGCGCGCATCTTCTACCGCAACGCCATCAACACCGGGCTGCCCATCCTCGAGTCGCCTGAAGCGGTCGACGGCATCCGCTCAGGGGACCGCGTCGCCATCGACGCGGACGCCGGCGTCATCACGAACCTCACCACCGGCCAGTCCTGGCAGGCGCAGCCATTCCCGCCGTTCATCCGCGAGATCATCGAGCGCGGCGGGCTCGTCGCGTACGCGCGCGAGAAGGTGAGCGGGCGATGACCCCCACTTACCGCATCTGCCTGCTCCCGGGCGACGGCATCGGGCCGGAGATCACGGTTGAGGCCGTCAAGGCGCTCGAAGCGATCGGGCGGCGGTTCGGCGCGCGGTTCGAGTTCCGCGAAGCGCTGCTCGGCGGCGCTGCCATCGACGCCACCGGCACGGCGCTTCCCGACGAGACGCTCGCGGCTGCGCGTGCGGCAGACGCGGTGCTCCTCGCGGCGATCGGCGGGCCGAAGTGGGACTCCACCGACCCTGACGCGCCCCGGCCCGAGCAGGGGCTTCTCGGCATCCGCAAAGGGCTCGGGCTGTACGCGAACCTGCGTCCGGTGCGCATCTTCGACGCGCTCGTCGGCGCGAGCACGCTCAAGCCCGAAGCGCTTGCCGGCGTCGACATGCTCATCGTGCGCGAGCTCACCGGCGGGCTGTACTTCGGCCCGCGGGCGCGCGAGCGGGACGTGGAGGGCGCGGGCGCAGGCGGCGTGCGCGGCATGCGGGCGTACGACACCTGCGTGTACACGGAGTTCGAGGTCGAGCGCATCGCGCGCAAAGCGTTCGAGGCGGCGCGCGCCCGGCGAGGACGGGTGCACTCCGTGGACAAGGCGAACGTGCTCGAGTCGAGCCGCCTGTGGCGCGAGGTCGTGCACCGCGTGCACGACGCTGAGTACCCGGACGTCGAGCTCATCGACCAGCTGGTCGACAACACCGCCATGCAGCTCGTCCGCTACCCGGCGCAGTTCGACGTCGTCCTCACGGAGAACATGTTCGGCGACATCCTCTCGGACGAGGCGAGCATGCTCACCGGCTCGCTCGGGATGCTCGCGAGCGCGTCGTTAGGCGACGGCACGGCGCTCTATGAGCCGAGCCACGGAAGCGCACCGGACATCGCCGGCCAGGGCGTGGCGAATCCGCTCGCGATGCTGCTTTCGGTGGAGCTGATGCTCCGGTACTCGTTCGCGATGCACGAGGCCGCCGACGCGCTCGCCGGCGCGATCGAGGCAGTGCTCGCGGACGGCTGGCGCACCCGCGACATCGCAGGCCCTGACACGCTGCCGCAGCGCACGGTTGGCACGAGCGCGATGGGCGATCTTGTGGTCGAACGGCTGGAAGGGTAGCCGCGCCGTCTCGCGCGAGGGACGCCGTCGTTTCCGGTTCGCTGCGATGTCGAGGGCACACAGGTGCAAACTCGTGTGCAGTCGCTTACACGTGCGTGCAGAAGCGGTAGTATAAGCACTCACACGGAGCGCTGCTTCATGAGGCCGAAGAAGGAAGGGGAGCGCCATGGCCGGTCTGCCGAAAGTCGACTACATCTGGATGGACGGCGAGCTCGTCGAGTGGGACAAGGCCACCGTACACGTCCTCACGCATGCCCTTCACTACGGCTCCGGCGTCTTCGAGGGCATCCGCTGCTACGCGACAGCAGACGGTCCCGCCATCTTCCGCCTGCGTGACCACATGGAGCGCTTCGAGCGCTCGGCGCGCATGATCATGATGGACCTCGCGGTGAGCGTCGATGACCTCTGCGAGGCCGTGAAAGAGACCGTCCGCGCGAACAACCTGCCCGAGTGCTACATCCGCCCGATCGCGTTCCGCGGGTACGGCGTGATGGGGCTCGACCCGATCCCCGCGCCCGTGCAGATCGTCATCGCTGCGTGGCCGTGGGCGACGTACATGGGCGAAGAGGCGCTCACGCGCGGCGTGGACGTCGGCATCTCGTCGTGGCGCCAGCGCGGCATCAACTCGCTTCCGCCCGCTGTCAAAGCCACCGGCAACTACCTCAACTCGTCGCTCGCGCGCATCGAGGCGAACCGGCACGGGTACAACGAGGCCATCCTGCTCAACGAGGAGGGCAAGGTCTGCGAGGGAACGGGCGAGAACATCTTCATCGTGCGAGACGGCGTCATCTCGACCCCGCCCGTCTCGGACGGCATCCTCGAGGGCATCACGCGCGACTCCATCATGGTCATCGCGGACGAGCTGGGCTACCCGGTCATCGAGGAGTCGCTCGTGCGCACCGACCTGTATGCGGCCGACGAGGTCTTCATGACCGGGACGGCGGCCGAAGTGGTGCCGGTGCGCTCGGTGGACGGCAGGCTGATCGGCGATGCCGGCCCTGTGACCCTCGAGCTCCAGAAGACGTTCTTCCGCGTCGTGCACGGTGAGGAGCCGGCGTACGAGGAGTGGCTGGACCGGGTCTGATGGTCGTCCTGTACGACACGACGCTCCGTGACGGGACGCAGCGCGAAGGCATGTCGCTGTCGGTCGAGGACAAGCTGCGCATCGCGCAGCGGCTCGACGACCTCGGCATCCGCTACATCGAAGGCGGCTTTCCTGGCAGCAACCCGAAGGACATGGAGTTCTTCGAGCGCGCACGGAACCTGACGCTCGAGAACGCGACGATCGTGGCGTTCGGCGCCACGTGCCGCAAGGACCTCGCGCCGGAGCGGGACGCCGGCCTGCAGGCCCTGCTCGAGACGGGCTGCGACGCCGTGTGCATCTTCGGCAAGGCCTGGGACGTGCACGTCACCGAGACGCTCAAGGCCACGCTCGAAGAGAACGTGCGGATGGTGCGGGACAGCGTCGCGTTCCTCAAGTCGCACGGCAAGACGGTGTTCTTCGACGCGGAGCACTTCTTCGACGGATACCGGCACAATGCCGGCTACGCGATCGAGGTGTGCCGTGCCGCCGCCGAGGCCGGCGCCGACGCGGTGGTGCTGTGCGACACCAACGGAGGGACGCTGCCCCAGGCCGTGCATCGCATCGTGCTCACGGTGGCGGGAGAGGTCGACGTCCCGCTCGGCATCCACGCACACAACGACGGCGGGTGCGCCGTGGCGAACTCGCTTCTCGCCGTCGATGCCGGCTGCACGCACGTGCAGGGCACCATGAACGGCTACGGCGAGCGCGCCGGCAACGCCGACCTGACGGCCATCATACCGGCGCTCAAGCTCAAGATGGGCATCGACTGCGTCACCGACGAGCAGCTGCGTCTGCTCACCGAGGTCTCGCACTTCGTCGCGGAGACCGCCAACATCTCGCCGAACCCGCACCAACCGTACGTCGGGTCGAGCGCGTTCGCGCACAAAGGCGGCGTGCACGCGTCTGCGGCGGCGCGCCTGCCGGAGGCGTACGAGCACGTCGATCCTGCGCTCGTCGGCAACATGGCCCGCGTGGTGGTGAGCGAGCTCGCCGGCCGTGCCTCGCTCGTGCTCAAAGCGCACGAGATGGGCATCACGCTTTCTGTGGACGACCCTGCCACGAGCGAGATGCTCGAGCAGATAAAACGCCTCGAGCACAAGGGCTACACCTTCGAGGCCGCCGATGCGTCGCTGGAGATCATGCTGCGCAAGGCGCTCGGGACCTACGAGCCGTTCTTCCGGCTGGAGTCGTTCCGCGTGATCATGGAGAAGCGCGAGGACGGCAGGGTGATGACCGAGGCGACCATCAAGATCCACGTCGGCGGCCACCGCTTCATCGCCACCGCGGAAGGCAACGGCCCGGTGAACGCGCTCGACAAGGCGTTGCGCATCGCCATCGGCCGGTTCTATCCAGCGCTTCAGGCCATCGAGCTCACGGACTTCAAGGTGCGCGTGCTCGACGAGAAGAAGGGCACGGCGGCGGTCACGCGCGTGCTCATCGAGTCCAGCGACGGCGAGAAGAGCTGGGGCACGGTGGGCGTCTCGGAGAACATCATCGAGGCGTCGTGGGAAGCGCTCGTCGCCGCCGTGGACTACGGTCTCTCGCACCCCAGGCAGGAAAGCGAGCCTCCTGAGCGAACGTGAATACGACGGGGAGCCGCACGTTTACCAGCGAACGGGGTCGCTCATGAGGGTCGTTCGCGTGTTTTACGATGAGGACGTTCGGTACGGCCTGGCGGACGAGGGGAGCGTCACGCTCATATCGGACGAGCCGTTCGCGGCGTGGGAGCCCGAAGGGGTGGTTCCGCTCGGCCACGCCCAGCTCCTACCGCCGACCATCCCGACGAAGATCGTGTGCGTGGGCGTCAACTACCGCGAGCACGCGCGTGAGATGGGGCACACGCTTCCCGACGAGCCCATCATCTTCTTGAAGCCGCCGACGGCGGTCGTCGGTCCGCACGGGCAGATCCGCGTCCCGGACGGGCTCGAGGCGGTAGACTACGAAGCCGAGCTCGCTGCGGTGATCGGGCGTCGCACCCACCGGGTGTCGCCGCTCGAGGCGCGGCGGAGCATCCTCGGATTCACGTGCGCCAACGACGTCACCTCGCGCGATCTGCAACGCAAGGACGGACAGTGGGCGCGCGCGAAGGGCTTCGACACGTTCTGCCCGCTCGGTCCGTGGATCGAGACCGACGTCGACCCGCTCGACCTGCTCGTCGAGTCCTACGTCAACGGCGAGCTGAGGCAGCAGTCGCGCACGAGCGACATGCTCTTCGACGTGTACGCGCTCGTGAGCTTCATCAGCCACGTGATGACGCTCCTGCCAGGCGACATCGTGCTCACCGGAACGCCCTCGGGCGTCGGGCCGATGCGGCGAGGCGACACGGTCGAGGTGCGGATCGAGGGCGTCGGCAGCCTGATCAACCACGTCGTGTGAGTGCATGTCAGCCGCCCGTGCTACAATCGCCCGCGTCGTCCCAAGACCCAGGAGGTGGCCGTTCGTGAAGCGTCTGCGCGCGCTGCTCGCTGCCGTCGTCGTGCTCTGGCTCGTGACGCCGGATGCCGCTCACGCGATTCCGCGGGACTTCTTCGACTTCCGCGCTGCGGGCCAGGCGGTGTACGAGGAGTTCGTCATCAGGCCTGAGCTGCACTACGAGGACGCCAACGGCACGCTCGTGGCGGTGTACCAAGGGTACGGTTTCGATCCGTACGCGGCCGTCTACGACGTGGGCACAGGCGAGTGGCGGGGTCCGTGGCGCATCGCGGACAACCCGCTCGTCGGCGACGAGCACGGCGGTCCTGCGCTGATAGAAGACGCGCAGGGCTACTACCACGTGTTCTACGGCGCGCACAATTCGGTCATCCTGCACGCCCGGAGCGCAAGCCCGCACGACGCACGCCGGTGGATCGCGCTCGGGCCCGTCCTGCTCGGGAGCGCGGAGTCCTCGGCCGCGCCAGCAGCGGCGAAGGGCACGTACCCGCAGCCGTCGATCGACGCCAGCGGCACGGTGCGGCTGTTCTTTCGCAACAACGGCGGGCTTTTCAGCGACTGGGTGGTGGCCGAGAGCTCGGACGGGTGCACGACGTGGTCGGCTCCCGAGCAGGTGCTCGACGGCGTTTCCGGGGAGTACGGGTGGTACGCGAGCTCCTGGGCCGAACCTGACGGCGACCTTCACGTCGTCGCCACGCGCCTCGACTATGATGCCTGGAAAGCCGACGCGTTCGCTCGCCAGGACCTCTACTACGTGAAGCGAGATGCCGAGACCGGCGCCTGGGAAAGTGCGGCAGGCGCACCGGTAGCGACGCCGCACGACCGTTCCGCCCTCGACGCGACGTGCCTCGCGTACGCTTCAGAGGGCCGCTACCTCAACCAGCCGGTCGTTCGCGTGCGCGACGACGGGACGCCCGTCATCGTGTTCGTCTCTGCTGATGCGACAGACCTCGACTCCTGCCGCTGGGAATCGGTGCGCTGGACGCCGGAAGAGGGCTCGTTCAGCCGGCCGGCGACGGTCGCAGACACGGACAACCTCTTCGATGCCGGCACGCTCCTCACCAACGGCGGAGGACTCGAGGCGTACCTCATCGTCGGGGGATACCCTGACGAGATGACTCCGGCCTGGTCGACCTCGCTCGCGACGCGCGGCGGCGACCTCGTCCGATTCACGTCCGACGACGGCGTCGCATGGCGTCGAGGCGATACCGTCCGGGCCGCGTCGGGGCCGTGGGAGCGCTTCAACAATCCGCAAGCACTTGCTTTGCCTGACGGCAGGCGAGCCGTCCTGTTCTGCGAGGGCGACAACGACTACACGTCGAGCGACTCGAAGGTCTTCCTGCAGATCGGCGAAGCGCCCGCATCGAGGGACTTCCGTGCGCGCGGCACGCGCCTGTCGGGAGACGACCGCTACGAGACCGCAGTCCAGGTGTCGCGCGAGGCGTTCCCGTCCTGCGCAACCACGGTGGTGGTCGCCACAGGCGAGGGGTTCGCAGACGCCGTCGCGGCAGCCCCGCTCGCGGCATCGCTCCGCGCGCCGCTGCTCCTCGTGCGCTCGAACCGGCTCGACGACGTCGTCGCAGCGGAGATCCGGCGGCTCGGCGCGCGGTACGCGATCATCGTCGGAGGCCCGGGAGCGGTATCGGAAGACGTCGCACGGGCCGTCCGCGCACAGCTCACCAAGGAGCGCGGCGTGGAGCGGGTCGCCGGTGACGACAGGTACGGCACGTCGGCCGCGGTGGCGCGGCACATGACGGCCGTGCGCGGGGCCCCTCGTGGCCTCATGCTCGCCACCGGTGCGAACTTCCCGGACGCGCTTGCAGGCGGGGTGCTTGCGGCCCGCAAGAACATGCCGGTGCTTTTGACGCGCCCGAGCGAGATCCCGACGTCGGTTGCCGAGGTCGTGGCTGAGACAGCTCCAGAGGAGCTGGTCGTGCTCGGTGAAGAGACGGCCGTGAGCGGTGCGGTGGTGGCGCACGCGCTGGAACTCGCTCCGGGCGCTGCATCGACGCGTCTGGGCGGAGCGACGCGATACGATACGGCCGCTGCCGTCGTCGAGCACGCGCTGGCGCGCGGCATCACGATGGAGCGCTTCGTCGTGTGCACGGGAGAGGACTTCCCGGACGCGCTCACGGCGAGCGTGCTCGCTGCTAGGCGGAACAGCGCCGTCATCTTCACCCGACGCTACGAGCTTCCCGGCCCCAGTGCGACGATCGTCCGCGAGCACCGTCGCGACGTGCTCGTATGGAACGTCGTCGGCGGGACGGGCGCGGTCGGCACGAGCGTGTCGAGTGCGCTTGCTGCCATCGTCGCGGAACCGTAACGCTCGGTCGGCCGCCTGTCGGAACGCGCCTCCCGCTCGCCGCGACGAGCCCCAAGATGTCGTCGTGGGGTGGTAGCATACACCCGTCATCGTGTGGTCGCGAGTGCTCGCAGGGAGCCCACCATGCCTTCTGAACCGCTTCGGACGCCCGAGGTCGAGTCGCTGCTTGCGGCGTTCGCATCGCTCGACAGCGCCGACGACGTGTACGCGTTTCTGCTCGACGTCTGCACGATCCGCGAGATCCAGGAGATGGCGCAGCGCCTCGCGGTGGCGCGCATGCTCGCTGGCGGCGTGCACTACCCGGAGATCCAGCGCGCGACCGGCGCCTCCCCAACGACGATCAGCCGGGTGAGCCGCTGCGTGAACTACGGGGCAGGCGGCTATCGCAGGGTGATCGAGCGTCTTGGCACCATCGAGGGAACCGGTGAGCCGTCGTGACGGAGCGCTTCGTCCACCTGCACACGCACTCCGAGTACTCCGTGCTCGACGGGCACGCGAAGGTCTCGCGGCTCTTGGACAAGGCCGCCCAGCTCGGGCAGCAGGCGCTCGCGCTCACCGACCACGGCGTGATGTTCGGCGCGGTGGAGTTCTACAAGCAGGCCGTGCGCGGAGACGAGAAGACCGGACGGCCGCCCATCAAGCCGATCATCGGGTGCGAGGTGTACTTCACGCCGCACTCGCGCACGAAGCGCGACGGGAAGCCTGAACTGTACCACCTGCTGCTCCTCGCGGAGGACAACACGGGCTACAAGAACCTCATGGCGCTGGTGTCGCAGTCGTGGACGACGGGCTTCTACTACAAGCCGCAGGTCGACCTCGAGCTTCTCGAGCAGTTCAGCGATGGGCTCATCGCAACGTCTGCCTGCATGAGCGGCATCGTCCCGAAGAGCATCGAGCGGGGCGACGAGGCAGCCGCGCGCGCGTGGGCGGAGCGGTACGCGCGCATCTTCGGCGAAGGGCGCTTCTTCCTCGAGATCCAGCAGCAAGGCATCATGGCGGACAGCGGCGTCACGCAGTCAGACATCAACCGCGCGCTCGCGGACCTGGGGCGAGAGCTCGGGCTGCCGCTCGTCGCGACCAACGACATCCACTACGTGGAGGCCGGCGACGCGAAGGCGCAAGACATCCTCGTGTGCATCCAGACCGGCCGCACCCTTGACGACACCGATCGCCTGCGCTTCTCGTCTGACCAGTTCTACCTCAAGTCGGCAGAGCAGATGGCAGAAGTCCTGCCTGAGTACCCCGAGGCGCTGGCGATGACCGCGGAGGTCGCGGAGCGGTGCACCGTGGAGCTCGAGTTCGGAAAGATCATCCTCCCCGTGTTCGACGTTCCTGGCGGGAAGACCGAGGACGAGCACCTGCGCGAAGCGTGCATGAAGGGCCTCGCGCGCCGCTACGGCGAGCCGATCCCGGAAGACGCGCTCGCTCGCCTCGAAAGCGAGCTTGCGGTCATCACCTCGAAAGGGCTCTCGGCGTACTTCCTCATCGTCGCCGACTTCGTGCAGTGGGCGAAGCGCAACGGCATCGGCGTCGGGCCGGGCCGGGGGAGCGCGGCCGGGTCGATCATCTCCTACGCGCTCGGCATCACCAACCTCGATCCGCTCGCACATGGGCTCATCTTCGAGCGGTTCTTGAACCCCGAGCGAACCGAGATGCCCGACATCGACATCGACTTCGACGACGAGCGTCGAGGCGAGGTCATCGACTACGTGCGCAAGAAGTACGGCGAGGACCGCGTGGCGCAGGTGGTCACGTACAGCACGATGAAGGCGCGCCAGGCGATCCGCGACGCCGCGCGCGTTCTGGGCTACCCGTACGCGATCGGCGACCGCATCGCCAAGCTCGTCCCGGAAGGGCCGGACGCGACCATCGCCGACGCGCTCGAGACGAACCCCGACCTTCGGGAGGAGTACGACGCTGGCGGCGACGTGAAGGCGATCATCGACGCCGCGCGGGCGCTCGAAGGGAACGTGCGCGGCGAGGGCGTGCACGCCGCTGCGGTCGTGATCTGCCGCGACCCGCTGCACGAGCACGCGCCGGTGAAGCTCGACACCAAGGGCGGCTCTGTCATCACGCAGTACGAAGGCACCGTGATCGCCGAGCTCGGGCTGCTCAAGATGGACTTCCTGGGCCTGCGGACGCTCACCGTCATCGCCAAGGCCGTTCAGGCCATCGAGGAGAACCACGGCGTCGGGATCGACATCGACAGCATCCCGCTCGACGACCCCGAGACCTTCGCGATGCTCAAGCGGGGCGACGTGGACGGCGTCTTCCAACTCGGTGAGTCTTCGGGGATGCGGCAGCTCGTGAAGGACTTGCAGCCGGAGTCGTTCGCCGAGATCGTCGCGTGCCTCGCCCTGTACCGGCCGGGGCCGCTGCAGTCGGGCATGGTGCGCGACTTCGTGAACCGCAAGCACGGGCGCGCGCCCGTCGAGTACTACGACGAGCGCATCAAGCACATCCTGGAGGAGACCTACGGCACGATGGTCTACCAGGAGCAGGTGATGCGCCTGTCGATGGAGATGGCGGGCTTCAGCGCCGCGAAGGCCGACAAGCTCCGCAAGGCCATGGGCAAGAAGATCCCCGAGGAGATGGCGAAGTGGCGCTCGGACTTCGTGGAGGGGGCCGTGGCGAACGGCTACGGCCGGGCCCTCGCCGAGCGCGTGTACGACGACATCGAGAAGTTCGCCGGCTACGGCTTCAACAAGAGCCACTCGGCGGCATATGGCCTGCTCGCGTACCAGACCGCGTACCTCAAGGCGCACTACCCGCTCGAGTTCATGGCTGCGCAGCTCACCAGCTACAACGGCAAGACCGAGCAGATCGTGCGCTACATCGCAGCGTGCAACGCGGCCGGCATCACGGTGCTTCCGCCGGACGTGAACTCCTCGGGCAAGGACTTCACCGCGACGGGCGGCGCGATCAGGTTCGGTCTGGAGGGCATCCGCGGGGTCGGCGGGCCGGTGGTGGAGGCGATCGTGGCGGCCCGCAAAGAGGGCGGTCCGTTCACGTCGCTGCACGACTTTCTCGCGCGGGTGGATGTGCGCAGCCTCAACAAGAAGACGGTCGAAGCGCTCATCAAGGCAGGCGCCTTCGACTCGACCGGCTACACGCGCAAGCAGCTCATGGAGCTCATGGACCACGCGATGGAGCTGGCAGCCAAGCGGCAGCGCGACAAAGAAAGCGGCCAGGTGTCGATGTTCGACCTGTTCGCGCCGGAAGAGCACGGGCTCGGCGAGGAGGCGCCGCCCCCGGACGGCGTCGAGTGGGACAAAGCGACGAAGCTGTCCTTCGAGAAGGAGATGCTCGGCATCTACGTGTCGGACCACCCGCTGTCGGACAAGCGCGAGATCATCGAGGCGGCACGCACGCACTCGCTCGGCCAAACCGAGGAGCTCAAAGACGGCGTCGTCGGCTGGTTCGCAGGCCAGATCCGCGACGTCGAGCGCATCGCGACGAAGGCCGGGAAGCTCATGTGCGCATTCGTGCTGGAGGACCTCGAGAGCTCGGCAGACGCGCTGATGTTCCCGCAGACCTACGAGCGCTGCCGCGACGTCGTGGCCGAAGACGCCGTCGTGCGCGTGCGCGCCAAAGTGGAGGACTCCGACCGCGGCAGGCGGCTGCTCGTCCAGGAGGTGCACACGCTTGCCGATGACGGCACCTTCGTCCGCCCGCCGAAGGTGCTCCACGTGCGCGCTCCGGTGAGCGAGCTCGGGAACGGCGGGTACGACCGCTTCCGCGAGATACTCGCGCACTACCCGGGGCGGGACAGCGTCGTCGTGGAGCTCCAGTACCCGGACCGCATCAAGCGGATGCGTCTCGGCGAGGAGTGCCGTGTGGACGCTGCTGCTGTGGGTCTGCACGCAGAGCTCAAGGCGCTGCTCGGCGCGGAGGCGGTGTGGGAGGAGTAGGGTGTTGCTATAGCACTATATTGTGCTATAGTGACCGAGCGCCTGCCACGGGAGGGGCGCAGCGAGAGGAAGGACCGACTGTGCGACCGGCGACTCCCCGCGGGTTCCGCGACGTGCTCCGTGACGAGGCCGCCGAGCGCGAGGCCGTGGCTGCCGCGCTCGTCGCGGTCTTCGACGCCTGGGGCTACGCGCCCGTGGAGACGCCCGTCGTCGAGTCGTACGAGGTCGTCTCGGCGGCGGGGCCGGAAAGCGGCGAGGCCGAGCCGTTCCGGCTGCTCGACTCCGACGGGGAGCTTCTCGCGCTCCGTCCCGACATGACGCTGCCGATCGCGCGGGTCGCGGCCACTCGGCTCGCTGACGACCCGGAGCCGCTGCGGGTGCGCTACCTCGCTCCCGTCTTCCGCGAGCACGCGTCGTTCCGGGGACAGGCGCGTCAGTTCACGCAGGCCGGCGTCGAGCTGATCGGCGCGACGGGGCCTGCTGCCGACGCCGAGATCGTCGCGCTCGCCGCAGAGGCGCTGCGCGCAGCGGGGCTTGCCGGCTTCACGATCGCCATCGGCAGCGTCGAGGTGCTGCGAGCGCTGGTGGACGCGGCCGGCATGCCGGATCCGTGGGGGACGGCGGTCCTGCGGGCCGCGCACGCTCGGAACCTCCCCGAGGTGCAGCGCCTGGCCTCCGAGCCGGGCGTGCCGGCAGAGGTCGGCGACGCGTTCGTGCGCGTGCTTCGGACGCGCGGCGCCTCGGCGGCGATCGAGGAGTGCCGCGATGCGCTCGCCGTCTGCGGGCGGCCGGAGGCGGCAGACGGCGTGCGGGAGACGTACGGGATACTCGACGAGCTGGGGTACTCGGACGAGGTCGTCGTCGACTTCGGGACCGTGCGCTCGTTCGGCTACTACACCGGGATGGTCATGCAGGTGTACGCACCGGGGCTCGGGCTGCCGGTAGGCGGCGGCGGCAGGTACGACCGGCTGCTCGCGTCGTTCGACCGCCCGGCGCCAGCCGCTGGATTCGCCATCGGTCTGGAGCGCCTGACGATCGCGCTGTCCGAAGCCGGCGCGACGCCGAAGGCACGCCGGGTCGACGCGGTGGTGGGCGGGGCAGACGCCACGGCGTGCTTCGCAGGCGCTGCGGCGCTGCGAGAGGCGGGCTGGCGGGTGCGGCTCGCGTGCGGCATCTCCGGGCTCGATCTCGTACGGGCCGCCGAGCGGACCGACGCCTTCGAGGCCATCGAGGCGTCGGGCGGTGCGCTGTACCGGCTCGACCGGGCAGGCGGCCGCGCGGACGCGCTGCCCGAACCGCCCGGTCCGCCGCCGTCTGAGCGGTTCTCGGGAAGGAGACGGCCGTGATGGTGCGGACGGCCAGCGCGGGCGACCTCTTGCGCGTCGCGGTCCCGAAAGGCGCGCTGTTCGATGACAGCGTCGCAGCGCTCGCGCGCGCGGGATACGACGTGGAGGGGCTGCGCGATCCGGGCAGGACGCTCATCGTCCGTGGCCGCGATGCAAAGTTCGTGATCGCCAAGCCCACCGACGTGCCGGTGTACGTGGCGTACGGCGCCGTGGACGTCGCCATCGCGGGCCGTGACGTGCTGGAGGAGGCGGCGCTCGAGGTCGTCGAGCTCGTCGACTTGCGGTTCGGCGCGTGCCGGTTCGTCGTGGCCGAGCCGATGTCGGCGACGCGCGGCGCCGAGGAGCTCTACCGCCACCTCGGGCAGATCCGCGTCGCGACGAAGTACCCGCGCATCACCGAGCGGCACTTCGCGAAGCGCGGGCTGCAGGTGGAGATCATCAGACTCGCCGGCAACATCGAGATCGCGCCGCTCATCGGCATCGCGGACTGGATCGTCGACATCACCGCGACGGGCACCACGCTGCGCGAGAACGACCTCCGTGTGGTAGAAGAGGTCATGGGCTCCACGGCGCGGTTCGTGGCGAACCCTGCCAGCCTGGCGACGAAGCCAGACCTGGTCACCGACATGGCGGACCGGCTATCTCGGGCCGTTGCCGCCGGGGAAGGAGCGTGAGCGGTGCTTCGCCGCATCGACATCGAACGGGGACGACGCGTGTCGGAAGCGGAGCTTCGGCCCGCGGGCACCGGCATCGACGCCGAGGTCATGGGCGTCGCGCAGCGCATCATCGACGAGGTGCGAGCGCGCGGTGACGCCGCGGTGCGCGAGTTCACCGAGCAGCTCGACCACGTGGTGCTCGGCGACCTTCGCGTGAGCGAGGCCGAGATCGAGCAGGCCGTCGCCTCGGTGGACGAGCGCTTCCGTCGCGCGATCTCAGAAGCCGCGTGGGCGATCGAGGACTTCCATCGCAGGCAGGTGCAGCAGTCGTGGTTCACGACCGGCGAGGACGGCATCGTGCTGGGCCAGCTGGTGAACCCGATCAGGCGCGTTGGCATCTACGTCCCTGGCGGCCGGGCGCGCTACCCGTCCAGCGTGCTCATGAACGCGATACCGGCCGTCGTGGCGGGCGTCGAGGAGATCGCGATGGTGGTTCCGCCCGCGCCGGACGGCAGCGTCGACGCGTACACGCTCGCCGCCGCCGCCGAGGCCGGCATCACGGAGATCTACAAGATCGGTGGCGCGCAGGCCATCGCAGCGCTCGCATACGGAACCGAGAGCGTGCCGCGCGTCGACAAGATCACCGGCCCGGGCAACGCGTACGTCACGGCAGCGAAGAAGCTCGTGATGGGCGAGGTCGGGATCGACATGCTCGCGGGACCGAGCGAGGTGCTCATCGTCGCGGACGAGACGGCCGAGCCGTTGCTGGTGGCGATCGACCTCATGGCGCAGGCCGAGCACGATCCGCGCGCCGCGACGTTCCTGGTGACGACCGATCCGGATCTGCCCGATGCCGTGGAGGAGGCGATCCGGGAGCTGCTGAGCGACTCGCCGCGCGCGGAGGTGATCGTCCGAGCGCTTCAGGACAACGGCGTGGCGGTCGTTTGCCCGGACATCGACGTGGCGCTCGACGTCGCGAACGAGATCGCTCCGGAGCACCTCGAGCTGCAGGTGGAGTCGCCGTTCGAGCTGCTCGGCCGCATCCGCAACGCAGGCGCGGTCTTCTTGGGGCCGTGGACGCCGGAAAGCGTCGGCGACTACGTCGCCGGTCCGAACCACGTGCTTCCGACGGGCGGCACGGCGCGCTTCTCGAGCCCGCTTTCGGTCGACGACTTCATCAAGAAGACGTCGGTGATCTCCTACACGCTCGAAGGGCTGTACGCGGACGGCGCCACGGTCATGGAGATCGCCTCTGCTGAAGGGCTCGCCGCACACGCAGGGGCGGTCGGGCTCAGGCTCGCGCTTGCCGAGCACTTCTTCGAGCAGGAGGAAGACGGCGACGAGGAGGACGCGTGATGGACCGTGTCCGCCCACCTCGCGAGGCGCTGCGAGACCTTTCCCCGTACGACGCCAAGCACCTCGAGGCCGAGGTGATGCTTGCGAGCAACGAGAACCCGCTCAATCTGCCGGGCGAGCTTCTCGAGCGGCTCTCGGACCTCGCCCAGCGCATCCCGTACAACCGCTACCCCGATCCGATGGCCACCGGGCTGCGCGAGGAGATCGCGGCAGCCAACGGCCTGGAGCCCAGCAACGTGCTCGTCGGCAACGGCGGCGACGAGATCATCCAGGACCTCGTGCTCGCCTGGGGCGGACCGGGACGCGTCGTGCTCGACTTCCCGCCGACGTTCGTCATGTACTCGATCGACGCGAAGGCCACCGGAAGCACGCTCGTGCAGATCCCGCGGAGACCCGACTTCTCGATCGACGAAGAGGCGCTCAAGGCCCGGCTCGCCGACGGCGACGTCGACCTCATCTTCATCGCGAACCCGAACAACCCCACGGGCACGCTCGCACCGGAGACGCTTCTCATCGACGTGCTGAACGCCACCGACGCGCTCGTGGTGGTCGACGAGGCGTACTTCGAGTTCTCCCGGCACACCATGCGCCCGCACATGTCGCGCCACGCCAACCTGGCGATACTGCGCACGTTCTCGAAGGCGTTCTCGCTCGCCGGACTGCGCGCCGGCTACCTGCTCGCCCACGAGGACGTCATCACCGAGCTGACGAAGGTGCGCCAGCCGTATTCGGTCAATCGGTTCACCCAGGCGGCGGCGCGGCTGGTGTTCCGCGAGCGCCCGGTGTTCGAGGCGGCGATAAGCCAGCTTCTGCGCAACCGCGACGTGCTCGTTCACGGGCTGAGCGAGATACCGGGGGTGGAGGTGTTCCCCTCGGAGGCGAACTTCGTGCTCTTCCGCGTGGAGCACGCCTCCGCGGTGTGGCGCGACCTGCTCAAGGAGCACTCCGTGCTCGTGCGGGACTTCTCCCGCACGCCAGGGCTGGAGGAGTGCCTGCGCGTGAGCGTCGGCACCGAAGACGAGGTGCGGCGCTTCCTGGCGGCGATGGAGGAGATCATGACGAGACGACGGGCCGCGGCGCACTTCGGCGTCGCCGGCGCTCACGCGGGCAGCGAGGGGGAGTGACGGGCATGGGACGCGAGGCTGAGATCGTCCGCTCGACGAACGAGACGAGCGTCGAGGTCTGGCTCGACCTGGACGGATCGGGCCGCACCGAGGTCACGACCGGCGTGCCGTTCTTCGACCACATGCTCGACGCGCTCGGACGCCACGCGCTTCTCGACCTGCGTGTGCGGGCGGAAGGCGACCTCGCAGTCGACGCGCACCACACCGTCGAGGACGTCGGCATCGTGCTGGGCCAGGCGATCGACCGCGCGCTCGCGACCCGCGAACGGATCCGGCGGTTCGGCTCTGCCGCGGTGCCGATGGACGAGGCGCTCGTGCTCGCGGCCGTGGACATCTCCGGGCGCGGCCAGCTCCACTACGCGGTCGACCTTCCCATCGAGATCATCGGGACGTTCGACACGACGCTCGCCAAGGAGTTCTTCGTCGCGCTTGCCACCAATGCAGGCATGACGCTGCACGTGCGCTCGCTTGCCGGCGAGAACGCCCACCACATCGTCGAGGCGGCTTTCAAGGCTGTCGCGCGTGCGCTCAAAGAGGCGTGCGAGCTCGATCCGCGGGCCGTCGGCGTTCCGAGCACCAAAGGTGCGCTCGGCGACGCGTCGAAGGCGTGAGGCGCCGTGATCGCCATCATCGACTACGGCATGGGCAACCTGCGGAGCGTTCAGAAGGGCTTCGAGCACGCAGGGGTGCGAGACGCGGTCGTCACGGCCGACCCGCGCGAGGTGGCGCGGGCCGACGCGCTCGTGCTGCCGGGGGTGGGCGCGTTTCGCGACGCCGCCTCGAACCTGCGCGCGGCCGGCATGTGGGACCTGGTGCGTGAGCGCGTCGCTGCAGGCGTGCCGCTGCTCGGCATCTGTCTCGGGATGCAGCTTTTCGTCGACACGAGCTTCGAGGACGGCGAGTGGGAAGGGCTCGGGCTCGTGCACGGGACGTGCGAGCGGCTTCCTGCCGGCGTGAAAGTGCCGCACATCGGGTGGAACACCGTGGAGCAGCCCCGTCCGAGCCGTCTGTTCGCAGGCGTCCCGGACGGCACGGCCTTCTACTTCGTGCATTCGTACCGCGTCGTGCCGAAAGACGAGTCGTGTATCATCGGGCGTGCCGAGCACGGCGTTCCGTTCGCCGCTGCGGTGGAGAGCGGATCTGTGTTCGGCGTGCAGTTCCACCCCGAGAAGTCCTCCGAGATGGGGCTTCGAGTGCTGGCGAACTTCGCAGCGTGTGCGAAAGGCTGAGGGCCACGTGATCATCTTCCCGGCCATCGACATCTTGGACGGCAAGGTCGTGCGACTTCGGCAGGGCAGGCTCGACGCCGTCACCGTCTACAACGACGACCCCGTCGACCAGGCGAAACGCTGGATCGACCAGGGCGCCGAGTGGCTGCACGTCGTGGACCTGGACGGCGCGGTGCTCGGCGAGCCGGCGAACCTCGGCATCGTGGAGCGCATCGCCGCTCTCGGGGTCCCGGTGCAGTTCGGCGGCGGTCTCCGCTCGATGGAGGTCCTCGAGCGGGTCGCTGACGCGGGCGTGAAGCGCATGGTGCTCGGAACCACGCTCGTCACGAAGCCGGCGTTCGTGGCCGAGGCATGCGAGCGCTACGGTTCAGCGATCGTCGCAGGCGTCGACGCGCGCGACGGGAGAGTCGCTATCCAGGGCTGGCGCGAGGGGACGGAGTACGGCGTCCTCGAGCTCGTCCAGGACCTCGAGCTTCTGGGCGTCAAACGGATGGCCTACACCGACATCGCGAAAGACGGCATGCAGACCGGCGTGAACTACGGAGCGTACCGCGCGCTCGTGGGTCAGACGCTCATACCCATCACCGCATCCGGGGGCGTCACAACGCTCGACGACGTCCGCGACCTGTACGCGCTCGGCCCGCAGCTCGAAGGCGTGATCATCGGGCGCGCGCTGTACGAAGGGTCGCTCGATCTGGCCGAGGCCGTGCGAGCCGGCTACGGGGAGGCGTGATCGCGTGCTGATGCGGCGCGTCATCCCGTGCCTCGACGTGCACGCCGGGCGCGTCGTCAAGGGCGTGCGCTTCGTGGACCTGCGGGACGCAGGCGACCCCGTCAAGCTCGCGGCGGCGTACGACCGCGAGGGCGCGGACGAGATCGTGTTCCTCGACATCACCGCCACGCACGAGGAGCGCCCGCTCATGCTCGACGTCGCGCGGCGGGCCGCAGAAGAGGTGTTCATCCCGTGCACCGTCGGGGGCGGCATGCGCTCCGCCGACGACATCCGGGCGATGCTGTCGGCGGGAAGCGACAAGATCTCGATCAACAGCGCGGCGGTCGCGGACCCCGCGCTCATCACGCGCACGGCGCGGATCTTCGGCTCGCAGTGCATCGTCGTGGCGATCGACGCGCGCAGAGCGCCTGGCTCCTCGCCTGCACGGTGGGAGGTCTTCGTCGCAGGCGGAAGGAAGAACACCGGCCTGGACGCCGTGGCGTGGGCCGAGGAGGCCGTCCGCCGCGGCGCAGGCGAGATCCTGCTCACCAGCATGGACCGCGACGGCACGAAAGACGGGTACGACATCGACCTGACGCGCGCAGTGACGCGCGCAGTGGACGTCCCGGTCATCGCCTCCGGGGGCGCGGGCGAGCTCGATCACTTCGCCGAGGTCGTCATCGAGGCCGACGCCGACGCAGTGCTGGCCGCGAGCGTCTTCCACTTCGGCGAGTTCACGATCCGCCAGGTGAAAGAAGCGATGGCCGCTCAAGGCGTCCCGGTGCGGCTGTAAGGAGGCAGGATGCGACCGATGCGCCGCGAGGACCACCGCATGCCGCGCGAGGAGGCCGAAGCGCTCCTGCGGCGCGCTGCCGTCGTGAGGCTCGGCATCGTCGACGAGGACGGACCGTACGTGGTGCCGCTCAACTTCGGCTACGAGGCCGGACGCATCTACCTCCACGGGCCTGCGGAGGGCCGGCGCATGGACGCGATCGCACGCGATCCACGCGTGTGCTTCGAGGTGGACGAAGGCGAGGTCGTGCCGGCCGAGCGGCCGTGCGGCTACACCGCGCGGTTCTGCAGCGTCATCGGCTACGGCCGGGCACGCGTCCTCGAGACGGCCGAGGAGAAGCGCGCAGGGCTCCAGGTGCTGATGCGCCACCACGGGGGCCCCGTGGACGGGTTCGATCCAGGGGTGCTCGACAAGACGGCGGTCGTGGAGATCGTGATTGAGTCGATGGAGGGTAAGCAGCACGACGTCGTGCGCGGGTCCGGAGGGCAGTGAGATGGAGTTCGGCGAGCTTGTATTCGACGAGCGCGGCCTGATCCCCGCGGTCGTCCAGCAGCACGACACCGGCGAGGTCCTCATGGTGGCGTGGATGGACGCCGAGGCGCTCAGGCGCACGCTTGCAAGCGGCACGACCTGGTTCTGGAGCCGGTCGCGGCAGGAGCACTGGCACAAGGGCGAGACCTCGGGGAACGTGCAGCGCGTGCTCGAGGTGCGCTACGACTGCGACGGCGACACGCTGCTCGTGCTCGTCGACCAGACCGGAGCAGCGTGCCACACCGGTGCCCGCTCGTGCTTCTTCCGGACGCTTGCGACCGTGAGCGGCACGGACGAGGCGGCCGGATCCGACGAGGGGCTGCCGCTTTCGTGACGAAGGGACGCGCGATGCCAGACAAAGGAACCGAAGCGATCGCAGGCGATACGGACGCTCGCATCGGCGCGGTGCTCGAGGAGCTGTTCGCAGTGCTCGAAGAGCGCAAGCGCACGATGCCCCAGGGCAGCTACACGGCCGCGCTGCTCGCCGGTCCGCAAGACAAGCTGCTCAAGAAGATCGGCGAGGAGGCGAGCGAGGTCATCATCTCAGCGCGCGACCGGGACAGCGCCCAGCTGCGGTACGAGATCGGCGACCTCGTCTACCACCTGCTCGTCGTGATGGTGCGCGAGGGGCTTACGCTCGAGGACCTCGCGCGCGAGCTCGCTTCGAGAAGGAAGTAGCGGGTCGATGGCCGGTTCGCGCTCCGGCATGACCGAGGTGACGCTCCCGCCGGGGGTGCGGAGCGACCGCCTCGAGACGCTGCAGGCGCGCGTAGCGGGCAACCGCTGGAAGTTCGTCGCCTTCACGGTCGCGTACGTCGTGGCCGTGGCAGGCTCGATCTCGTCGGCGGTCCTTCTGCTCGTCATCCTCATGCCGCTCATCACGCAAAGCGTGGGGGTCGCGTGCGCTGTGCTGAGGGTGTTCCCGCTCATCGCGAAAGTCACAGTGGCTGCGAGCGTGCTCGCCGTGAGCGTGTGGGCGGGTGCGTCCCTGGTGAGGTCGGAGCGCACGATCCTCGCGCGGTTGGGCGCGCAGCTGCCGCGACCGGGGACGCTCGAAGTCACCCGCAGCGCGCTCAAGGACATGAGCCTCGCCGCCGGGTTCGAGCACTCCCCGCCGCTTCACCTCATCGACACCGACCGGGTGAACGCGTTCGTCGTCGGCAGGACGCCTGCGCGCGTCGTCGTGGGCGTGACGCGCGGCTTCGCGGAGGGCCTGTCTCGCGACGACCAGCGCGCGGTGTTCGCGAACCTCATGGCGCGGGTGCTCTCGGGCGACACGCTGTGGGCGACGGCCGTCTCTGCGCTCGCGGGCCCGGTGTGGGCGCTCAGAGACGCGGACCTGCGCACGCCGCGCACGCTCGGTGTGGGCGATGACGGCGAGCAGATGAGCGCCACGAAGGCTGCGGTCGCGGCGCGGGAGGTCGGCCCGCCGCTGCTGGGCTGGTGGATCTTCCAGACGTTCGTCGTCGTGGTGACCGAGGTGCTGGCGTATTGGCACCAGGAGCTCGCGTGGCGTGCGGCCGAGAAGGCGGACGCCGAGGGGATGCTGCTCTTGCGCGACCCGCAGGAGATGCTGACGGCCCTCGAAGACGTCCTGGCGCGCAACAACCACGTCCCGAGTGCGGGAGACGCGTACTCGCAGCTCTTCTACTGCTGGTCCGGGTTCGGCTTCGCGCCCGAGAACGATCCGGAGGCCAGGCGCGTCGCGAGGCTCCGCGAGGTGTTGGGAGCGGAAGGCCTCGCCGTGCTGCCGCGCCCGAACGTGCCTGGCTGGCCGCAGGCGCCTCGTCTCGCGGAGACGTCCGCGGGCGCTCCCGCCGTCCTCGAAGCGCCCGTCGAAACGCAGGTCGAGCGCGGCCCTGACGGCACGCGGCTGCTGGCAGGGGCCGCGCTCGTGACCGCTGCCGTGCTGGACATCGCGCTCGTGGCATGGCGTTCGGGCGAGACGCGAGCGGCTGGCATCGCTGCGGCGGTTGCAGCAGCGGTGGCCGCAGGCGGGGCGTTCGTCGGCGTCCGGCTCGTCACCGCGCAGGGGTCTGGCGGCCGACAGGGCCGCGCGACGGCCGCCGTCGCGTTCGCGGTGCTGCTCGCGTGCACGCTCGGCGCCGGGATCGTGCTCGCACCGGTGTGGCTCGTCGCGACGCTCGCAGGCGTGGCGAGCGGCGAGGAGATATCGCGGGAGGAGTGGCGGCGCCGGTTCGTGCGCCGCTACGATGAGACGATGGCAGAGCGGCCGATCGCGCCTCACGCGGAGGCGCCTGCTGCGGCGCCTGCTGCGCCCGAGGCCCGCATCTCGGTGACGTGCCGCGCGTGCGGCGCGAGCAACGCGCCGGCGAACCGCCGGTGCACAGTGTGCGGGAGGAAGCTCAAGCCGTGAGACGTTCGCCCATCTGGCTCCGGTTGGTCGCCGGGCTCGCGCTGTTTGCGCTTGCAGCGGGCGTGGCCCTGGGGGTCTGGCACGCGCGCGCCTCAGCGCCCCCGCTGGTGCGGCCGGCGACGCCCGTCCCCTCGGTGCTGCCGACGCTGACGGTCGAGCTGCCGAAGCCGATGCAGGCCGACCCGGACGCGGACGGCATCAAGATCGCGACGTTCCTCGGCAACGACAGCCGGTCGTTCTACGGCGTGGGGCCGGTGCCGGAGCGGCTCGACGTCGTGTGGAAGGCGCGGATCGGCGGGGGAACGACCGGCGGCACGGGCAAGCGTTCGGCCGAAGCGAGCGCGTCTGGCGGCATGGTGACCTGGTACGGCACGGGATGGACCGGCCAGCCCGCGCTCGTGCGCGAGAACGGCCGGCTGTACCTCCTGGTCGGCGGGTTCGACCACGGTCTTCGCAAGATCGACGCCGAGACGGGCCGCACGGTGTGGCGGTACGAGTACGACGACGTCATCAAGGGCTCGCCCGCCGTCATCGCTGATCCCGCGGCTCCCGACGACCCGTCCCGGTACCTCGTCATGACCGGTTCGCGCCGCGGCTTCCCGCAAAGCATCACCGCTGCGGACATCGCCCCGTTCCGCGGCGTGTGGTACGCCACCGGGAAGGAGGCGTGGCGCCTGCCGGTCCCGCACACGCGCAGCTACAGCCGGGACGCCGACGGGAGCGCGCTCGTGCTCGGTTCGCATGCGATTGTGGGGGTCGAGTCCGGCCACGTGTACCGCATCGATCCGTTCGCGACGGAGCCGTGGCGCGGGCATCGGTCGCCGCGCGTCCTTCGCCAGGCTTTGCTGCTGGGCGACAAGCGGTCTAAGAGCCACGGCGGGAACCTCGTGCTCGAAAGCTCGCCGGTGCTGCTTGGTGACCGCGTGTACGTGGCCTCCGGAGCCGGGCACGTCTACGGGCTGGACGCAGAGACGCTTGCGGTGGAGTGGGACTTCTACATCGGATCGGACCTTGACGGTACGGTCGTGGCGACCGACGACCAGAAGCTCCTGGTCCCCGTCGAGAAGCAGTACATCCGCGGCCACGGCGGCGTGCTCATGCTCGATCCGAGCAAGCCTCCCGAAGATGCCGTCGTGTGGTTCTTCCCGACGGGCGACCGCGCATTTGCCGATTGGCAGGGCGGCGTCATCGGGTCGTGCTCGGTGAACGACGCGTACGACCCCGACGGCACGCGGCCCCGCCTCGCCGCGTTCTCCGCCATCGACGGCCACCTGTACGTCGTCGCGCGTGACGAGACGGCCACCGAGACCGTCGCCGGGCCGAATGGCGAGCGCGGGCTGGCGACGCCGGTGCTCGTCTACAAGGACTACATCGGCGGTGCGATCTCGACCCCGATCATCGTCGACGACCACATCGTCGCTGCCGGGTACGGCAATACCGTGAACGTCTACCGCATCTCGTACGGGTCGCCGGACGCTGGCGGCGTGACGGCCGCTGCCCGTTCCGGCGAGCGAGCGAGCGTGCGCGTCGAGCGCGTGGCCCGCTTCACGGGCGGCGGCACCTACGAGTCCACGCCGATCGTCTGGCAAGGCCGCATCTACATCGGTTCGCGCGACGGGTACTTCTACTGCCTGGGCGAGCGGTGAGCCCCTCGATCTCGTGAGCGAGACCAAGCGGGGTGCGATTGCCGCCCCGTGCTCTGAGCGGTAAACTGACTAGTTCCGTGCATCGATCGAGGAGGATTCCGTATGAACCCCGAGTCGCTCGCCTTCCTTCGAGAACTTGTCGAGGCTCCGTCGCCGTCCGGCTACGAGCAGCCGGCCGCTGCCGTCTTCCGTGAGCACGTCCGTCCGTTCGCGGACGAGGTGACGACCGACGTCATGGGCTCCGTGCACGCGCTGCTGCGCGGGAGCTCTGGCGCTCCGTCGGTGATGCTCGCGGGCCACATCGACGAGATCGGCTTCATGGTCACGTACATCACCGACGACGGGTTCTGCGCGTTCGCGCCGATCGGCGGCCATGATCCGCAGATCCTGCCCGGAGCGCGCGTCGTGGTGCACACCGCCGGAGGCCCGCTCCTGGGCGTGCTCGGCCGTCTGCCCATCCACCTCCTTGAAGAGGAGGAGCGCAAGCAGGTCGTCAAGATGCACAAGATGTTCATCGACCTCGGCCTGCCCGGCGAGGACGTGAAGAAGCGCGTGCGGATCGGCGACCCGGTGACCTACGCCGTGGGCATGGAGCTCTTCGGCGAGGGCATGGCGGTGTCGCGCGCGTTCGACGACAAGATGGGCGCATGGGTCGCGGCCGAGACGCTGCGCCTCGTGAAGGAGGCCGGCGGCGCGAAGGGCGATCTCGTCGCGGCCGCCACCGTTCAGGAGGAGATCGGGCTTCGGGGCGGCGCCACCTCGGCGTACAGCGTCGATCCGGCGATCGGCATCGCGATCGAAGTGACGCACGCCACCGACTACCTCGACGTGGACAAGCGCAAGCACGGCGAGGTGAAGTGCGGCGGCGGCCCGGTGATCTCGCGCGGCCCGAACATCAACCCGCGCGTGTTCGAGCTGCTGTGCGAAGCGGCCGAGGCCGAAGGCATCCCGTACCAGATCGAGGGCGCGCCGCGGGGCACCGGCACGGACGCGAACGTCATCCAGCTCACCAAGGGCGGCAAGGCGGCCGCGCTCGTAAGCGTGCCGCTGCGCTACATGCACACGCCCACCGAGGTCCTGGCCCTCGCGGACGTCGAGAACGCCGCGAAGCTCATGGCGGCGTTCGTCCTGCGCCTCGAGCCCGGCGTGGACTTCACCCCCTAGGGAGCGTCAGGGATGCCGCGTGAGGAACGGACGATAGCCACCAACAAGAAGGCCTTCCACGACTACACGATCGAGGAGACTTTCGAGGCTGGCATCGCGCTCACGGGCACCGAGGTGAAGTCGCTTCGGGAGAACCGGGCGAGCCTGCGCGACTCGTTCGCCACCGTGCGCAACGGCGAGGTGTGGCTGCACAACGTCCACATCGCGCCGTACAGCCACGGCAACCGCAGCAACGTCGACCCCGACCGCACGCGGAAGCTGCTGTTGCACAAGAACGAGATCCGCTACCTCATCGGCAAGACGAAGGAGAAAGGGCTCACGCTCGTCCCACTGAGGCTCTACTTCTCGCCTGCTGGTCGCGTGAAGGTCGAGCTCGGGCTCGCGCGGGGCAAGAAGCTCTTCGACAAGCGGGAGGCCATCGCGGAGCGCGAGCACAAGCGCGAGGTCGAGCGAGCGCTCAAAGACCGCACGCTTGGGCGATAGGCATCTGCGGGGTATACTAAGCGTGCGATGCACGTTGACATGCGTCGGATCCGGGGGCGACTGGATTCGACACGATAGGTCTGAGGGAAGAAGCAGGCCGAGGTCTCCTCGCCTCGTTAAACAGGGGTGCCGACGCTCAAGCGTCAACTCTGATCTTGCTCTCGCTGCCTGATAGCGCAGCGACGCCGACCCGGTGAGCGTCCCCGTCACCGGTAAGGCGCCACGCAAGGGGACTGCCGCAGCGGCAACAGGCGGGAACGCCGCTGCGAAAGACGCTGACCGCCAGGGCGTCTGGACGCGGGTCACCGGTGTCCCAGACGCTGACGACAACGGGTGACTGAGCCTGGAGATGCTTCCCAGGGGTCTATCGTGGACCGGAGTTCGATTCTCCGCGCCTCCACCAGCACTTCGTCACGCCCGTCGCTCCGTGCGGCGGGCGTCTGTGTACGCCGACCTGTCTGTCGGTCCGCGCGCGAGCCGGAAGCGAACACCATCGCGGGAGGGCCCATGCTCGATGACGGGATCCGTCCGAAGCGCATCGTCGTGAACGACCTCATGCAGCAGGGCTATGAGTACGTGCTGGTCGAGCCTGCTGGGATGAACTTCGACCCGAGGTTCAGACCGGAGCTCGCCCCGAGCGAGATGCTCCACCTCGGGGTGTTCGGTGGCAAGTACATGACCGACTGCCGTGACGAGTTCCCGGACGAGTGGTTCGACGACGCCAAGCTCTGCCACGAGCGGCACGTGCCCGAGCTCAACTTCTTCGGCGTGAACGCAAGCCTGCCGCTGTCCGAGTGGCGGCGCAGAGGCTGGATACACCCGGACGACCCTCGGGGCTGGTTCCAGTGGTATTGCAGGTACTGGATGGGCCGAAGGATGCCAGGCGAGGACGACCGGCAGATCAAGCGCTGGATCGCGTTCCGCCGGCATGCCGCCCAGGTGCAGGCCCACTGCCTGCCAGGCGACTGGGACTGCAGGCGCAAGCAGCGCCAGGCTCTCATGAACTGGGCGTACGACTCACGGCGCATCTAGCCGTTGTCGCGGCCTTCGGGCCTGCGGGTGTGCGATACTTGTGCGCTGATGGCCGGTGACACTGTATACGGATTCTCTCGCGACGCGTGGCGTGCTGCTGTCGAGCAGGCGAGCGCCCACCTCGTCTCTCTCGCGCGCGCACGCGCGACGACGACGTACTCCGGGCTGTGCAGCGCCGTCACGGCGGTCGACATCAAGCCGTACTCCTTCGCGATGATGGCGCTTCTGAACCAGGTATGCGCGGAGGCAGACCGCGCACACGGCGTGATGCTCGCCTCGCTCGTCACCCGCAAGGACACCGGTCTGCCTGGAGACGGCTACTTCGCCTTCGCTGAGACGCTGGGTCGCGACGTCGCCGACAGGCGCGCGTTCTGGGAAGCTGAAGTAGAGCGCATCTACGCGGCGTTCGCTGGTAAGGAGTAGCCGTGCCTACGTTTGTCGCGTCGCTCCCCGCGTGGCTCAAGTACGCCGTCGTCACGGTCATCCCGTGGATCGAGCTTCGCGGAGCCGTCCCCATGGCGATCGCCGCGAACGAGCGGGCGTACCTGCCGCTCGTGCTCCTTGCCAACCTCGCGATCTTCTGGCCCGGCTACTACTTCCTCGAATTCGTGTACGAGCGCCTGCCGGAAGGCGGCTGGGTGCATCGGAAGCTCGAGCGCGTCCGTGCGAAGGCGCACCCGTTCGTCGAACGCTACGGCATGATCGGGCTCGCGCTGTTCGTTGCGGTCCCGCTGCCGGGGACCGGCGCGTATTCGGGCACGGCGGCGGCGTGGCTGTTGGACCTCGAGCCCAAGCGGGCGTTTCTCGCTGTCTCTGCCGGCGTCGTCATCGCGTTCGCCGTGGTCTGGGCATCGAGCGAGTTGGTGGCGGCCGGCGTCAAGCTCCTGTAGGGAGGCGAGGGAGTGGAGCGGGCTGAGCTCCCCAAGCGGCCGAGCATCACCGTCGGCCTGACGTTCGTCGGTCCCGCCGCCCTATCTGCGCTTTCGCAGGGCGCCGAGCGGCCCGACCGTGCGCTTCAAGCGGCGTGCGCGGCACTGGACGCCGCGTTCGCCTTCGTGCCCTGGGACCGCCCGTGGGCCGAAAGCGCTGCAGGTGCGCTTCTGGAAGCCGGTGTCGCACCGTTCGGCGTCGTGAGCGGCGTGCTCGGAGAGGTGTTGGAGCGCGAAGGGTACGAGGCGGGGCTGAAAGCCACGCTCCTGGAGCCGGAGCGCATCGGCACAGCGATGGACGCGGTGCTCGAGCGTCGTTTGGAGCAGGTGCGCGCCGCTCTCGACGCGGGCATCCGCGCCGTCGTCGTTGCCGAGGACGTCGCTGGCAGCACCGGCCCGCTTCTCGCGCCCGACTTCGTGATCGAGGCGCTCATGCCGCGACTCGCCGCACTCGCGCAGGCTGCCACGGAAGCTGCGGTGCCCGCCGTCTGGCACTCCGACGGCGACGTTCGGGGTCTTCTCGCGGCCGCTCGCAAAGCGGGCTTCTCGGCCGTGCACGCCGGCGGCGGGCTGGACTTCGATGGCTTCGAGCGGATCTTCTGGGCGGCGCGCTCAGCGGAGCTCATGACCATCGGCGGCATCCCGACTCGCGACCTCGCAGCGGGACTCACGCACGCAGAAGTCGTCGGAAGCCGCGCGGGGCTTCTCGCGCGGGCCGGCAAGCTCCTGGTGGCGGACGACGGTGGCGTGACGACGGCCGCCGAGGCGCACGCCCTCGTCCGGGCGGTCGCGGCGGCGCGGGAAGCGGCCGGGGCCTCGCGCGAATAGACGGACAGAACGACCGGGGCGCCTGCGTCGCGCACGCGCCCCGGTCCGTCGTTCGTACGAAGCGCCTACGCGCTCGTCTGGCGGTTCTTCGGAAGCGGCATCGCTTCGACCACGAGGTCGATGACCTGCCGCACCTGGAGCCCCAGCCCGTGAAGCTCGTTCAGGTCTTCGATCTGCAGCCGACAGTTCTCGCACGG
Organism: Parvivirga hydrogeniphila; assembly: GCF_023371205.1. Taxonomy (NCBI): domain Bacteria; kingdom Bacillati; phylum Actinomycetota; class Coriobacteriia; order Anaerosomatales; family Anaerosomataceae; genus Parvivirga; species Parvivirga hydrogeniphila. Next base: position 750,979 of record NZ_JAMCCO010000001.1, read on the forward strand.
GCACGCGAGCACCGAAGCGCCGCTCGCACGGAGCTGCTCGACCTTCTTCGTCCCGCTCTTCAGACGGACATCGCGCATCTCTTCGATCGCGACGATGCCGCCGCCTCCGCCGCAACACCACTGCTCGGCGCGGTTCGGCACGAGGTCGACGAAGTCGTCGGTGAGCGCTTTGACGACGTTGCGGGGCTGCTCGAAGATGCCGCCGTTGCGCGCGATCTGGCACGGGTCGTGGTAGGTGACCCGTCCTTCGATGCGCCCCTTCTCGACGGTGATGCGGCCTTCTTTGATGAAGCGGTCGACGACCTCCAGGATGTGGCTCACCTTGAACGGGAGCTTCTCCTGCGCCCAGGCCTCGTAGAAGATGTCAGCGACGCGGTACGCGTGACCGCACTCGGGCACCACGACCTCTCTGACGCCGAGCCGCTTCGCCTCCTCCATGAACCGTCTGGCGATGAGCTTCGCCTTCTCGGCGTCTCCGAAGAAGTAGCCGTAGTTCGAGGCCTCGAACAGCGAGATCGTCCAGTCGACGCCGGCCTCGTGGAAGATGACGGCCGCCGGACGGATGGAGTGCGCGCCCGTGAGCGCCACGTACAAGATCTCTGCCCCGTGCTTGTCCACCGGGATGACGGCCTCAGGGTCGCCGGTGATCTCGCGCACCTCGGCCTCGACGTCCTTGAAGCCAGAGACGAGCACATCACGGAACATCTCCGCATTCTCGCCCTTGAAGATCGCCGCGTCCGCGAGCTGGCCGAGCATCTCTTGTCCGCGTCCCGCCGCGATGAGTATCGCCTTGCCCACGGCGACGACCCACTGGGTGTCGATCGAGAACGGGCAGTAGTACATGCAACGACGGCATCCCGTGCACGCGTAGCAGGACTCGTAGAGCTCGTCGAGGAGGTTCTCGTCGGGGTCGCGCGCTTCGTAGAGCGCGGGCACGAACCTTCCGGCGGCGTCGAAGTACTTCTTGTAGACCTGCCGGACGAGCTCGGCGCGCCGGGCAGGCAGGTACTTCATGTCCCCGGTCCCCACGTACTGGTGGCACGCGTCCTTGCAGATCGCGCAGCGAGCACAGATGTCGAGGTACTGCTTCAGCTGCCGGGTCATCTTCTTGTCGATGACGCCGGTGATGGTCTCTATCGTCTGCGCGTCCACGCTACTCACTCCTCGTCAGGTTCGTCGAGAACGCCCCGATCGCATGGACGAGCTTGCTGAACGGGAAGTACATCAAGAACAGGTCCGTGAACAGCATGTGCGTCCCGAGCGACCAGCCGACGTTGCTTGCGAGGATCTTCTCGGGGATCTGCGGCCGGAAGCGAAGGAGGCTTACGAACCACTCGCGGTAGGTGTCGGCGTGGATGGTGCCGCCGTAGATGAAACGCATGTGGTCGCCCATGACCACCACGCCCAGCAGAAGCGCGAGCAAGAGGTAGTCCTCGGGAACCGACAGGTTCTTGTACGGGCCGAACGTCCGGCGCGCGATCCAGTAGATGACCCCGACGAGCATGAGCGACCCAGCGATGGACCCGGACCACGCCGCGAACGAGTTCATGCCCTCCTCGCCGAGGATCTCCGGCAGCACCGGGAACTCAGCGAGCAGGCGGCCGTGACCGATGAATGCGCCGAGCGCGGCCACGTGGAACGCCATGGCGAAGATCCACATCGCGGGTTCGATGCGGGCCGAATGCGGCGCAAGGAAGGTGTCCTTGAGCATCTTGGCCACGCGCCCGCCCGTGGTGGCAGGCTTCGGGAACATCCCCAGCGGGACGGGCGAGCGCGGCGTGGTCGCCCACTGGTAGACGCGCACGCCCATCCCCGCGAAGAACACGACGGCGGTCAGGTACACGCCCCACACCGCCGTGATGGCGAGGTAGGTCTCCATCCGGCTACTTCACCCGCTTGACGAGGAACACGAACTCGTTGCCCTGCTTCTCGGCCGCGAGCACCTCGTTGCCCGTGGACTTCGCCCACGCGGGGATGTCCGCCATAGAGCCCGGATCGGTCGCCACCGCGCGGATCACGCCGCCGACGGGCACGTTGCCGATGTTCTGGCTGACCTTCACCATCGGCAGCGGGCAGAGCAGGCCCTTCAAGTCGAGTTCCAGGTCCACTTTGATCTCCTCTGACATCGCTGTTCCTTTCTCTCAGGCCGCGCCCGGCATCGCGCGGCGCTCCACGCGGCATCTGTGCCGCACCTGGCCTCCTAGATGAACAGGGTGATGTCGGCGTCTTGCGCCTTGAGCAAGAAGAAGCCGACGCCCACGGGCTCCTTGACGCCGTCGATGAACGCGTCTTGCGGGATCTCCATGACGTCCATCGACATCTGGCATCCGTACATGTTCACGCCGAGCTGAACGGCCATGTCGCGAAGCTCGGCGAGCTTGGCGACGTTGTGGTTGCCCATCATCTTGTTGAACATCCAGCGGCCGAGCCCTGCGAAGGAGAACTTCGAGGGGTTCGCCTTCGAGATGTCGCCACCGTACATCGCCCCGAGCATCTTCCCGAACAGGGTCTTGCCCGTCCGGACGTCCTTCTTGATGGCGCGCAGGCCCCAGAAGGTGAAGAACATCGTCACGTCCATGCCCATGGCGGCCGCGCCGTTGGCGATGATGAACGCTCCGAAGAGCTTGTCCATGTCGCCGCTCATCACCACCATCGCAAGGCTCTTCTGCTTCTCTGTCTCGTCTGGCATCGCGTACCTCCTCCGTATCAGCCGTCATTCTCGTTCGAAGAGCCGCTCCACGGCTCCACGGTCTTAGTCTGCGATTCGAGCGTCTCTCGCATGACTTCGGTGATGAGGTCGAACGCCTGGACGATCTTCGGGTTCGACACGCGGTACAGCACGCGGGACCCCTCGCGGCGCGCTACGACGACGCCTTTGGTGCGCATGGTGGCGAGGTGTTGCGACACGGTCGGCTGAGGGATGCCTGTGCGCTCCACGATCTCAGAGACCGATACCTCTCCGTCGCGAAGCGCGCTCAGGATCGCCTGGCGCTTTGCGTTCGCGAGGGTCTTGCACAGGTCCGAGTGGAGGCAGAAGAACTCCTGGTCGTTCATCGTCCCGCCTTCGAATGAGAACATGCGAATACACGAATGTCTCTATGCGTGCATCTTAAGGCGGCCTAATCATCATGTCAACATCTTTCACAAGCGAGCCTCGCTGCGTCGCTTGTGCGTCGTGGCTTCTTAAGCCGCCGCTTGCGTGTTACGATTCTTCCGGCGTGCTCCGCGTCGGTGCGGTGCGCGGCGCTGGCTCAAGGTGCACGTTTCCGATCCGGGAGGGAACCGTGGCCCTCGAGGGCAACCTCAAGGACTTCTCGCTTGCCGACATGTTCCGCCTGCTGGGTGCGGGCAGGAAGACGGGCACGCTCTACCTTGAGAGGTCCGACGCGCAAGGGAAGGTGTGCTTCAAGAAGGGCCGCGTCTTCTTCGCGTCGTCGAACTGGCATCGCGAGTCGCTCGGTCGCCGGCTGGTCAAGGCGGGCGTCATCTCGGAGAAGCAGCTGAGGCAGGCGCTCGGCCTGCAGAAGATCCAGAAGAAGGAGAAGGCCGATCGCAGGCTCGGCCAGATCCTCGTCGATGAGGGCTACCTGGACGCGAAGGTCTTGGAAAGCTTCATCCAAGACCAGATCAACGACACGCTGTTCGACCTGTTTCGGTGGGAAGAAGGGCAGCTCCGCTTCGAACCCGATGAGACGTGCGACGAAGAGGACATCGGCATATCGGTGTCGGTCGAGAACATCATCATGGAGGCGTCGCGGCGTCTGGAGCTGTGGAGCAAGATCCGCGAGAAGATCCCGAGCATGGACACGGAGTTCGTCATGGCCTCCGCGCCCGGCGACAAGTCCATGGAGATCCACCTGAAGCCGAAAGAGTGGATGCTCCTGTGCTACATGCACGGTGGCCGATCGGTTCGTGAGCTCGTCCAGCTCACCGGGTACGACGATTTCGAGGTTGCGAAGATCCTGTACGGCATGTACGCGGCCGGCCTCATCGAGCGCGTGGACGAACAGACCAGCGCCGCGGATGCGTAGGAGCAGGCGCTCATGAGCGAGTGGTCCGGCTCGAAAGACCTCACCTACGAGGAGTTCGTGCGATTCAGGGACTTCATCCACGCCGTCTCTGGCATCTACATGGAGGACCTGAAGCAAGACTCGCTCCGCATCTCGTTGGTGACGCGGGCGACCCGCTTGGGGCTGTCGAGCTTCGACGAATACTTCTCGGTCCTGGAGCGCGACGAGCACGAGCTCAACGAGCTGCTCAACCTCGTCACCATCAACGAGACGAGCTTCTTCCGGTTTCCCCAGCAGTTCGAAGCGCTCCGCACGCGGGTGCTGCCCGAGATCATGGCGAACAAGCCCGACACGAACAAGACGATCAGGGTCTGGTCGGCCGGCTGTTCCACCGGCGAGGAGCCCTACTCCATCGCCATGACGCTCATCGACGCGGGCATCATCTCGCTGGGGTGGCGCGTCCAGATCCTTGGAACTGATGTCTCCACGAGGGCGCTCAGCGTTGCGAAGAAGGGCGAGTACCCGAAGCGGTCGCTCCTGAACGTTCCGAGCGAGGTCATCGCTCGGCACTTCGAGCCCGTTCCGAACGGGTATGCGGTCGCTCCGCACGTGCGCTCGCTCGTCGACTTCGGCTACCACAACCTCATCAAGGAGCCGTATCCCCTGGCGCTCATGGGCAACTGGGACATCATCTTCTGCCGGAACGTGACCATCTACTTCAAGCTGGAGTCCACGAAGCGCGTGGTGGCGAACTTCTACAACAGCCTGAACGAGGGTGGATACCTGTTCATCGGGCACTCTGAGACCCTGTCGCAGATCAACGACCAGTTCGAGGCGGTCGAGATCGGCGGCGTGTTCTTGTACCGGAAGCCGAAAGCGCGTCGCGGCGTCGGGCTCTCGTCGAGGCGGCCGTCCGCGCCTGCCGCGCCGCCCGTGGAGCCGGTGGTGCCGAAACCGGAACGGCCGCAGCGAGCAGCGGAACGGCGAACCGAGCACGCGGCGTCCCGGCGGACGCAGGGGACGACGAAGCGCCCGAGCGGATCGGAGGCGCGCCGTCCTGCGAGGAGCGCATCGACCTCGCCAGGCTCGAACACCGATGCGGTCGCGGCGGCCCGGCGCGCGTTGGAGGAGGGCCGGATCGCGGAGGCCCTCGAGCTTGCGCACCGAGCGGTCGGCGAGGACGCGAACAACGCGGAAGCGCACCTCATCGCCGCGCACGTGCACGCGGACGCCGGAGACTACGACGCGGCGCTCGAGTCCTGCCATCGCGCGCTTGCGATCAACCCGCTGCTTCCGTCTGCGCGCTACATCCTCGGGATCATCTACCAGCGGCAAGGCGACGCGGTCCGGGCGATCAGCGAGTTCAAGAAGACGGTGTACATCGACGACACGTTCGCGCTTGCCCACCTCAACCTCGCCAACATATACAAGAGCCAGCGGAAGTGGGACATGGCCGCGAAGGAGTACGAGAACGCGCTGAAGGCCCTGTACAAGAACCCGGAAGGAGCGTGGACGGAGTTCTTGGGCGGGTTCAAGCTCGATTTGCTCGCGAAGACGTGCGAGCGCAGTCTGCTAGAGTGTCGGAAGGCCATGGGCGTCGCATAGCGCCCACGCTGTAGAGCGGCCGCGTTCTCGCCGATAACAGGCGCAAGCGGCAGGCACGGAGGGAGATGCTGATGGCGGCACGGATACTGGCGGTGGACGACAGCCCGACCATCCTCGAGATGATCAAGGCGATCCTCGAGTCGGGCGGGTACGAGGTCATCACCGCGTCCGACGGCAACGAGGCGCTCGAGAAGGCGCGCGGCGAGCACCCAGACCTCATCCTGCTCGACGTCATGCTGCCGAAGCTCGACGGCTACCGCGTGTGCCGTCTGCTCAAGTTCGACCAGAACTACAAGGACATCCCCATCATCATGCTGACCGCCAAGACGGAAGAGCAGGCGATGGCGACGGGCATCCGCACCGGTGCGGACCAGTACCTCACCAAGCCCGTGGAGCCCGACACCTTGCTCGCAGCTGTCGCCGAGGAGCTGGGCAAGGCGAAGGGTCAGTGACGGCGATGATCGATCCGGCGAGCATCGCGGGCCGCGTGCTGGACAGCCTGGCTTCAGCGGGGCTGCTCACCGTGGAGCAGATCGCGGCGTTGGACCAAACGGCGCAGTCACGCGGCGAGACCATCGCCACGGTGCTGCGCGAGAGCGGGTTCGTGCGGTCATCGGACATCGCCTCGGTGCTCGAGCACGAGATGGGCGTTCCGCGCGTGGACCTCTCCAGCTACGCGCCTGAAGAGTCAGCTTTGCGCATGGTGCCTGCCTCTGTGGCGGTTTCGCGCCGCATCCTGCCGCTGTTCGAGATCGAGGGTATGCTCACCGTTGCGATCGGCGAGCCGTTCGACGTGTTCTTGCTGGACGACCTCGCACGCGAGCTGGGGGTCGAGGTCGAGCCCGTGCTCGCGGAGCCGGACGCGATCGTGGCCGCGTTGCAGCAGCACTACGGCAGCGCGCAGCACGCTCCGGAGCCTGTCTCGGCGCCGGCGAGCGAGACGCCGCCGCCCGCTCCTGTCGCGGAGCAGCCTGCGGTGGCCGCGTCGGACTTTTTCGAGGAAGAGGCCGGCCCTGTCGCGCCGGTCGTCGCCGCTGCTCCAGCGGCCGAGCCAGCGGCGAAAGCCGAGCTGAGCGGCGAGGCGATCGAGCGGATGGCAGAAGGCCCGGCTGCCGAGTCGTCCATCGATCTGGACGTCCTAGCGGTGGCCGACGCGCGCAAGGTCGCCGTGCTCGTTACGCAGATCTTCGAGCTTGCCGTCGCCCAGAAGGCATCGCAGATCCATCTGCTGCCATACAAAGACGACTTCTTCTTGGTGTTGCGCGTCGCCGGCGCTCTGGAGAAGGTCGCAAGCGCTCCGTTATCGCTGCAAGGCGCGCTCGCCGAGGGCTTCCGGGCGTTCGTCAAGGCCCCGCCAGGGCCGGTGTCAGGTCCCTCGCTCGCGCGGTCCGCCGTGCGCATCGGGGAGCACGACCTCGCAGTGACGCTCTCCTCGGTGCCCACCGTCGCCGGGCAACGCCTCGTGGTGTCCCTCGAGCCGCGCCGGCGCGAGCCCAAAGGGCTGGACGCGCTCGGCATGACAGACGCCGAGGTGCGCGCGCTGCACGCGATGGTGGAGCGCGGGCGCGGCATGCTGCTCGTGTGCGCCCCCGTTGCGTCCGGTGCGAGCTCCACGTACTACGCGCTTCTCGCCCACGCGGCATCGGCCGGCAAGACCGTCTACTCCGTCGAGCACGCCGTGGCGTACGAGATCCCTGCCGTCGCGCAGGTCATGGTGGACGCGTCGTCGCCGGTGCCCGCTGCGAACTACTTCGCGGCAGGGCTCAGGCAGGACACGGACGTGGTCGCCATCGACGGTATACGCTCGGTCGAAGACGTTCACCTCGCCGTCGAGGCCGCGGGCATGGGCAAGCTGGTCGTGGCGACCTTCCCGGCCGCCGACATCGCTTCGGGCGTCCGGCGGTTGCTCGACCTCGGAGTCGAGCCGCACAGCCTGGCGCAGGCGCTCACGCTCGGCGTGGGGCAGCGGCTCGTCCGGCTGAACTGCCCCAACTGCACCCAGGAAGTGCCGAGCCAGGCGCTCGCCCTGCTGCCCGGCGGCACGCCGGAGATCGTGAACAAGGCCGGTCTCGGGTGTCCGAACTGCAACAAGACGGGATTCCGTGGCGCGGTGGGCATCTTCGAGGTCTTGCCGTTCACGGAGCCGCTCCGCGCACGGGTCGCGGCGTCGGCCTCGGCCGACGAGCTCGCTGATGCGGCAGCAGCAGCGGGGATGCGTTCGCTGGCGGAATCAGGGCTGGCCCGCGTGCGTGCGGGCCAGGTGAGCGCAGACGAGCTCGCGCGCGTCTTGCGGATCTAGCGGAGGTCGTGCGAGGTGCCTCGGAAGAAGAAGACGGCAGAAGACGTGAAGCCCCGCGACGAAGCAGGCGCCGTGCCGGATGTTCGCGCGACCGCGGAAGGCGGTCACGGCGACGCGTGCGAAGTCCCGTGGGCCCGGCTCGGTGCAGCGGTCGGGCGCGTCGTCGTGTTCTCGCTCGACGGTCAGCGCTACGCGCTGCCGATCGAGGACGTCCAGGAGATCCAGCAGGTGGTCGAGTTCGCGCCGGTTCCTGACGCGCATCCGGCGTTGCTGGGGATGGTGGACGTGCGCGGCATCGTGACGCCGGCGGTGGACATGGGCGTGCTGCTTGGGCTCGGGAGGCGCGAGATCCGTCTCGAGACCCCCATGATCCTGTTCTTGAGCAGGAAGCGCCTGATCGCAGCGGTCGTCGACGAGGTCGACGACGTGTTCGAGGTGCCGCCGATGTCGCTGCAGGCGCCGTCCGACCTGTACTCGCTCAAGGACACGATGATCGGTGTGTGCAAGATCGGTGACGAGCTGGTCATCGTGCTCGACCCCGACCGGCTCGTGCCGAGCGGCATCTCGCACGACGGAGAAGGAAGGCCGTAGCGATGGAGCGTCTGGACGAGCGGGCCGGCGTGGACGAGCAGGTGCGGAGGATACTTCGCGAGCGTGCGGAGTCGTTGGCGCAAGCGGAGTCCGAAGAGCATGCGGTAGAGACCCGAGGACTCCTCCTGTTCCGGCTCGGCGAGGAGACCTACGCGGTGGGCGTCGAAAGCGTCCGGGAGATCGTCAACGGCTTTTCTGTGACGCGCATCCCCTGCGTTCCTGCTCACGTGCTGGGCGTCATCAACGTGCGCGGCGAGATCGTGTCGGTGATCGACCTCGCTGCCGTGCTGAACGTGGGCTCCTCAGCAGGGCGCTCGCGCGAAGAAGAGGAGGGAAGCGGCATCATCGTCCGCTCCGAAGACGTGACGGCGATGCTGGTCGTCGACGAGATCGGCGACATCATCGACGTCCCCATGGCATCGGTGGAGCCACCGCTCTCAGCGCTCGACCGCGCGCACGCGGAGATGGTGTCAGGGACCGTGTACCAGAACGGACAGCTCGTCGCGATCGTCAACCTTGCTCGCATCCTGCAGCCGATCGGCGAGGCGGCATAGGCCCCCAGCGAAACAGGAGGACCGCATGTTCAAGAACCTCGTAGAGAAGGTGCGCACGACCTTCCTGCTCAAGTACTCGCTCGTCAACTTCGCGCTAATCGCCGTCGTGAACACGGTGCAGCTCGTCGTCGCGTGGCTCGTGTTCAAAGACGTTCTTGCGCGAAGCGAGAACCTCGTCACGCAGGCAGCGATCGTGGTGGGCACGTTCTTGATCATGCTCGTCGTGTTCATCTACGTCTACATCCAGATCGGCAAGCGCTTCATGGCGCCGCTCGGCCTGGTGGCATCGAGCGTGAAGGCCGCCTGCGAGGGCGAGATCGGGCACAAGGTCGACGTCGATTCGCCTGACGAGTTCGGGGTGCTCGCCCGCTCGTACAACCAGATGCTCGACCTCATCATGTACCTCGTGACGCAGACGCAAGAGTCGTCCAGCCGGCTTGCCGGTGCGGCGGCCGAGATCATGTCTGCGACAGAGCAGCAGGCGTCCGGGGCAGCGGAACAGGCGGCGTCGATCGCTCAGACGACGGCGACCATGGAAGAGCTCGCAGCGACCTACCGGCAGATCGCGGAGAACGCGGACCAGGTGGTGCACCTCGCCGAAGCGTCGCTCGGGAGCGCGGAGTCGGGGCAGCAGGCGGTCGCCAACACCCTTCAGGCGATGGAGCAGATCAAGGTGCGGGCGCAGGCGTCGGCGAACAAGATCATGCAGCTCGGCGAGCGGAGCCAGCACATCGGCCAGGTGCTCACCATCATCAACAACATCGCGGACCAGACGAAGATCCTCGCGCTGAATGCGGCCATCGAGGCGGCGCGGGCAGGAGAAGCGGGCAAGGGGTTCTCGGTGGTCGCAGTGGAGATCCGCAAGCTGGCGATGTCGGTGGTCGATTCCACCCGCGAGATCGAGACGATCATGACCGAGATCCAAAGCGCGGCGAACGACCTGGTCATCTCCACCGAGCAGGAGCTCAAGCAGGTGAGCCAGGGCGTGGACTTGGCGCAGGTCACGGGCGACAGCTTCGAGCAGATCCTGCACGCCATCGAGCAGACTGCGGTCGCGGCCAAGGAGATCTCCGCTGCCACCCAGCAGCAGCGAAGCGCCACCGACCAGGTGGTCAAGGCGATGCGCGAGGTCGCTGCCGTCGCTCAGCAGACCGCTGCAGGAAGCAAGCAAGTGGCCGCAGCAGCCGAGCAGCTCTCGCAGATCGCGCGGGAGTCGAGCCAGGTCGGCGCGGCATTCCGGCTGGTGCGATAGCGCGAGAGGCTGCGTAGGGAAGGGCTGCGACGATGGTCGACTTCGACCGCTCGGCATTCATACACAAGTTCCAGGAGGAGGCCGCCGAGTACCTCCAACGGCTCAACGAGGGCGTGATCACGCTCGAGGGCGACCCGAAGAACCGGGAGCTCATCGACCAGATGCTCAGGGACGCCCACACGCTCAAGGGGTCGTCGAGGATGGTCGGCCTGCTCGAGATATCCGACATCGCGCACCGGCTCGAAGACATCATGGTGAAGGTCCGCGACGGCGAGATGGCGTACGACCCGAGCATGTCGGACGCGTTCTTCGAGGCGCTCGACGCCATCGTCTTTCTGAAGGACAACGCCGGCAAGGACATCGCAGGCCAGCTGGACGTACCGGCCCTGCTGGACCGCCTTGCCGCGGTCGCGGGCGGCTCGCACGAAGAGGAGCCGCCTGGCGATGCGACCGCTGTACCATCTCCCGAGGCGCACGCCGAACCTCAGCCGACGAACCCGGCTCCCGGATCGCCGGCGACCACGGCCCCCGAGCCGCCGCCGGCCGCGGCAGCCGAGGAGCCGCAGCCGGCGCCTGCTGCGCCCGCAGAGCGCGCTGCGGGAACCGACCAGCAGCACGTCGAAGAGAAGCTTCAGGCGCGCGTCCAGCAGACGGTCCGCATCCGCACCGAGCAGGTCGACCGGCTCTTGAACCTCGTGAGCGAGGTCGTCATCTCTCAGATCAAGGCGGAGCAGCACGCGCGCGACCTTCGCGGGGCGCAGGCGCTTGCGACGGACCTGTACCAGGCGTGGCGCCGGGTGAGCGCGGCGATCGCGTTCGAGCAGCAGTCCGGTCTCGCCGCAGTCTCCGACGACCTCGCGATCATCGACGAGATGGTAGGCGAGCTCAGGACGCGCATGACGCAGATGCTCAAGGAGTACTCCGAGGAGGTCTCTCGCGCGTCGACAGTCGTCGGGGATCTCCAAGAGCACAGCATGGCCATCCGCATGCTGCCGGTCTCGACCGTCTTCAACGCGTTCCCGCGGGCGGTGCGGGACCTGGCTCGCCAGTTCAAGAAGGAAGTCGACCTCATCATCGAGGGCGGCGACACCGAGCTCGACAAGAAGGTGCTCGAAGAGATCAACGACCCGCTCATCCACATCATGCGAAACGCCGTGGACCACGGCATCGAGCCTTTGCAGCGGCGCCGTGAGCTCGGCAAGCCCGAGAAGGGCACCATCAGGCTCGCGGCGCGCCAGGAGGGCGACCACATCGTCATCGAGATCTCCGACGACGGCGCCGGCATCGACCCGGCCGCGGTGAAGGCCGCTGCGGTCCGCAAGGGCTATATCACCGAGAGCGAAGCGAAGTCCATGTCCGACCGAGAGGCCACCTACCTCATCTTCGAGGCCGGCTTCTCCACGAGTCCGATCATCACCGAGATCTCGGGCCGGGGTGTCGGCATGGACGTGGTCCGGGAGTTCATCGTCGACAAGCTCAAGGGCTCGCTGGACGTCGAGAGCAGGCCAGGAGAAGGGACGACGTTCCGGCTCACCATCCCGCTCACGCTCGCCATCATCCGCGCGCTGCTGGTGCGCGTAAGCGGCCAGCTGTTCGCGATACCGACGGCATCGATCGAAGAGACGCTGCGTATCGATCCGGCCGAGGTTATCAAGGCGGAGGGCCGGGAAGTCATCCGGCGGCAGCGCCGCACGATCCCGCTCGTGCACCTGCGCGACGTGCTCGGCCTCCCGGTCGACGAGGACACAGAGCCGGGGAAGCTGCCGGTCGTGACGATCGGTTTCTCGGGCCACCGGATGGGCTTCCTGGTGGACGCGTTCGTCGGCGAGCAGCAGATCGTGATCAAGACCCTCGGCTCGCATCTCAAGCACGTCGACAACGTGGCGGGCGTGACGATCCTCGGTGCAGGCGAGGTCGTGCCCATCCTGAACGTGCCCGACTTGATGGCGAATGCGCGGCGCATGACCGGCAGGTCGAGCGGCCGGACGCACGTCAAGCCCGAGAAGGAGCAAGGGCCGCGCACGGTGCTCATCTGCGAGGACTCGTTCACCACTCGCGAACTGGAGCGCTCGATCTTCGAAGCGGCCGGCTACGTCGTACAGACTGCGACAGACGGCGCGGCGGGCCTTACGAAGCTGCGCGAAGGGCTGAAGGTGGACGCCGTCGTCACCGACGTGCAGATGCCGAACATGACCGGGTTCGAGCTCACGCGGGCGATAAAGAGCGACGACGCCCTCAAGGAGATCCCGGTCATCATCGTCACCTCGCTGGAGCGCGAGGAGGAGAAGGCCGAGGGCATCGAGGCGGGCGCAGACGCCTACATCACCAAGTCGGTGTTCAACCAAGACACGCTGCTCGACACCGTCGAGCGTCTCATCCGGTAGCCGGGACAGGGGGAGGGCATGGCAGCGACGCCCGTGAGGGTGCTGGTGGTCGACGACTCGCTCGTCGCGCGGGAGATGCTCACACAGATCCTGCAGAGCGATCCGGGCATCGAAGTCGTCGGGGTGGCCTCCAACGGCGCGGAGGCCGTCGAGGCGGTCGCGCGGCTGAAGCCCGACCTCGTGACGATGGACATCCACATGCCGAAGATGGACGGCATCACGGCGGTGGAGCAGATCATGGCGTACACGCCGACCCCGATCCTTGTGGTGTCCTCGTCCGTGCACGGCGAGGGGGTCGGGCGTGCGTTCGACGCCTTGGCGGCCGGCGCGCTCGAAGTGATGAAGAAGCCGGAGCCGCGCGATTGGGCGGAGCTGGACCGCATCGCGGCCGAACTGATCCGCAAGGTGAAGCTGCTGTCGCGTGTCCGGGTCATCACGCACATCCGCGGACGCCGGGCCAGCGGTCGTCCAGCCGCTCCTACGCCCGTCCCGGCGCGGCAGCCGGGGACCGTCTCGCTCGTGGCGGTCGGCTCCTCGACGGGCGGGCCGTCGGCGCTCATGAGCGTGCTCGCTCCGCTTCCTGCCGATTTCCCGGTGCCGATCGTCATCGCGCAGCACATCGCGGAGGGCTTCGTCCCGGGGCTCGTGAGCTGGCTCGACGCAGCGTGCAAGCTCACGGTTCGTGCGGCGGTCGATGGTGAGACGGTGCAGCCGGGGAACGCCTATCTCGCCCCGACCGGTCTGAACCTTGCAGTCGATACGCTCACGCTGCGCTTCAAGAAGCCTGGCGAGCGGCAGCTGTACATCCCGTCGGCCGACACGCTCTTCGAGTCCGTGGCCAAGACGCACGGCGCAAGTGCAGTCGGCGTGCTGCTCACAGGCATGGGCGACGATGGCGCGCGCGGACTCAAGTCGCTGTACGACACCGGCGCGCTCACGATCGCGCAAGACGAGGCGACCTCGACGGTGTTCGGGATGCCGAAGGCCGCCATCGAGATGGGAGCGGCGCGCAAGGTGCTTCCCGTCCAGCAGATCGCCGATGCGCTGAAAGCGGCGGTGCGCGCGTAGCGTGCACGGGGGCGGCGTCAGGTATACTGGCGCCCATGCGCGACGTCCGCGATCGTCCCATCGGGGTGTTCGACTCAGGGCTCGGCGGCCTGACGGTGGTCCGCGAGCTCGTCTCCGCGCTTCCTCACGAATCCGTCCTCTACCTCGGAGATACTGCGCGCTGCCCGTACGGCCCGCGAGAACCGGACGAGGTCCGGCGGTTCGTGCTCCAGATCGGGGCCTGGCTATCAGCACAGGAGATCAAGCTCATGGTGATTGCGTGCAACACCGCGACCGCCTCGGGCCTCGCGCTCGCGCAACAGACGTTCGACGTGCCGGTCATCGGCGTCGTCGAACCGGGCGCGCGGGCGGCGGTGCAGGCGACCCGGAACCGCCGCGTGGGCGTCATCGGCACGGTGGGGACGGTGCGCTCAGGCGCGTACAGCGACGCGGTGCGAGCGCTCGACGCCGGCGTGACGGTCTTCTCTGCCCCGGCCCCGAAGTTCGTCGACATCGTGGAGGCCGGTCTGCGCATGGACGACAGCGCGCTCGAGTCGCTGATGTCGCAGACCACGGACGTGTTCGTGAGACCGAGCTTCTACGAGCTCGCACGCGACTACCTCGACCCGCTCAAACGTGCTGGCATCGACACGCTCGTGCTCGGGTGCACGCACTTCCCGCTCTTATCGACCGCGATCCAGCAAGTCGTCGGCCCGAGCGTGCGGCTGATATCCTCCGCAGAGGAGACGGCGCGGGAGGTCCGAGAGACGCTGGAGGTGCGCGGCCATGCAGCGCCCGCTGCGGCTCGGCCGGCGCACCGGTTCGTCACGACAGGCGATCCGGAGGAGTTCGAGCGGCTGGGGTCGCGGATCCTCGGTTGGCCGACGGGCCCCGTCGAAGCTGTGGGCGTCGAGGAGCTGGAGCGGTTGCTGACGCCTGATCCCGAGTCGATGGCGTCGGCGCGTCCCGAGGAGCTGTGATGCGGCTGACCGTCCTCGGTTCGGGAGCGTCGTATCCTGGCGCCGGCCACGCGTGCGCCGGGTACCTCGTAGAGGTCGGCGAGGCCCGCGTGCTCGTCGATTGCGGGAACGGCAGCGTGTCGAACCTCGCGCGCGTCGTCGAGCCCGAGCGCCTGTCGGCCGTCTTCGTCACGCACGCGCACGTGGATCACTTCGCGGACCTCTACGTGCTCCAGGCTGCGCTCCGATACGCGCCACAAGGTCCTGCGCCGGCGCTCGACCTGTTCGTGGCAGAGGGCGTGCTGGACGTCGTTCTCGCGCCCCTGTCCGAGCGTGGGAGGCGCGAGATGCGGGATGCGTTCGTGGTGCACGGGCTTGCGGCCGGCGTCCCGACCGACGTCGGCGGCCTTTCTGTGACGCCGGTGCCGGTCACGCACGCAGAAAGCACCTTCGCGCTTGCAATCGATGGCTGCGACGGCCGGTTGTTCTACACCTCGGACGCGGTGCTGGACGACGCGCTTATAGACGCCGCTCAGGGAGCCGATCTCCTGCTGGCGGACGCCACGCTGCCAGACGAGTACGCGGGCCGCGCGCCTCACATGACGCCGGCGCAGGCAGGCGCGCTTGCTGCGGCCGTCGGTGCCGAGACGCTCGTGCTCACGCACCTGTGGCCGAGCGTGAACCGCGACGCGGCCGTCTTCGACGCTGCCCGGTCGTTCGGCGGGCGTATCATTGTCGCGAGCGAGCTGCTCGCAATCGAAATCCCCGAGGAGGAGTGAATGGAACGCTCGTGCGGGCGCGGACCAGATGATCTCAGGCCCCTTCACATCGTCAGGCGCTACCTCAAGCATGCGCATGGGTCTTGCCTGATAGAGCTCGGAGACACGCGCGTGCTGTGCGCTGCGTCGATGTCGGACTCGGTCGCGCAGTGGCGAAGGGGCTCCGGTCTCGGTTGGGTGACGGCAGAGTACTCGCTTCTTCCCGCATCGACGCACACGCGCTCCAAGCGAGAGGTCGGGCCAGGGAGCCCGAGCGGAAGGACGCACGAGATCCAGCGCCTTATCGGACGCGCGCTCCGCTCCGTCATCGATCTGGGCGGGCTTGGCGGCGAGGTGACGATGACTGTCGACTGCGATGTCATCCAGGCCGACGGTGGCACGCGCACCGCGGCGATAACCGGCGCTTTCCTAGCGGCCTACGACGCGCTTGCGACGTGGAAGGAGGCGGGACGCATTCCGGCGCTTCCCGTGCGCGAGGCGCTCGCCGCGATCTCGGTCGGCCTCGTCGATGGCGAGGTCCTGCTCGATCTCGACTACTCGGAGGACAGCGTGGCCGAGGTGGACATGAACGTCGTCGTGGACGAACGCGGGCGGATCGTCGAGGTCCAAGGAACGGCCGAACAGTCGCCGCTCGACCGGCGACGCTTCGGCGAGATGCTCGACCTCGCCATTGCCGGAGCGCTCCGCTTGACGGGCGTGCAGCGGACGATGATCGACGAAGGACTCGACGAGATCTCGGAGCAGTGGGCGTGATGCGCGTCGTCGTGGCGAGCACCAACGAAGGCAAGGTACGGGAGATCAGGCACGTGCTCGAGCCGCTCGGCTGGGACGTTGTTCGAGCTGCTGACCTGGGCGCGGAGGCTCTTGAGGTCGAGGAGACAGGGTCGACGTTCCTGGAGAACGCGCTGTTGAAAGCGCGCGCGTACGCCGAGCACTTCGGCTGCGTAGCGCTCGCGGATGACAGCGGGCTTGAAGTGGACGCTCTCGGCGGCGCGCCAGGCGTGCGATCGGCACGATACGCCGGGGAGCCGAGCGACGATGCCGCGAACAACGCGAAGCTGCTCGCTGAACTCGCCGACGTTCCAGCGGGCGAGCGCACCGCGCGGTTCCGGTGCGTGGTGGCGTTGGTGTGGCCTGATGGACGTGTGCTTGCCGCCGACGGCGTGTGCGAAGGCGCGATCGGTTTCGAGCCGCGGGGCTCAGGAGGCTTCGGCTACGACCCGTTGTTCTGGCCTGCCGCTGCGCCGGGCCGGACGATGGCGGAGCTCTCTCCGGCCGAGAAGAGCGCGATCAGCCACCGAGGCTCAGCCCTTCGGGCGCTGCGCGCCGCGCTCGAGCAGGGCGCGCCCGCGGACGGGTAGCGCTCGCGCCGTCGGCCGAATATACTGTGACGTGCCCTCGGGGCAGGTGGCCCGCAGGCGCCTCCCCGGCGCGAGGTCGGGCCGTAGCGCAGCTTGGTAGCGCACCTGCTTTGGGAGCAGGGGGCCGCCGGTTCGAATCCGGCCGGCCCGACCAGGTAGGCGGCCGTAGTTCAATTGGTAGAGCCCCAGCCTTCCAAGCTGGTTGTTGCGGGTTCGAGTCCCGTCGGCCGCTCCATTGACAACATGCTGCCGGCGCGGGTACCGTATCGCCTCGGTGCCCGGGCCGGTTCGATACGCGCCCGTAGCTCAGCTGGATAGAGCGGGAGACTTCTAATCTCTAGGTCGGGGGTTCGAGTCCCTCCGGGCGTGCCAAAGCGAACACGGTGGGCGTAGCTCAGTTGGTTAGAGCGTCGGACTGTGGCTCCGAAGGTCGCGGGTTCGAGTCCCGTTGCCCACCCCAGGATTCTCGAGGCCCCGTGCGCGGGACCTCTGGCTTTCGTGGAGCCACGTGGCGGCGGTCGTGTACCATTGGGAGAGCGACCGACGAAAGGCAAGGACATGGCGCAGAACGCGATGCGCGGCGTCAGGCCGCGCACCGTCGTGCGAGCGGGCGCAGCGATCGTGTTCATCGGCCTGCTCGCAACAGCGATAAGCGTGCTCGCGACCCGATGCAGCGGGCCTGCCGTCTTGAAAGAGCCGGACCGTTCGGCCACCAAGCCCGTCCTTGCCGGGGTGCTCCCAGGCGGATCGGGGCGGCTCGCGAACCCGATCGGGCTGGCGTGGGACGGCTCGCGTCTGTACGTGTGCGAATCCGATGCCGGCGCGGTCGCCGTCTTCGACGCGCGCGGGCGGAGACGAGGCGTCATCCGCGTTCCCGCAGCAAGCGGAGCGACCACCTCCTACCCGGTGTCTGTCTGCGTGCTCGAAGGGGGCGAACTTGCGCTCGCGGACACCGCCGGCTCGCGCGTCGTCGTCGTGTCCTCCGCCGGGACGGGCGACGCTCGTGTGAAGCGGGTGATCGGCGAGCCGATGGTGTCGCAGCCCACAGCCGTCGCCGCTGACGGGAGGCGCCTGTTCGTCGCGGACGCTGCGGACGGGACCATCAAGGCGTTCGACGGCTCGTCGCAGGTGGCGACATTGGGCGCGGACCTCGACCCGCCGCTCACGTTCGTCACGGGCATGGCGGTGGTAGACGGCACGCTTCTCGTCGCCGACTCGAACGCAGGGCGCGTCGTCGAGATGGACGCGCGCACGGGCGCGCTCGTCACGACGCTGCAGGCGCGGTTCGGGCTTCCGCGCGACGTGGTCGCTCTCGGAGGCGGCCGCGTTGCGGTGGCCGACGCGTTCGAGCGAAGCATCGTCATCTTCCACGATGGTGAAAGAAGCGGTGCGATCGACGCCGCGAGCGTCCCCGGAGCGACGCTCACCTCGGTGCGTGGCCTCGCGTGGGACGCCAAGCGTGGGCGCCTGTTCGCATCGGACGCCCGGACGGGGACGGTGGTCGTGTGCGACGTCCCGGCGACGTGGGGTCTGCGATGAGAGCGGGACGCTGGGCGGGGCACGCGCAGCGCTTCTGCCTCGCGGTGCTGCTCTGCGCGCTCGTGGCGGGGCTGGCGGCGTGCGGCGGACGCTCGGCCGACCACCCTGCCGTGCGCGCCGTGCGCGAGCTGCTCGTGCTTCGACGCACCGACGTGCGAGACGCGAGGGCCTACACGCGCTTCTTCGAGGACTCGGCGCTCGCGACTGCGCTCGTCGAGCCGGGCGCGGTCCCGACCGGGACTCCGCGCGTGCCGGACTGGCGGGACGTGTACCTCTCGAAGGCCGGCTCGTCCACGGCCGACGTGGCGGTCGTCTGGAAGCCCGACGAAGCGTTCAAGGACTGGCCGAAGGTGACCGTGTTCTCGCTGTCGTTGGTGCGCGACCGCTGGGTCGTCGTGGACGCGCGAGAGGAGACGAGCGCGCCGAAGCCGGTCGATCCCGAGCGCAGCAAGTGATTGTCACCCGGCGTGGCAGGTGCTATCCTGTGCCGGCTGTCCGTGCGCCTGCTTGGAAACCAGGCGCTTCGTGGAGGTGAACCGAGGTGCGGAAGGGTATCCATCCCGACTACGTCGAATGCCGCGTCGTGTGCTCGTGCGGCAACACGTTCGTCACGCGTTCCACCAAGCCAGAGCTGCACGTCGAGCTCTGCAACCAGTGCCACCCGTTCTACACGGGCCAGCAGAAGTTCGTCGACAGCGGCGGTCGCGTGCAGCGGTTCGCCGACAAGTTCGGCAACGCTGCGGCCGCTGTGATGGAGCGTGAGGCGGCCGAGCGCGAGGCCCGTCGCAAGGCGGCAGAAGAGGCGGCTGCGAAGCTCAAGGCAGAGCGCGAGGCGAAGGCGGCCGAGAAGGCGGGCCGCGCCGCGCGGTTCGAGGTGAAGCAAGCCGTCGAGAGCGGGCAGGCCGCCGCGGACGGCTCCGAAAGCGAGCCTGTCGAGTCCGCCGAGTAGCCGGTTCGGCTGGTATCATCGGGAGGCGAGCGCACCGCTCGCCTCTTTGCTTTGATGGAAGGACTCGCGGTGGACGTCAGGTTGCTGTACCACACTCCGGACCCAGAGCGCGCTATCGCGGCGGCTGCCCGGCTGTGCTACTCGCCGGCAGGCGCCGCAGAGCTCATGGAAGACCTGAGCGACGAGGCCGTACGCCGCGTGCTCAAGACCATCATCACGTCCGGGCACCTGTCCGCGCTGGAGCACGCGTCGTACACGTTCGCCATCGAAGGCGTCTCCCGGGCTCTCACGCACCAGCTCGTGCGGCATCGTCTGGCGTCGTACAACCAACAATCCCAGCGCTACGTGCGATACGACCTGCCGCCGGAGTTCATCGAGCCGGCATCCGTCGAGGGCGACAGGCAGGCCCACGAGCTGTTCGTTCTGGCCACGGAGGCCGCATTCGACGCGTACCGGAAGATGCTCGACCTCGGCGTTCCTCCCGAAGACGCGCGCTACGTTCTGCCGAACGCAATGGAGACGAAGATCGTCGTGACGATGAACGTGCGCGAGCTTTTGCACTTCTTCGAGCTTCGGTGCTGCAAGCGAGCGCAGTGGGAGATCCGCGCGCTTGCCCTTTCGATGCTCGACCTCGTGACGCCCACGGCACCGTACCTGTTCTTCGACGCCGGAGCATCGTGTCGCCGCGGGCCGTGCAAGGAAGGCCCCATGACGTGCGGCGACCCGTACCCGAGGGCAGAGCGCCGTGACTGAGCGCGAGACGATCAAGCACACGCACATCGGCGGCCAGGCCGTCATCGAAGGCGTGATGATGCGCGGGACTCGCAACTGGGCGGTCGCCGTGCGCGAGCCGACGGGCTCGATCTACCTCGAGGCGCACGACCTGCCTGACCCTGCGACGCGGCCTGCGTGGTCGAAGCGGCCGATCGTGCGCGGCGTGTACGCGTTCGTCGAGACGATGAAGCTCGCGATGCAGGCGTTCGCAATCGCTGCGTCTCACGCAGGCGAGACCGAAGACGAGCAGCTCACGAGCACAGAAGTCGGGTTCACGATGGTGGCAGGCGTCGCCCTGGCCGTCGCTCTGTTCATCGTGCTGCCTGCGGTCGTCACAGACTGGATCGCGGGGCCGCAGACCGCTCGGCCGTTCGTCTGGAACGCTGTGGACGGCGTGCTCCGTCTCGTCGTCTTCTTCGCGTACATCGTGGCGATCGGCCGCATGAAGGAGATCAAGCGCGTGTTCGCGTACCACGGGGCCGAGCACAAGACGATCCACGCGTACGAACACGGCGTGCCGCTGGAGCCCGAGGCGGTCCAGCGGTTCGGCACGCTGCACGTCCGGTGCGGCACGGCGTTCCTGTTCATGGTGATGGTCATCGCGATCCTCGTGTTCTCACTCGTGCCAGGCAAGGCGATCCTCGCGGCGGCGGGCGTGTCCGGGCGCGGCTGGACGCTCCTGTTCAACATCGGGGTGCGGATCGTGCTCGTCCCGCTCATCGCAGGGCTCGCGTACGAGATCTCGGTGAAGTGGGCGGGCTCGCACACGGGCAGCCGCCTCGCTGCCGTGGTCACGTGGCCGGGCATGCAGCTCCAGCGGCTCACCACCGCCGAGCCTGACGACGGCATGGTCGAGGTCGCCATCGCGGCGATGAAGGCCGTGATCGAGCGGGAGCAGACCGAGGAGGCCGGAGCCGCGAACCAGGCCGCGCACACCGAGGCCGCGCCTGCCATCGACTGAGCGTCGCCGCTCGGTACGCGTGGTATAGTGCTACGCTGGACTTCGCCCAGGAGGATCGTCCCGCATGAGAGAGAAGCTCGAACAGATCGTCGCTGCCTTCGACGAGCTCACCGCCCGTCTCGGCGACCCGGAGGTGCTCGCGGACCAGAAGGCCTACGCCCGTCTTGCGAAAGAGCACCGCTCGCAGGAGCCGTTGGCGACCAAGGCGCGCGAGTACCTCGCCGCGCTCGACGAGATCGAAGGCGCGAAGGAGATCCTCAAGACCGAGAGCGACCCTGACCTCAAAGAGCTCGCCGTCGATGAGGTGCGACGCATCGAAGCGCAGCTGCCGACGCTCGAAGAGGAGCTCAAGGTGATGCTGCTTCCCAGCGACCCGAACGATGAGAAGGACATCATCGTGGAGATCCGTGCCGGGGCCGGCGGCGACGAGGCGGCGATCTTCGCCGGAGACCTATACCGCATGTACACGCGCTACGCGGAGTCGCAAGGCTGGAAGGTCGAGGAGATCGACGCGAGCCCGAGCGAAGCAGGCGGCTTCAAGGAGGTCTCGTTCCGCGTCCGCGGCGACCGCGTGTACTCGAAGATGAAGTTCGAGTCCGGCGTTCACCGTGTGCAGCGGGTCCCGGTCACCGAGTCGCAGGGCAGGATCCACACGTCGACCGCCACCGTCGCCGTGCTGCCGGAGGCCGACGAGATCGAAGTCGAGATCGATCCGAACGACTTGCGCATCGATGTCTTCCGTTCGAGCGGGCCTGGCGGACAGTCCGTGAACACGACCGACTCGGCGGTGCGGATCACCCACCTGCCGACCGGTCTCGTGGTCCAGTCGCAGAACCAGAAGTCGCAGCTCCAGAACAAAGAAGAGGCGCTCCGGGTCCTCCGCGCGCGCCTGTACGAGATGGAGCTCGAGAAGCAGCGCGCCGAGCTCGGCGCCGCCCGCCGCAGCCAGATCGGCTCAGGCGACCGCTCGGAGAAGATCCGCACCTACAACTTCCCGCAAGACCGCGTCACCGACCACCGCATCGGGCTCACGGTCCACAACCTGCCCGCGATCATGATGGGCGAGATCGACGAGATCATCGAGGCGCTGGCGGCAGCAGACCGCGCCGAGAAGCTGGCAGCGGCGGTGGACTGAGATGGCCGAGCGCGTCTGGACCGTGCGCGACGCGCTCGAGTGGATCGTCGGCTACCTGCAGGCCAAAGGCGACGAGCAGCCGCGGCGGTCTGCCGAATGGCTGTTGAGCGCGGCCACCGGCCTGTCGCGCGTCGAGGTGTACGCCTACCACGACCGGCCGCTCTCGCCCGACGAGCGCGCGTACCTCCGCTCGGCGGTGCGGCGACGGGCCGCAGGCGAGCCGTTGCAGATCGTCACTGGCGAGATGCCGTTCAGGCACCTCGTGATCCGCGTCCGTCCAGGGGTGTTCATCCCGCGTCCCGAGACCGAGGTCCTTGTCGAGGTCGCTGTACGCGCGCTCGGGGACGTCGAGCAGCCGCTCGTCGCCGAGCCGTGCACCGGTTCGGGTTGTGTCGCCGCTTCCATCGCGCACGAGCTTCCCGGTGCCCGCGTCGTCGCGACCGATGTGAGCGAGACCGCCGTCGATACCGCTCGTCAGAACGCTCTGTACGCGAAGGTGGACGACAGGGTACAAGTGTTGCATGGAGATCTTCTCGAACCGGTCCTCGCTCAGCCGTCATCGAGCGGCGCGTTCGACGCGGTCGTGTCGAATCCCCCGTACGTCCCGCGCGGCGAGCTCGCCGACCTGCCCGAAGAGGTCGCGCGCCACGAGCCCCGCGCTGCCCTCGATGGCGGGGAGGACGGATGCGAGGTGGCGCGCCGGATCGTCAGGCAAGCAATCGAGCTGCTCAAGCCAGGCGGGTTCGTCGCGCTCGAGCTGGCTGAAGACAGGGCATCGGCATTCGCCGAGGAGATCTCGGCGGTGCTCTGCGAGGTCGCGGTCGTCAAGGACCTGACGGGGCGCGACAGGATCGTCGTCGGGAAGAAACGGGAGGCGAGCGGACGATGAGCAAGGTGATCAGGATCGACCCCGACAATCCGTCAGCGGAAGCGGTGAATCTCGCTGCGACGGTCTTGCGAGAAGGCGGCATCGTCGTCTTCCCGACCGAGACAGTCTACGGGATCGGCGCTTCCGCTTCGTCGTGCATCGGGCCGCAGGAGATCATCGACATCAAGATGCGTCCCAAGAGCAAGCCGCTTCCGTGGCTCGTCGAAGACGCGAGCGCGCTTGACACCTACGGCGTGGACGTGCCTGAGTATGCCCGCCGGCTCGCCCGGGCGTTCTGGCCGGGCGCGCTCACGATCGTCGTCAAGGCCGCCCCTGTCGTCGCTCCGGAGTTCCGGGACGAGCGGGGGACGGTGGCGCTCAGGTGTCCTGACCACGAACTCGTGCAAGAGCTGATCCGGGCCACCGGCGCGGCGATCATCGCTACCTCCGCGAACACCTCGGGGCGTCCTCCCGCTGCCTCGTTCGAGGAGCTTGAGGAGCGCATCGTCGCGGCAGCGGACCTGACGCTCGACGGTGGAGAGACGGAGCACGGCGTGGCCTCCACCGTCGTGGACTGCACGGGGCCCGAGCCCGTGGTGGTGCGCGAAGGCGCCATCCCCGCGGAGCAGGTGCTCGCGGCGGCCTCTGCGCAGGAGGCGTAGAGCCGGTCTCGCGGAACAGGCCGCTGCTGCTACAATGCGGGAGGCGCCGTGTGCGCCTCCCGCATCCGTGTCACGAAGGGTCTGCCCATGCGCATCTTCATCGGGAGCGACCACGCCGGTTTCGCGCTCAAAGAGCACGTGAAGTCGTATCTGGAACGCTCCGGTCACGACGTGGTGGACGTCGGCACGCACTCCGACGAGTCAGTGGACTATCCGGACTACGCGCTTGCGGTCGCGCGCGCCGTCGCGTCGGGCGAGGCCGACCTCGGCGTGCTGGTGTGCGGCACCGGCCTCGGGATGGAGATCGCGGCCAACAAGGTGCGAGGCGTGCGCGCCGTGCAGGTCATGGACCCGGAGCTTGCGGTCATGGCGCGCAAGCACAACGACGCGAACGTGCTCACGCTCGCGGGCAGGCACACGGACCCTCAGACGGCCGAGCGCATCGTCGACGCCTTCGTGAGCACCGCGTTCGAGGGCGGCCGGCACGAGCGCCGCGTCGGCAAGATCGCAGCGATAGAGCAGCAGTACCGGCCTGGCAGCGCGGACAGAAAGGAATCGTGACATGGCTTTGGAGCACCTGCGGCAGACCGACCCCGAAATCGCAGCAGCGATCGACGCAGAGCTCGAGCGGCAGCGCAACACGATCGAGCTCATCGCGAGCGAGAACTTCGTGTCGATGGCCGTGCTCGAAGCGGCCGGGACGGTCCTGACGAACAAGTACGCCGAAGGGCTTCCAGGCAAGCGGTACTACGGCGGATGCGAGAAGGTCGACATCGTCGAGGACCTCGCTCGGGAGCGCGCCAAGCGCTTGTTCGGCGCCGAGCACGCGAACGTGCAGCCGCACGCTGGCGCGCAGGCGAACATGGCCGTGTTCTTCGCAGCGCTCACGCCAGGCGACACGGTGCTCGGCATGAGCCTCGCGATGGGCGGACACCTCACGCACGGCTCGCCCGTGAACTTCTCAGGCAAGTGGTTCAAGGTGGTGCCGTACGGCCTGGATCCCGAGACCGAGACGATCGACTACGACGAGGTCGAGCGGCTCGCCAAGGAGCACCGGCCGAAGCTCATCATCGCCGGTGCGAGCGCGTACCCCCGCATCATCGACTTCGAGCGCTTCGCGGCGATCGCGCGCGAGGTGGGAGCGTACCTCATGGTCGACATGGCCCACATCGCCGGGCTCGTCGCCACCGGTGCGCACCCGTCGCCCGTCCCGCACGCGGACTTCGTCACCTCCACGAGCCATAAGACGCTCCGCGGGCCGCGCTCCGGCTTCGTGCTGTGCAAGGCCGAGCACGCCGCGGCGCTGGACAAGGCGGTGTTCCCGGGGCTGCAAGGCGGACCGCTCGAGCACATCATCGCGGCGAAGGCGGTGGCGTTTTACGAGGCGATGCAGCCTGAGTTCGCGGAGTACATCGACCGCGTGGTTGCGAACGCCCGCGCGATGGGCGAGGCGATGGTGGAGGCGGGTCTGAGGCTGGTGTCGGGAGGCACCGACAACCACCTCATGCTCGTCGACCTCAGGTCTGCGGGCATCACGGGCAAGGACGCGCAGAACCTGCTCGAGACGGTCGGCATCACGGTCAATAAGAACGCCATCCCCAACGACCCGGAAAGCCCGTTCGTCACGAGCGGCATCCGCGTCGGATCGCCGGCCATGACGACGCGCGGATTCTCCGAAGACGACGCCAGGTTGGTCGGCCGGCTCATCGCGGAGACGCTGTACCACCGCGACGAGCCGAAGACCCTCGAGCGCATCGCGGGGCAGGTCCGCGAGCTGCTCGCTGCGCACCCGCTGTACCCCGAGCTGTGACGGTTCACCGGACGAAGGAGGTCGTCATGGGAGAGCGCCGCTGGGACAACGTGGTCGTCATGGACCACCCGCTCATCCAGCACAAACTCTCGATCCTGCGGGACGTCGGCACCGGCGCCAAGGAGTTCCGGGAGCTCGTCAAGGAGCTGGCGATGCTCATGGCCTACGAGGCGACGCGCTCGTTCCAGCTTTCCGAGACGGTGGTGACGACGCCAATCGCCGAGACGACCACCTACGTGCTGGCCGGCAAGAAGGTTGCCGTCATCCCGATCCTGCGCGCAGGGCTCGGCATGGTCGACGGCATCCTTGAGCTCCTCCCGGCGGCGAAAGTCGGCCACATCGGCCTGTACCGCGACCCTGAGACGCTGCAGCCCGTCGAGTACTACTGCAAGCTGCCCGAAGACATCGGCGAGCGCGACATCCTCATCGTCGACCCGATGCTCGCGACGGGCGGCTCGGCGGCCGCGGCCGTGCAGTTCCTGAGGCAGCGCGGTGCGAACGCCGTCAACCTCTTGTGCATCATCGCCGCCCCCGAGGGCATCGAAGCGGTGCTCTCTGCGTGCGAGGACGTCACCATCTACACGTGTGCCGTGGACAGCCACCTGAACGACCATGGCTACATCGTGCCTGGCCTCGGCGACGCAGGTGACCGGCTCTTCGGGACGAAGTGACGGAGGCGTCGTGACGCGCCCGTCGTGGGACGAGTACTTCATGTCGATCGCCCAGCACGTCGCCGAGCGTTCGACGTGCCTGCGGCGGCACACAGGAGCGGTGCTCGTCAAGGACAAACGCATCCTGTCGACGGGGTACAACGGAGCTCCCTCAGGGCTCGCCCACTGCGAACAGGCCGGGTGCCTCCGGGAACGGCTTTCCGTTCCGTCGGGAAGCAACCACGAGCTCTGCCGCGGTATCCACGCTGAGCAGAACGCAGTCGTCCAGGCCGCTCGCCACGGCATCGCCATCGACGGCTCGACGCTGTACAGCACGCACCAGCCGTGCGTTCTGTGCGCGAAGATCTTGGTGAATGCGGGAGTGACGGAGATCGTCTACGCGGAGCCGTATCCTGATGCGCTCGCCGAGGAGCTGCTCGATAAGAGCGGGATCGTCGTCAGGCCGTACGGAGAGGGGCGTCCGTGAGCAACGCGGTGGTCCAGCTGCTGCTCGACGCTGCGGTCGCCGCGGCCGTCACGCTTGCGCTCACGCCGGTAGTGCGTGCCGCGGGCCTCCGCCTCGGCATCGTGGCACACCCGGGCGGCAGGCACGTGCACAGGGGCGTGATCCCTCGCATCGGCGGCGTGGCGATGTTCTTCGGCATCGTCGCCGGAGTGCTGCTGCAGCTTGCGGGCGAGCGCTTCTTCGGGTGGCATCGCGTGCTCGCGGCGTCCCCCCGGCAGGTGCTCGCGATCGCTGCAGGCGCTGTCGTGATGTTCGTGGTCGGGGTGGTGGACGACGTCATCGAGATGAATCCAGGAGCGAAGTTCCTCGGACAGATCGTCGCCGCCCTCGTCGTCGCGCTGGGCGGGCTGCGCATCGGCTACGTAGGAAACCCGTTCGCGGGCGGGGTCATCGTGCTCGGCGCCCTTTCGGTGCCGCTCACGGTGCTCTGGATCGTGAGCTTCGCGAACGTCATCAACCTCATCGACGGTCTCGACGGGTTGGCGGCGGGCGTGTCGGCGATAGCCGGTCTGTCGCTGTTCGCGCTTGCAGTGCAAGGCAACACGCTGGTCGCAGCGCTGCTCGCAGGGGCTCTGGTCGGGGCATGCGTCGGCTTCCTGCGGTACAACTTCCATCCGGCGAGCGTGTTCATGGGCGACTCCGGAGCGCTCACGCTCGGCTATATGCTGGCGTGCATATCGCTCTTGGGCGTGATGAAGTCGCTCGCGGCCATCGCGCTCGTGGTGCCCATCGTCATCGTAGGGGTGCCGGTGTTCGACACCTTCTCGGCGATCGTCCGGCGGAAGATCAGCGGCAAGCCGATCCAAGCAGCCGACAAGGGCCACATCCACCACCGGCTCCTGCACCGGGGCTTCAGCCACACGCAGACCGTGCTCATCATCTACGTGTGGTCTGCAGCGCTTGCGATCGGCGGCTATGCGGTGCGCTGGGCGCCGCCGCAGTATCGCTTCGTGACGCTCATCGTGCTTGCCGCGCTGTCGGGCTCCATGGCGCGCTGGCTCGGCCTTTTCGAGGTCGTCCAGCACGATGATGAGGTGGAGCGGTAGTCCTTGTTGCGCTTGTGAACCTTGGTGTATAGTGAGCACGCTTTCGGGTCCCCCCGGCCGGGAGCGTTCAGCGATACGTCGCAGTCGATGCCGCATGCGGTTTCATGCTGTGGCGTGTCTTCGGGGGGTCGTGTTCACGCGGATCGTCGTGTGAGAGGGGCTCCAAGCTGGGAGCGAGCGTGCTCGATAGCGTGCGTGGGGTGATGGGTGTGGCCGGCGCGTGTGCGTTCGGCTTGCTCTTGGGTCTCGGCTTCGCGTTCCTGTCCCGCTTCGCTGTGTCATTCATCCGCCCAGGCAGGGTCTACGTCGGGCTCGCGGTCATCTCGTCCCTCACGTTCGTGCGTCTGGTCGTGTACGCTGCAATGCTTGCTGCCTGCTCGGCGATCGCTCCGGGCGTCATGGCGCCATTCGGCATCAGTCTTGTGACGGCGTTCCTCGCCACCACGGTGGTCGAGGGCATCCGCGAGATCCGGTCCGTTTCGTCAGGCATCACCGCGTAGGAGGGAGTGCTGCAGGTGTCAGCGCCAACCGCATCGGCAGACCCGTTGAACGCAGGCATCGAGAAGCTCATCCACGAGCTGTCGGTCCTGCCGCTCAAAGGCGAGCACATCGGCATCGCCGAGAGCTACAACCCCGCTCGCTTCACTTTGACGAACTACACCTTCTGGATGCTCATCGCTTTGGCGCTGACGGTCCTGTTCTTCGTCGTCGCGTCCCGAAAGCCGAAGTTGGTGCCGAGCGGCATCTACAATGTCGCGGAAGCGGGCGTCGCGTTCGTGCGCGACAACCTGTGCGCTGAAGTGATGGGGCCGGAGGGTCGGAAGTACTTCCCCTTCGTGGGAACGGTGTTCTTCTTCGTGCTGTTCAACAACCTCCTCGGCAATGTCCCTCCCGCGCTGCCGGGGACCGGCACGCTCGGAACCACGTTCATGTGGGGTTTGATCGTGTTCACGGTGTACAACGGCATCGGCATCAAGAAGAACGGCCTGTTCCGCTACATAAAGAGCTTCATCCCGTCAGGGACTCCAGGGTGGCTTGCTCCCTTCATCTTCGTGTTGGAGATCATCTCGCACTTCTTGCGCCCGATCACGCTGGGCATCCGTCTGTACGCCAACATGTACGCTGGCCACATCATGCTCGGCGTGTTCGCGATCTTCATGGCCATCGCGATCGAGCACGTTGCTGCCACGAGCTTCGTGGTGCTGCCGCTGTCGTTCTTGATGCAGGTCGTGCTGCGCGGTTTCGAGCTGTTCGTGGCCGTGCTGCAGGCGTACATCTTCGCCATCCTGACGGCCGTCTACATCAACGGCGCGCTGCACGCGTCGGAGCACTAAGAAGGCAAGGCCGCCGCGCGTCGTGCGGCGTCAGAACCGTGGGAACAGACACCGCCGGGAGGTCCGGACGGTGCGCGAACAGGAGGAGGAAGTCGTGATCGGTTCGCTGTCAGTCTTGGGTGCAGGTCTCGCCTTCGGTCTGGGCGGCATCGGCGCCGCGCTCGGCATCGGCATGATCGGCTCGAAGACGATCGAGTCCATGGCCCGTCAGCCGGAGATGGCCGGCCGTCTGCAGACCACGATGTTCATCGCGCTCGGCATGACCGAGGCCATCGGCCTGCTCGGCTTCGTGCTCGCATTCGTCCTGCAGGGCGTCAAGTAGCCGACGCAACGATCCCGGGAGGTAGGGACGCGTGGAGAAGATAATCCCGCTTGGCGTAGAGCTCTACGTCAACCTCGCCGCGTTCGTCGTCCTGTTCGTGCTGCTGTGGAAGTTCGCCTTCCCGCCCATCACGAAGATGCTCGACGAGCGGGCCGAGAAGATCCGCGAGTCGCTCGAGAAGGCGGAGGACACGCGCATCGAGGCCGAGCGCCTGCTGGAGGAGTACCGGCAGCAGATGGCCGAGGCGCGCCAGGAGGCCGCCAAGATCATCGAGCAGGGCCGGACCGTGGCCGAGAACATGAAGGCAGAGATCATCGCGAAGGCCCGCGAAGAGGCCGAGGCCGAGAAGGCCAAGGCGCTCGAGGCGATCAAGGCGGAGCGCGCAGCTGCGCTCGCTGAGCTCCAGGCCAAGGTGGCCGAGCTGTCTGTCGCTGTGGCCGGCAAGATCCTCGGCGAGCGGCTCTCGCCATCGGAGCATGAGGCCCTCATCGAGCGCTACATCGCAGAGGTGGGCAGCCTGGATGAGCGCTAGCGAGTCGGTCAGCACCTACGCGCGGGCCCTGTACGACCTCGCTGCGGTGTCTGACGCGTTCGACGCCGTGGATGAAGGTCTCAAGGCGGTCGTGAAGGCCGTGCGTGGCAACGTCGATTTGCGCGAGGCGTTCCTCGACGCCGGCGTTCCGGCGGAGAAGAAGCGCGAGATCGTGCGCGCCATCTTCGGCGACGCTGTCGTGCCCGAGGTGGTGGCCATTGCGGGCCTCATGGTCGAGCGTGGCCTCACCGACCTGCTCGGTCAGGTGTCGAGCGAGTACGAGCGCCTCTTGGAAGAGAAGCGCGGTGTTGTCGTCGCAGAGGTGACCACGGCTGTGCCGCTTTCGGACGCCCTGCGCGCCCGGCTCGTCGAGAAGCTTGCGGCCGCCACGGGCCGTACGGTCTCGCTTCGTGAGCACGTCGACCCGGCAATCGTCGGCGGCATCGTCATCAAGGTGGCCGGCCGCGTGCTCGACGGTAGCGTGACCACGCAGCTGCGCGAGCTCAGGCAGGTCCTTTCTACAGCACGCCAAGGAGGTGACGCATAGCGTGGTCGAGATCAGTGCATCACGCATCGACGAGGTCTTGAAGGCGCAGCTCGCCTCCTTCAAGCCGTCTGTCGACGTTCGCGAGGTGGGAACGGTCATCCAGGTCGGCGACGGCATCGCGCGCGTCGAGGGACTGAAAGGCGCGATGGCCGGCGAGCTGCTCGAGTTCGTGTCGAGCAGCACCGGTCGCGTCGTCATGGGCATGGCGCTCAACCTCGACCGTGACGAGATCGGCGCCGTGCTGATGGGCGAGACCTCGCTCATCAAGGAAAACGACACGGTCCGCACGACGGGCCGTATCATCGAGGTCCCGTCGGGGCGCGGCTTCTTGGGCCGCATCGTGAATCCGCTGGGCGAACCGCTCGACGGCAAAGGCCCCATCGAGGCCGAAGGGTACCGCCCCGTGGAGTTCAAGGCGCCGGGTGTCATCGAGCGCAAGGGCGTGCACGAGCCCTTGCAGACAGGCATCATGGCTATCGACGCGATGATCCCGATCGGCCGTGGACAGCGCGAACTCATCATCGGTGACCGTCAGACGGGCAAGACCGCCGTCGCTATCGACACGATCATCAACCAGAAAGGCAAGGACGTCATCTGCGTCTACGTGGCGATCGGCCAGAAGGCCTCGACTGTCGCCGGCGTCGTGGAGACGCTCGAGGCGTACGGCGCCATGGAGTACACGATCGTCGTTGCGGCGAACGCGTCCGACCCAGCACCGCTCCAGTACATCGCGCCGCTCGCGGGTTGCGCGATGGGCGAGTACTTCATGTACACGGGCAAGGACGGCAAGCCGGCAAGTGCCGAGAACCCCGGACGGCACGTGCTGTGCGTGTACGACGACCTGTCCAAGCAGGCCGTTGCGTACCGCCAGATGTCGCTCACGCTCCGCCGTCCTCCGGGACGCGAGGCGTATCCGGGCGACATCTTCTACCTGCACAGCCGGCTGCTCGAGCGCGCGGTGAAGCTGAACGACGCCAACGGCGCTGGCTCGCTGACGGCCCTGCCGATCATCGAGACCCAGGCCGGCGACGTATCGGCCTACATCCCGACGAACGTCATCTCCATCACCGACGGCCAGATCTTCTTGCAGACGGACCTGTTCTACCAGGGCGTCAGACCTGCCATCAACGTCGGCATCTCGGTGTCGCGCGTCGGCGGCAACGCGCAGATCAAGGCCATGAAGCAGGTCGCCGGCTCGCTTCGTCTCGACCTTGCGCAGTACCGAGAGCTCCAGGCGTTCGCGCAGTTCGGATCGGACCTCGACAAGGCCACGCAGGCGACGCTCGCTCGCGGTTCGCGCCTGGTGGAGCTGCTCAAGCAGGGCCGCTACGTGCCCATGGCCGTCGAGGACCAGGTCATGGCGATCTTCGCCGGCACGAAGGGCTACCTCGACCGCGTCGAGGTGAGCGACGTGCTGCGGTTCCGCGCAGAGTTCCTGCAGTTCGTGCACAGCGCGTATCCCGAGATCCCGCAGGCCATCGCTGCCGAGAAAGTCATCTCCGATGCGACCGCTGAGAAGCTGTCGGCGGCCCTCGAGGAGTTCACCGCGCAGTTCACCGGCGTGCAGGAGAGCTAGATGCCGAACCTTCGCGACATCAAGCGGCGCATCTCCTCGGTGCAGAGCACGAGGCAGATCACGCGCACCATGGAGATGGTCGCGACCGCCAAGATCAAGAAGGCCCAGGAGCGCATCGAGTCTGCGCGTCCCTACGCGCTCTCGATGATGGAGGTCCTCGGCAACGTCGCGCGGTACGTGCAGGGAGCGACGCATCCGCTGCTCGAAGAGCATCCCGAGCAGAAGCGCATCGCGATCATCTCGCTCACGTCCGACCGCGGCTTGTGCGGGGCGTTCAACGCGAACATCCTCCGTCTGACGGAAGAGCTGATGCGCAAGGCCGCTTCAGAAGGCGCCGAAGCGGACGTCATCGCCGTTGGCAAGAA
Organism: Parvivirga hydrogeniphila; assembly: GCF_023371205.1. Lineage (NCBI taxonomy): Bacteria > Bacillati > Actinomycetota > Coriobacteriia > Anaerosomatales > Anaerosomataceae > Parvivirga > Parvivirga hydrogeniphila. Next base: position 783,416 of record NZ_JAMCCO010000001.1, read on the forward strand.
GGCGTTGAGCTACCTGAAGTACCGCGGGGTGCAGCCGGTAGCCGAGTACCGCGACATCTCGGACAAGCCGACATACGCCCACGCGCGGGACATCGCAGCGCGGATCATCGCGGCGTACTCGGAAGGCCGTATCGACGCCGCCTACGTGGTGTTCAACCGGTTCAAGAACGTGGCGGAGCAAAAGGCCGAGGTTCATCAGCTGCTCCCGATCGAGCGCAAAGTGGTCGACGTCGATGAGGAGCCGCTCGGGCCGAGGCCCGAATACCTCTTCGAACCGTCGCCAGCGGCCGTGCTGGAGAAGCTCCTGCCGACGTACGTCGAGACGCTCGTCTATCGGGCCTTGCTGGAGAGTGCCGCTTCCGAGCAGGGCGCGCGCCGGGTGGCGATGAAGTCGGCAACGGACAACGCGGGCGAGATCATCACGACGCTCACGCGCAGCTACAACCGTGCGCGTCAGGCGTCGATCACCAACGAGATCGCCGAGATCGTCGGCGGCGCAGCCGCCTTGGAGGAATCGTGATGGCAACTTCGAAGGAGAAAGAAGCGCCTATGAACGTCGGACGAGTCGTTCGCGTCATCGGCCCGGTCATCGACGTCGAGTTCGCGCCGGAGTCGATCCCTGCGATCTACAACGCGCTCACAGTGGACGCCGAGAGCCCGATCGGGCGCATCCGCTTGGTCGCCGAGGTGCAGCAGCACCTGCCCGGGAACATCGTGCGGGCCGTGGCGATGTCGTCGACCGACGGGCTCACTCGTGGCGCCGAGGTCATCGACACCGGCAGGCCGATGATGATGCCCGTGGGTCCTTCGACCCTCGGCCGCATCTGGAACGTCGTGGGCGAGCCGGTCGACGGCATGCCGATGCCTGAGGTGGAGGACTACTACCCCATCCACCGTGAGGCGCCGGAGTACGAGGAGCTCGAGCCGAAGACGGAGATCTTCGAGACCGGCATCAAGGTCATCGACCTCCTCGAGCCCTACATCAAGGGCGGCAAGACCGGCCTGTTCGGCGGCGCTGGCGTCGGCAAGACGGTCATCATCATGGAACTCATCAACAACCTGGCCCAAGAGCACGGCGGCACGTCCGTCTTCACGGGCGTGGGCGAGCGCACCCGCGAAGGCACCGACCTGTACAACGAGATGTCGGAGTCGGGCGTCATCAACAAAGCGTGCCTCGTGTACGGCCAGATGAACGAGCCGCCCGGCGCCCGTCTGCGCGTGGGGCTCGCCGGCCTGACTGCCGCCGAGTACTTCCGCGACCAGGGTCAAGACGTGCTCCTGTTCATCGACAACATCTTCCGGTTCACGCAGGCCGGATCCGAGGTATCGGCGCTCCTCGGCCGCATGCCGAGCGCTGTCGGATACCAGCCGACGCTCGCAACGGAGATGGGCGAGCTGCAGGAGCGCATCACCTCGACGAAGAAGGGCTCCATCACCTCGGTGCAGGCGATCTACGTCCCGGCCGACGACCTCACCGACCCGGCGCCCGCCACGGCGTTCACGCACCTGGACGCGACGACCGTTCTGTCGCGTTCGATCGCTGAGCTCGGCATCTATCCGGCCGTCGATCCGCTCGCGTCGACCTCGCGCGCGCTCGACCCTGAGATCGTCGGCGAGGAGCACTATCGCGTGGCGCGTGCGGTGCAGCAGGTGCTGCAGCGCTACAAGGACCTCCAGGACATCATCGCCATCCTGGGCATGGACGAGCTGTCGGAAGAGGACAAGCTGACCGTCGCGCGTGCCCGCAAGATCCAGCAGTTCCTCTCGCAGCCGTTCCATGTGGCCGAGCAGTTCACCGGCATGAAGGGCAAGTACGTCAAGCTCGAAGACACGATCCGCGGGTTCGACATGATCGTGAAGGGCGAGTGCGACGAACTGCCTGAGCAGGCATTCCGGTACAAGGGCGGCATCGAAGAGGTCTTCGAGGCGGCCGAGCAGACGAAAGCGGCGGTGTAGTCCGGGATGGCCAAGACCCTCCTGTGCGAGATCGTCACGCCGGAGCGCATCCTGTACACCAACGAGGTGGAGATGGTGATCGCTCCGACTCCGGACGGCGAGATCGGTGTCCTGCCGCTGCACGCGCCGCTGGTCACCCTGGTTGCCCCGGGCGAGCTGCGCGTTCGGTACAACGATGGCAAGGACGTGGAGTGGTTCGCGGTGTCCGGAGGCTACCTGCAGGTGCACGAGGACAAGGTCATCGTGCTCGCCGACGACGCTGCCATCTCGTCGCAGATCGACGTGGAGCGCGCACGCCGCGCCAAAGCGTTGATCGAGGAGCGGATGAGAGAGCTCAAAGAGCGGCCCGCGGACGTCGCAGAGGAGATCGCGTCGTGCGTCGCCGACCTCGAGTGGTGCGAGGTCCAGATCAGAGTCGCTGAACGACGAGCGTGACGCTGCACGGTCCAAGACGGGGCGTCTTCGGACGCCCCGTTCGCGTTACGGGAGCGGATGCCGGCGCGTTGCGGGAACGCAACCAGAACCTGTACGCTTCTTCAGGTTCGTCTACGGGTATGTCGTCCTGTACGCCCGTCGATTCCGAGGAGTCTTGGCGAATGTCCCGCGCGATCCACATAGCAGGCGGCAGAGCCCTTCGCGGAACAGTCACGGTGAGCGGCGCGAAGAACGCCGTCTTGAAGCACATGGCCGCTGCGATCCTGGCCGAGGGCGTGTCGACGTTCCATCGCGTCCCGCGCATCGCGGACGTCGAGGTGATGTCCGAAGTGCTTCGCAGGCTCGGGGCGGACGTGCGCTTCGAGGGCGACACGGCGTTCATCGACACGACCTCGATGGACTCGTTCGAGGCGCCGTACGACCTTGTAGCCACCATGCGCGCCTCGATCCTCGTCCTCGGGCCGCTCGTCGCGCGCTTCGGCACGGCGCGAGTCGCGATGCCGGGCGGCTGCAACATCGGCTCCCGGAAGATCGACTTGCACCTCAAAGGCCTCCAACAGCTCGGCGCCTCCATCTCGAGCGAGCACGGCTACATCGAGGCGAGCGCGCCGACAGGGCTTTCCGGAGCGCACATCTTCTTGGACTTTCCGAGCGTCGGTGCGACCGAGAATCTCCTCATGGCAGCAGTCAAAGCGCGCGGCACGACCACGATAGAGAACGCCGCTCGCGAACCGGAGATCCAGGACCTCATCGCGCTTCTTGGGGCCATGGGAGCTCGTATCGAAGGTGCAGGCACCTCGACGCTCGTCGTCGAGGGCGTGCCCGAGCTCCGCCCGGCGGAGCACACCGTGATCGGGGACCGCATCGAGGCGGGAACGATGCTGGTGGCAGGTGCGCTTGCCGCCGAGTCGTTGACGGTCGAAGGTGCGGACCCGGCGCACCTCGAGCTCGTGCTCAGCAAGCTCGCGGACGCCGGTGTGCCGGTGTCCGTGGACGGGGCGCGGATGACGGTGGCAGGCCCGGGCCGTTTCGCGCCCGTCGATGTCGCCACGCTGCCGTATCCCGGCTTTCCGACCGACATGCAGCCGCAGTTCATGACGCTGCTGTCGCTTGCCGACGGCGACAGCGTCATCACCGAGAACGTGTTCGAGAGCAGGTTCATGTTCGCCGACGAGCTCCGCAGGATGGGCGCCGACATCACGATCGACGGGCATCGGGCGATCGTTCGGGGCGTGAAGCGGCTCTCGGGGGCTCCGGTCAAGGCGCCGGACTTGCGAGGGGGTGCCGCGCTGGTGCTCGCGGGGCTTGTGGCCGAGGGGGAGACTCTGGTGGGCGACACCTACCACATCGAGCGCGGATACGAGGACCTGGTCGGGAAGCTGGCCGCGGTGGGCGCTGCCATCGAGTGGGTCGAGGCCGAGGGAGGAGACGTCGGTGCTCACGCGTGAAGAGATCGCCTGCATCCTACCGCACAGGGACCCGTTCTTGCTCGTCGATCGTGCCGAGGACGTCGTGCCGGGCGAGAGCGCGACCGGGTACCTCGACGTGTGCGAGGACGCCTTCTGGGTGCCGGGGCACTTCCCCGGGTACGCGGTGATGCCCGGTGTGCTCATCGTCGAGGCGATGGCGCAGGTCGGTGCTCTGGCGCTGCTCTCGCTGCCGGAGAACCGCGGCCGGATCGCGCTGTTCGCAGGCATCGACGGCGTGCGCTTCAAGCGCCAGGTGCGCCCCGGCGACACGCTCCGCATGGAGGTCCGCATCACGAGGTCGCGCGGAGCGCTCGGGTTCGGTGAGGCGCGCGCCTACGTCGGCGAGGAGCTCGCCTGCAGCGGCAAGCTCATGTTTGCGATAAAATCCTAAGGTTCGCGTCGTCTGCAGCTCCACTCGACGGAAGGGAACACGATGGGGCTTCTTGAGCGTCTACAGGACGGTTCGGCCGTGCTCGGCGTGGTCGGCCTGGGGTACGTCGGCTTGCCGCTTGCCGTGGAGATGGCGAGCGCCGGCCACACGGTCATCGGGTTCGACGTCTCCGCGGAGAAGGCGGGCTCGGTGAATGCGGGCGTGAGCTACATCCCCGACGTCTTGAGCGAGCGGCTCGCTCCGCTCGTGAACGACGGTCTCATCCGTGCGACGACCGACTTCTCAGACGTCTCGCAGTGCGATGCCATCGCGATCTGCGTGCCCACGCCGCTTGACGAGATGAAGGAGCCCGACACGTCGTTCATGGAGGCGGCCGCGCGGTCGGTGGCTCCGCACCTGAAGCCGGGCACGCTCGTGACGCTCGAGTCGACGACGTACCCTGGAACGACCGAAGAGGTCATCCAGCCGATCTTGGAATCGGGCGGCCTGAAGGTGGGGGAGACGCTGTTCTTGGCGTTCTCGCCTGAGCGTGTGGACCCGGGCAATCCCGTGTACCAGACCAAGAACACGCCGAAGGTCGTGGGCGGCGTCACGCCGGCGTGCACAGAGCGGGCCGTGGCGATGTACTCACGGTTCATCGACACCGTCGTGCCCGTCTCGACGACGCGCGCGGCGGAGATGACGAAGCTTCTCGAGAACATCTTCCGCAGCGTGAACATCGCGCTCGTCAACGAGCTTCTGCAGCTGTGCGAGCGGATGGGCATCGATCTGTGGGAGGTCATCGACGCGGCCAAGACCAAGCCGTTCGGCTTCATGCCGTTCTACCCCGGTCCGGGTCTCGGCGGGCACTGCATCCCCATCGACCCCTTCTACCTCTCGTGGAAGGCGCGGCAGTACGACTTCCACACGGAGTTCATCGAGCTTTCCGGCAAGGTGAACGAGTCGATGCCGTACTACGTCGTGCGCCGGCTCATGGACGCCATGAACGAGCACCTTCGGATGCCGCTCAACGGCAGCCGCGTGCTCGTCGTCGGAGTCGCGTACAAGGCGGACATCGACGACATGCGCGAATCCCCGGCTATCAAGGTCATCGAGCTTCTTCGCGCGAAGGGCGCGGACGTGGTGTACCACGACCCGTACGTGCCCGAGCTCGTTGTAGACGGCCTCGCCGTTCCGCATGTGGCCCTCGACGCAGGGACGGTGAGCTCGGCAGATGCGCTCGTCGTCGTCACCAACCACTCCAACGTGGACTACGGGCTTATAGCCGAGCATGCGCGCCTGGTGCTCGACACCCGTAACGCCATGCGCGATCACCGCACCGAGCGGGTGGTGCTGCTGTGAGCGCCGCGCCGCTCCGCATCGGCATGGTCGGCTACGGGTACTGGGGGCCGAACATCGTCCGCAACCTCGCGCGGCTCGCCTCGGCGGAGCTCGTCGCGCTGTGCGATGCCTCCGAGAAGAACCGCGCGCGGTTCGAGGCCGCATACCCCGGCGTCACGCGAGACGTCCCCCCGAAGACCGTCGTGATGGGCGTACCAGCACGCGCCGTGCGTTCAGTGCCAGACGAAGAGCTGTTGGAGAACCAGTAACGCGACCGTGACGCCTTGTCGCCCGCGGGCGGCGGCGTGCGACAATGACGTGTCCCGAACGGTGCGTAAGGAGCGTCAAGACGTGGGTGTCCCCCTGCTCGACTTGAAGAGCCAGTACCGCGAGCTCAAGACGGAGCTCGACGCAGCCTTCGCTGAGGTGATGGAGAACGCCGCGTTCATCGGCGGCCCGAAGGTGACGGCGCTGGAAGACGCCATCGCGGCGTACGTCGGCACCGCGCACTCAGTGGCGTGCGGCAACGGCACCGATGCGCTGTTCTTGATCATGGCCGCGCTCGGCATCGGCAAGGGCGACGAGGTCATCACCACGCCGTTCACGTTCTTCGCGACCGTGGAAGCGATCGTGCACACCGGCGCGACGCCGGTGTTCGTCGACATCGAGCCCGGCACCTACAACATGGACGTGGCGCAGGTCGAAGCGGCCATCACGCCGCGGACGAAGACGATCCTGCCGGTGCACATCTTCGGTCAGTGCGTCGACATGGACCCGCTGCTCGAGATCGCCGACCGTCACGGCCTCATCGTCGTCGAAGACGCGTGCCAGGCCATCGGAGCGACCTACAAGGGCAAGAAGGCAGGCTCGCTCGCTCGTGCCGCTGCCTTCTCGTTCTTCCCGAGCAAGAACCTCGGTTGCGCGGGAGACGGCGGCATCATCACCACCGACGACGAGGCGCTTGCCGCCGCATGCCGCACGATGGCGCAGCACGGGACCACGAAGAAGTACTTCCACGACTCGTTCGGCGTGAACTCGCGCCTCGACGCGCTGCAGGCCGCGATCCTGCTCGTGAAGCTCCCGCACCTGGACGCATGGAACGACCAGCGTCGTGCGGCAGCTGCTGTCTACGACGAGCTGCTGGCGGACGTCGCTGGTCTTGAGCTTCCGGTCGTGCGCGAATACGGCGATGCGGTGTTCCACCTGTACATCGTCAAGGCGGCCGATACCGAAACGGCGGAGCGCGTGATGCGCGCGCTCAACGAGGCCGGCATCGGGACGGCGCTGTACTATCCGCTTGCGCTGCACGAGCAGGAGGCGTTGGCCAAGCTTCCCGGTTTCCAGCGGCCGTTCCTCCCCGTTGCGGAGTCGTGCGACGGCCGGACGTTCGCTCTGCCATGCTACCCGGGCATCACCGTGGAGCAACAGCGCGAGGTCGTACGCGTTGTGGAAGAGACGCTTGGGGCGTGAGCCGGACGGCCGCACGCGAAGCAACGAGGAGTCAGGAGCACCGTGCCAGCTGAAGGGTACAGGCGGTCCGATCGGCATAAGAAGAAGCGAGGCGCCTCGCTGCGAAGCGGCCGCGCCGCTGTTCCTGCTCGACCTATCGTCGAGCCAGCACCGCGGATGCGCGTGCACGAGGTGCAGCGCAAGCGAGCGCTCAAGCGGAGGCTTGCGATCGCTGCGGGCGTGCTCGCGCTCATCGTGCTCGGCGTTGCGGCCTACGGGCTGATATGGTTCCGGAGCCTCGACCGGCGTATCAGCAAGGCGGCGCTCGCTGACAGCAAGCTGCAGCAAGCGCTCGACAAGCCGAAGCAGGATCATCTCGAGCCGTTCACGGTGCTGATCACGGGCAGCGACGCGAGGCCCCGCGACACTGCGTCACGCGCGGACACGATCATCGTCGCGCGCATCGACCCGAAGGCCAAGAAGGTCTGGCTGCTGTCCATCCCGCGAGACATGCGCGCTGAGATCCCTGGCTACGGTGTCGGGAAGATCAACGCCGCCAAGTTCTACGGCGGAGACGCGCTGCTCGTGGAGACGATCAAGAACGAGACCGGTCTGGAGGTCAACCACTACGTCGACATCGGGTTCAAAGGGTTCGTGAAGGCCGTCGACGCCATCGGTGGCGTGTGGGTGGACGTCGACACGCCGATCGACGACTGGAGAGCGGACATCTCGCCGTTCAAGACGGCCAAGAAGATCGAGCCAGGTTACCAGCTTCTGGACGGATACCACGCGCTCGTGTATGTGCGAAGCCGCGCCTTCCCGGACGCAGACTTCACCCGCATGCGTCACCAACAGACGTTCTTCAAGGCGCTCGCCAAGCAGCTCGCCAACCCGAGCGGCATGGTGAAGCTGCCGGCTGCGATCACGGCGATATCCGAGTACATGACCTCGACCTTGCCCGCTGGCGAGATCGTGCGCATCGCCCGATCGCTGCAAGGCATCTCGCCTGACGACATCGACGCGGCGACCATCCCTGGTACGTGGAAGAGCCCGTACGTCTACCCTGACAAAGAGAAGATGCGGCAGCTTGTCGAGGCGATGAATGCGGGCAGGCCGTTCGAGAGCACGCCCACGGCAGAGCCGGTCGTTCCGAGCCAGGTGAGCGTGACAGTGCGAAACGGCGCCGGCATCTCGGGTGTGGCAGCCTCTGCCGCCGACGTCCTCAAGCGTGCGGGTTTCAACGTCGTCGAGGTCGGGAACGCGAATCAGTTCGTGTACGACCGGACGCTCGTGGTCTACGCGACGGATGCCGCGAAAGCCAAGGCAGAGGCGGTGGCAGCGGCGCTGCCCGTGGCAGACCTGGTGCCGTCTCGGGGGATGTACTCCTTCAAGACCGACGTGCTCGTCGTGGTCGGCAAGGACTGGGCGTCCGCTGCCACGACCTCGACCGCTCGCTAGCGGCTTCCAGCCGCGTCTTTCAAGACGGCCAGCACCTGGTCAGCCAGGTCGTCGCGCGAGAACCGCTCCTCGGCAAGCTTCCGTGCGTTGCGGCCCATCTGTTCGAGGCGATCGCGGTCGGAAGCAAGCTTCTCGAGCGCGTCGGCCAGGGCGATGCCGTCACCCGCCGGCACGTACACGCCGCAGTCGTGCTCTTCGACGAGCGCGCGCGTCCAGCCGTTCGAGTTGACGATCATCGGGCGTCCCGAGGCAAGCCCGTCGAAGAACTTGTTGGGCGAGTTCGTCGCAAGGATCGGCACGTCGGCGAACAGCGTCATCAGCACATCTGCAGAACGCGTGAGAACCGGGACGTCCTTCTTGGGGAGCGAGCCGACGAGGCGTACGTTCGGAAGCCCGTCGGTCAGCTCCTTGAGCTTCGGCAAGCACTTGCCGTCCCCCGCGATGACGAAGACGATGTCATCGCGTCCACGCTCGTGCAGGGTGCGCGCAGCTTCTGGCACCTGCGCCTCGACAGCGTTGGAGGGCCCGATCGCGCCGGCGTACCCGACCACGAAGGCGCCCTCGGGAACGCCGAGCGATGCCAAGAACCCGTGGTCTTTCGGAGCGGGGTAGAACAGGTCCAGGTCCGACGAGTTGGGAACCATGTGGACGCGCTCAGGAGGCACGCCCTCGGCGAGCACGCCGTCTGCCATGCCGGGAGACAAGGCGATGACGTGCTTTGCGTGCCGGTACAAGAAGCGTTCGAGACGCTTGGCTGCGCGTGCAAGGAGGCCGTTGCGCTTGAGGGCTCCCATTTGGATGGCCGCTTCAGGCCAGAGGTCTCTCACCTCGAACACGAACGGGGTGCGGGTCAGTGCGGAGGCGACCCATCCTGGGATGCCCACGGTGAGCGGCGTCGAGGTGGCGAACACGACGTCGTGCTTGCCGGAGGTCACGGCGAGGAACGTCGCGCCGATCGTGAACAGCAAGAACGACCACATGCGGCGCGCGTACCCCATGTAGTTCGAGTAGCGAACGCGAACTGACCGGATGCGGATGCCGTCGATGAAGCCCTCGCACAGAAGCCGCTTGTCGAACTCCTCAGGCAGGCGAGACGAGCTCGTGATGACGGTGACCTCGTGTCCCTCGGCGATCCATCTCCGGGCGAACTCGTACGACCGGATGAGTCCGAGCGAGGACTCACGGGTGGCGAAGAACTGGTGGATGTACAGTATCCGCATCGCCTTACGCTCCGCGATGCGCTCCAGGACGGCCCACGGCCATGTACGTCAGTCCGGCTGCAGAGACTCGCGCCGAGTCGAGGCAGTTGCGTCCATCGAAGACGACGGCCGGATCGCGCATGAGCTCGCGTGCGCGCGCCCAGTCGAGATCCATGAACTCCCGCCACTCGGTGACGACCACGGCGGCAGACGCCCCATCGAGCGCCTCCCAGACGGTCTCGGTGCGCCGAGCGCCTGACGGCAGCAGCACAGGTGCAGCAATCGGGTCGTAGGCGCGCACGTCCGCTCCCTCTTCGACGAGGAGCGGCACGATGTCGAGGGCTGGGGACTCGCGTACGTCGTCCGTGTCCGGTTTGAAGGAGAGACCGAGCACCGCGATCGAGCGATCGTGCATGTCGCGCATCGCACGTGTGAGGTGCACCACCGGCAGCAGCCGCTGCCTGTTGTTCACCTCGATGACGGACTTGAGCAAGGTGAACTGGTAGCCGTTCAGCGTCGAGATGAAGTCGAGCGCCCGCGTGTCTTTCGGGAAGCACGACCCGCCGTATCCGATGCCGGCCTTCAGGAACTGTGCGCCGATGCGCGCGTCGAGACCCAGGCCGCGGGCCACCGCGTCGATGTCTGCGCCGATGCAGTCGCACAGGTTGGCGATCTCGTTGATGAACGAGATCTTCGTGGACAGGAACGCGTTGCTCGCGTACTTGATCGTCTCGGCGCTGGTCACATCGGTGGCCAGCACGGGTGCCTCGATGTCCGCGTACAGCGCCCGCATGGTCTCGAGCGCAGCCGCGTCGTCGCTGCCGAGCACGATGCGGTCGGTGTGGAACCAGTCGTCGACCGCGTGGCCCTCCCGGAGGAACTCGGGGTTCGAGACGTAGGCGATCGGCGTGGCGGCGTGTCGTAGATAGCGCTCCGTGAGCGCCGCACCGGTGCCGGGAGGCACGGTCGACTTCATGACGAGCACGAATGGCCGGTCGGCCTCGCGAGCGAGCGACGAGACCGCTGCGCGCACCGCAGAAAGGTCGGCTGAGCCGTTGGGCGCCATCGGGGTGCCGACCGCAACGAAGGTGACATCGCCCACCAGGTCGCGCCAGCCGTTGGCAGGGGTCTCGAAGCGAAGCGTTCCAGCGGCGATGCCCTCTGCCAGCAGGTCCTCGACGCCGGGCTCGAATATCGGGCTTCTGCCAGAGCGCAGCAGGTCGACCTTCTTCGGGTCGATATCGACGCACGTGACGGTATGGCCGGACTTCGAGAGGCAGACGCCGGTCACGAGACCGACGTATCCTGTTCCGACGACGGTGACGGACGCCATGGCATCTCCTTGTGTTGCGTAAAGAGGCGGGACGCGGACTGTCGGTTTTGCGACGTCCGCACGCAAGGGTAACATACGCAAGGTGACGTTCAGGTAGCAGCAGAAGGTCAGGAGCGAAGCGTGCAGGCAGCCGGACAGGTCGAGGCGGGACGGGGCGCTGCGTGGAAGAGCGCGTCCCTGTGGCTCGCCGCGGCCGTCGCAAGCGGAGCGATTGCGGGGCTTGCGGCCACGAGTCGGGCCGGAATGCTCGTGCTTGCGGCCGTGGTCGGCGCCACGGCATTCGCGGCCGTGGTGCGTAAACCGCACCTCGGCGTCTACCTCATCGTCGCACTGGTGCCGCTCGACATCTACGGCCGCATCATCTCGCGCCCGGTCCCGCTCACGCTCTACCAGCTCGCGCTCGCCCTCGCACTCGCTGCGTGGTGGGTGCGTGCAGCAGCAGAGCCGGGCCGCTGGGTGCGGTTCGCGCCGGTGGACGTCGGGTGCGCGATGCTGGTGGCGGCCGCGTTCGCGTCCGCCGTGTGGTCGGTCGATCCGCCGAGCACGCTCCGCGCGGGGGTCCGCGTCCTGTTCGCATGGCTGCTCGCGCTGTTCACGGCGAACGTGCTCACCGGCCGAAAGCGCTTCCGTTTCGCGTACGCCGTTCTGTTGGGCACCGCCGTGCTGCACGGGGCCATCGGCTTCGCGCAGCAGTTCGTGCCCGGGTTCGACCTCGGGCGCGTGAGGGTGTACATGGCGGCAGGGGGTCGCGTGAACTTCGTGCGCGCCTCCGGCTTCTTCGAGGACCCGAACATGTTTGCCGGGTTCCTGGCTGCTTCTTTCGTGGCGGGGCTCGCCTTCGTCGTGCACAGCTCCACGCGGCGCGAGCTCCTCGTCTGGTCGATCGCCACGGCGGTGACCGGGGCCGGGCTGCTGGCGACGCTCTCGCGCACGGGCTGGGTGACGGCTGCGCTCGGAGCGGTGGTAGTAGCGCTCACCGCGCCTCCGCGTAGGAGGATGTGGATCGTGACGGCAGGCTTGGTCGGCGTGCTCGGACTCACGGCGGTGGCGCCGGGCACCGTGGCGACGCGGGCGGCGTCCATCTTCGACACCGAACGGGACGAGTCGAACCGTACGCGCTACGGGATGTACCAGTCGACCATCGAGATGATCCGAGACGACTGGGTCTTGGGCACGGGCCTTGCCGCGTACGAGAAGGTGTACCCTGCCTATCGGAAGCCCGGGACCAGCCAGGTCGTTGTCAAGCCGCATCAGCTCCCGCTCTCGTTCTGGGCGGAGATGGGGGTTCTCGGACTGGCCGTCGAGATGGTGCTCGCGCTCGGTGTGTGGATGCTATTCTGGCCTCGCAGGGGCAGACCATGGTCGGTGTACGAGGGCGCGGCTCTCGCCGGACTGGTGTCGCTGCTTGCGGGCTCGCTATTCCAGTACTATCTGTACTTCGAGTATCTGTGGTTGTTCCTGGCTTTCGCGGTGGCGGCGAGTCGTCTTGGCGCCGGTGTCGCGATCGGATTCGAGCGAGGTCACGATGGCTGAGAGCATGTGCGCACGCATGATGACATTCGTGAAACGAGAGTGGTGGCTCATCGCGACAGTGACGGCTGTCGCGATGACGGTCGCGGTGGTGCCGGCCATGCGCTCCGAGCCGAGCGTCACGGCCACGGCGAGGATCGCCGTGGATGCTGCGTCCCCTGGAAGGGTCCGGGGCGTGCTGCTTCCCGACGACCTCGTGAGGGAGTCGTCGACCGAGCAGTTCCGTGCCGCCGTCGCGCAGGAAGCCGGCGTCGCAGCCGACGAGGTCGCGGGTGCGCTGCGCGTCGCTGCAAGCGGCAGCCCGATCACAAAGGTGACGGTGACGTGCACGATGTCTTCCCAAGATACGGCGGAGCGCGTCGCACAGGCGGCGGCACGCACGCTCATCGAGGCGCACTTGGCTGCGGTGGCGTCGCAGATAGACATGCGCGAACGGCGCGTCGAGATCGCGCAGCAGGCGCTGAAGGACCTTGCGTCTACGGGCGCCAGCGCCACCACGGCAGAGGCGGTCTTCGACCGCTGGAACATCGAGATGGCGCTCGTGGACCAGCAAGACGCTCTCCAGGCGCTGCGGAACGTGTACCTCTACGACGGCTCCGTGACGTCGTCTATCACGAGCGTGCGCTCGCGCGCGATGCGCTCGGCCATCGGCGGGCTGGTGCTCGGTTTCGTCGCAGGGGCGGTGCTCGCGGTCGCACGCGAGCAGTTCCTGGCGAGCCGTGCGGCCTGACGCGCGAAGCGCGGTGAGCGGAGACCGCACATCACGGGAGTCGCGGCTTCGGGGCGTGCTGCTCTCGAAGTCGTTCCCGAACCCGGCCGAGCCGATCCGGGGACTCTTCGTGGAAGAGCAGATGCGGGCGACGGCGGACGCTGTCGTGTGGTCGGTCGTGGCGCCGGTCCCCTACGTGCCCAAGGTTCTGGCTCGCATCTTTGACGAGCCGTACATCAAGGGATCGGGCAGCATCGACGGGGCCAGCGTCCGCTATCCGCGCTATCCGGTAGTGCCGCGCCGCCTCGCGCACCGCCTGGTGCCCGGAGCGATCGCGCGCACGGCAGACAAGGCGTTCAGGGCGGCGAAGATGGAGGTCGACGCGCAGTTCGTGCACGCGCACGAGCTGTTCACTGGGGGCGGCGCTGCGCGTCGGCTGTGCGCTCGCACGGGTCTGCCGTTCGTGGTCACGGCACATGGCCAGGACTTGTACTCGAACCTGCGCCGTCCTGCGTGGCACCGCGAGGTGGAGCAGGCTGTGCGGGCGGCTGCGGCAGTGGTGTGCGTGAGCAGGCGTCTTGCTGACGATGCGGTCCGGCTCGTCGGTGCCGATCCGGCGAAAGTCGTCGTTGTTCCGAACACGTACGACACCGGCCGCTTCCGGTTCGTCGAACGGTCGCGGGCAGGTGCGCCGCGGTTCGTCGCGGTCGGGCGCCTCGTTCCCGAGAAGGGGCACGATGTGCTTCTTGACGCCTTCGCGTCTGTGGCTTCTGCCATCGACGGTGCGCGTCTGACGATCGTCGGTGACGGCGTGAAGCGCGCTGCGCTCGAGGCGCGCGCACGAGAGCTCGGGCTCGAAGCCAGCGTGCGGTTCGCTGGGGCGCTCGCTGGCAGGGCGCTTGCTGCAGAGCTCGCGAACGCCGACGTATTCGTGCTGCCTTCGCGTTCGGAGGGCTTCGGTGTCGTGCTCGTCGAGGCGATGGCGACCGGCCTGCCGGTCGTCGCTACCCGATGCGGGGGGCCTGAAGACATCGTGACGCCTCGTGCCGGGATCCTGGTGGAGGCCGGAGACGCTGAGGACCTGGCGCACGGCATGCGTGAGGCGGTCGAGAGGCTCGACGCGTTCGATGGGGCCGAGATCGCGCGCAGCGCGGCCGAGCGGTTCTCGCCGGCTGCGGTGGCCGCCAGGCTCGTGAGGGTGTACGAGGACGTCATCGCTGGTCGCGCACCGCGCGATGCGATTGGAGGCGAGCGATGAGCGTGCGAGGCACGATCGTCATGGTGGCCAGCGCGTCGGTCACAGCCGATCCGCGCATTATCAAAGAAGCCGAAGCGCTCGTCGCTGACGGCTGGGAGGTCGTCGTGCTCGCGTGGGACCGTGCGAGGCGCGATCCGGAGCGCATCGAGCGCGACGGCTGGCGCATCGAGCGCGTCGGTCCCGAAGCGGCGCACGGCGGCGGGCCACGGAACGTCGCGAAGTACTGGCGGTTCTGGGCAGAGGCCGCCGCACGGTGCGTTGCGCTCGCACCGGACGTCATCCACTGCCACGACCTTGACACCGCCATCGTCGCGGTGAGAGCCAGGCGTCGTCTGCCGCGTCTGCGGGTCGTGCTCGACTTCCACGAGCTGTACCGTGAGAGCCGCGCGCTCCCGCAGGGAGGGCTGCCCGGCGTCATCGCGCGTGCGGCGGCTCGGCTCGTCGAGCGAACGGCGATACCGAAGGCCGATGTCGTCGTGACCGTGACCTCGGCCCACGTGGCGTACTACGAGCGGCTGGGGGCGCGGCGCGTGGTGCTCGTCGAGAACGCGCCCGACCTCGATCGCTACACGGTGGTCGACCGGCGCGAAGACGACTTTGTGGTGAGCTTCATCGGCCAGAAGCGGTGGATAACCGGGCTGGTCAAGCTCATGCAAGCGATCCAGCCGCACCCGCACCTGAAGGCCCTGCTCGCGGGCGGCGGCACGGCGGCGGAGGAGATCGCCCGCATCGCGTCGACGATGGAGCGCATCGAAGTGCTCGGCCGGGTCGAACCGGACGAGATCCCCGGGCTGTACCACCGGTGCGACGCGGTGTACGCGTGCTACGACGCCTCGCTCGGAAACTGGAGAACGACGATCCCCGTGAAGGCGCTCGAGGGCATGGCGTGCGGGCTGCCAGTGATCGTGACGCGCGGCACCTGGATCGGTGACTTCGTCGAGCAGCACGAGCTCGGCTTTGCGATCGACCCGCTGGACGTCGCCGAGGTGGAAGAGGTACTGCTCAGGCTTTCGTCCGACCGCGAGCTCGCGCGGGAGATGGGGCGGCGGGGCAGGGCGATCATCGAGGGCGGGCTGAACTGGGCGGCAGCGGCGCGACGCCTCACAGACGCCTACCGCGGGCTTGCTGGCGAGGCCGGACCGGGTCCGGATGTGGTAGACTGACGCAGGGATGTCGTCGTCGAACCACTGCGGAGGCTCTCCGTGCGTCGCAGCAAGCACATCCACCTAGCGTCTGTCGCTCTTGCGTTGCTCCTCGTCTGCTCGTCGCTTCCGCTGCGCGCTCGTGCGCTCGAACCTGCGGCGATCCCGACCTTCACGATCTCAGGCGGTGGCTGGGGGCACGGCATCGGGCTCTCGCAGTACGGTAGCCAAGGGTTCGCGCTGCACGGCTACACCTATGACTGGATCATCAAGCACTACTTCCAGGGCACGAGCATCCAGAAGGCATCGAACGCGGTGGAAGTGCGCGTCAACCTCGACAAGGACAGCGCGTCCCGACAATCGTGGACGGTGAGGTCGGTCGACGCCACGATGACCGTGTACGATGGCGCTGCATCCGTGAAGCTGCCGAAGAACACCTACTACACGTTCACGAACGACGCTGGCGTCGTCGTCACGAAATACGGCACGGGGTCGGTCGTGGCCACCTTCACGGGCTCGTGGGTCAAGGCAGACCCTGACGGCGAGGCGCTCTTCGAGGTGAAGGACCCTTCAGGCCCGCCTTTGCACCGCGACTATCCCTCCGGGTACCCGTACGTCCGGTGGCGCGGGCGTTTCGAGGTGACGCGCGACGGGACGCAGGGGCTCTACGCATGGAACCTCGTTCCACTCGAGCAGTACCTGTACGGCGTCGTGCCGCGGGAGAGCCCGGCAAGCTGGAAACCGGAAGCGCTCAAAGCGCAAGCGGTGGCGGCGCGCTCGTACGCGAAAGCCAAGATCGACCCGAACGACGACGGTAAACGCGACAACAGCCTCGCGTGCACGACCGCCGATCAGGTCTACGGCGGGCACTCGCGCCTGTCGAACGGCACGGTGGTGATGCACGAGGCGTCGAGCACCAACGCCGCTGTGGACGCGACGCGCGATCTCATCGCGAAGGACGGCTCGACGATCGTGATGACGTTCTTCCATTCGTCCTCGGGCGGAAATACGGCGAACATCGAGGACGTGTGGCCGTCCGCGACTCCGAAGTCGTACTACACCGGCGTCGAATCTCCGTACGAGGCCGACGCTGGAAACCCCAACCAGAGCTGGACGGAGACGATGGACGGTCTGGCGATGGCGGGAAAGCTCGGCGCACCACCCTCGGTCTACGTCCGGCGCGTCTCCATCGAACGGGGCTCGAGCGGCTACCCGAAGTCGACGACGTTCTACTTCAGCAACGGCACGAGCACGACGCTCGGCGCCGATTCGGTGCGCATCAAGCTCGGTCTCAAGTCACCGAACTTCTGGTTCTTCGGTTTCCCGATGCAGCGCATCGCAGGCGCGGACAGGTATGCGACGGCGGTCGAAGTCTCGAAGAAGGCGTACCCGACCACGAGCGCGGCCGTGGTGCTGGCCTCTGGCGAGCAGTACCCGGACGCGCTCTCTGGCTCGGCGCTCGCTGGGGCGGCAAAGGGCCCGCTCCTGCTCACGCGGCCGAACGAGCTTCCGGACGCCGTGCGGATCGAGGTGACGCGCCTGAAGCCCGCAAAGGTGTACGTCCTCGGCGGCGCCGGCGCGGTGAGCGATGACGTGCTGAAGGCTCTGAAGAGCGCGCTGCCCTCTGCAGAGGTGACGCGCGTCGGAGGGGTCGACCGCTACGAGACGTCCGCGAAGGTCGCAGCGCTCGCACGCTCGATGAAGGCCACCACAAAGGCGTTCGTGGTGAGCGGCGAGTCATGGGCAGATGCCGCCGCCGTGTCGCCTGTTGCGTACCGCAAGGGCTACCCGGTGCTCCTCGTGCGCCGCTGGAGCGTGCCGAGCGCGACCGCCGCGTTCCTTGCCGCTGCGAAGCCCGCGGAAGTCCAGGTGGTGGGCGGACCGAGCGTCGTCGACGAATCGGTCGAGGCTTCCGTCGCCGCGCTCACGGGCGGAGCGGCCGGACGCCTCTACGGTGGCGACCGCTACGAAACGGCCGCCGCGGTCGCGCGCTGGGCGCTCGGCGACGGGTTCACCGCGACGGAGCCGTACCTCGCCACCGGGCTCACGTACCCCGATGCGCTTGCGGCGAGCGCGCTCGCCGGCACACGCGGCTTCCCGTTGCTGCTCATGCGGCGCGACTCGGTGCCCGAGGGCACCGCCGCGTTCCTCCGCGAGCACAAGCTTGCGATCAGCACGCTTTGGCTGCTCGGCGGCCCCGGCGCGATCAGCGACGCCGGCGAAGCGGCGCTCGAATCCGCCATGGCGCAGTAAGCATGCTGGAAGGAGAGGTGCGGATGCTGCCGGTCACCCTGGATGTGCCCGAGCAGGACGCGCGTCGCACGCGTGAGGCCCTCGGTGCGCCTGCACGGATCGCGGTGGTGCTCGGCTCCGGGCTCTCGGGCCTCGCCGACGACGCTGCCGATGCGGTCGCGATCCCGTACGCGGAGCTCGACGGCTTCCCGAAAGTCGGTGCTGTCGCTGGTCACGCTGGTCGTCTGGTTGCGGGCACGATCGCCGGCGAGCGGGTGCTCCTCTTCCAGGGCCGTGCGCACCAGTACCAAGGCGCGACGGCGCTTCAAGCAGCGTACCCTGCGCGGCTCGCGGCCGCGGCGGGATGCGAGACGCTTCTCGTGACGAACGCGGCCGGCGGAGTGCGCGAGGGTTTGCGTCCTGGCGACCTGGTGTTGATCTCCGACCACCTGAACCTCATGGGCACCAACCCGCTCATCGGTTGGCCAGGGCCTGACGGCGGTTTCCCGTTCGTGCCGATGCGCGACGCGTACGACCCGGAGCTGCGGGCGCTCATGCGCGCGACAGCGGAGCGGATCGGCGTGGCGCTGCACGACGGCGTGTACGCCGGGCTGCTCGGACCGTCGTACGAGACGCCTGCGGAGGTCAGGATGCTGCGCACGCTCGGCGCAGACGTGGTCGGGATGTCCACGGTCCCCGAAGTGATCGCTGCCCGTGCGCTCGGCCTGCGGGTGGTCGGGCTGTCGCTCGTGACGAACGCAGCCGCAGGCGTGGGTCTGTCGCACGAAGAGGTCCTCGAAGCGGGGAGGCAGGCGGCCGAGAGCATGAAGCTGCTCGCCACCGCCTTCATCGAGGGTTTCGCGCGCATCGCCTGAGCATCGCTTGGTATACTGCACGGGTTCAGGAAACGGCGCGCCTTAAGGCGCGGCCCGCACAAGGAGGTTCCCGTGCAGCACCACGTGAAAGACCTGTCCCTCGCTCCGGCCGGCGTCGCTCGCATCGAGTGGGCCGACCGTGACATGCCTGTGCTCGCGAGCATCCGAGAGCGTTTCGAGCGCGAGAAGCCGCTCGCTGGCGTGCGCGTGAGCGCGTGCCTGCACGTGACGACCGAGACCGCGAACCTGGTGCGCACGCTCGCGGCGGGCGGCGCGGACGTCGTGCTGTGCGCGAGCAACCCGCTTTCGACGCAAGACGACGTGGCGGCAGCGCTCGTCGCGGAGTACGGCATCCGCACCTACGCGATCAAGGGCGAGGACACGGAGACCTACTACGCGCACATCGACGCCGCGATCGACCACAAGCCGCACATCACGATGGACGACGGTGCTGACGTCGTCGGCCGTATCCACGCCGAGCGCACAGAAGCGCTCGAAGGTGTCATCGGCGGCACCGAGGAGACGACGACCGGCGTCATCCGCCTCAAGGCGATGGCAGCCGAAGGCGCGCTCAAGTACCCGATCATCGCGGTGAACGAGGCGAACACCAAGCACCTGTTCGACAACCGCTACGGCACCGGCCAGTCGACGATCGACGGCATCATCCGGGCGACGAACCGGCTTATCGCTGGCCGGACGGTCGTGGTGAGCGGCTACGGCTGGTGCGGCCGCGGCGTGGCGATGCGCGCCGAGGGGCTCGGTGCGAACGTCATCGTGTGCGAGGTCGACCCGCTGCGCGCGCTCGAAGCGGTGATGGACGGCTACCGCGTGATGCCTGCTGCTGAGGCTGCTCGCGAGGCCGATATCTGGGTGACGGTCACAGGCGACATCAACGTCATCGATTCGTCCGCGTTCGACGCCATGAAAGACGGTGCGATCATCGCGAACTCGGGCCACTTCAATGTCGAGATCAATATCCCGCACCTGCGCGAGCGGGCGGTGGCGGTGCGCGAGGTCAAGCCGCTTGTGGAGGAGTTCGAGCTCGCCGACGGCCGCCGGATCTACCTGCTCGCCGACGGCCGGCTCGTCAACCTCGCGTGTGCGGAAGGTCACCCCGCCTCCGTGATGGACATGAGCTTCGCCAACCAGGCGCTCAGCGCCGAGCACATGGTCAAGCACGCGGCCGAGCTCGCGCCCGGCGTGTACGACGTGCCGCGCGAGATCGACGAGCGCATCGCTGCGCTCAAGCTGGCCTCGATGGGCGTGCGAATCGACACCCTCACCGAAGAGCAGGAGCGGTACCTGCGCTCCTGGCAAGAGGGGACGGTGTAGGGGCCGAGAGAGCGGCTCAGCAGCTGAGACGTGGGGGTCGGAGACGACCATGTCACAGTCCCATGACGGCTGTCATACAGTTTGAAGACGCGGCCGCTCTTCCAACTTGACGTCGGCCAGAGGGGGTTACGATTCCTCTGAGTCCGGGGTTCGCTACGGTGCCGAAGGGGAGGTGGCAGCCATGCGATCGCGTGCCGGCAGGTCGGTATCCGTCTCGATGGCTCGGTTTCGGTGTGCGATCCGTAAAGCTTGCGCGGTGGTGTTCGAACACAGAACCAGACCCGTCGCCACGTCTCTCGTTGCAGGTTCGACCGCGCTGGCCATGTTGCTTACGGCGATGCCACTGGCAGCCTTCGCCGATGACGTGTCGGATCGAAGATACTCGGTGTTGTACGGCGGCAACTTCGACGACGCTGATGCGCATCGCTTCTCGTATCGTCTGTACTACCACGGGTATGCTGGTTCTTGGCGAGGAAAGACCCAATCCTCGTACTACCGAGACGAGGACGATGTCAATCACTGGGATATCACGAACGGCTATCCGGACAAAGATCCGTGGCCCGGAGCAAACGCTCGGGATTTGCTGTATCTCTCGACTCACGGACGCTCGAACCTCATGACGTTCTACAGCCCGGTTCGCGTAGGGGATCTTACGCGGGAGACTGACCAGAACAAAGCGCCGGCGGTTCGCGTTGCGCGCGAGTACGTGTCGCGCGTTGATTCGCTCCCAGCGGATGCCGTGGTGGTATCCGTACGAGGGTTTGCAGGCGACGGGCTTGATCCTTCTACGGGTGTCGAAAGCGATGCCGGGGTCCTTGCGGCAGTGGTCGAATTCGGACACAGTCTCGATGGAATACCCATTGCGGGGCACCTGGCGGACAAGATCGTCTGCCGTCTGACAAGCGAAGGCGTGTTCCATTACCGGAAGACCTGGCACTCAGTGGAAGGTATTCGTCGAGGCTCGCGCAGCGTTCCGATCATCTCGGCAAGTGATGCGCTTGCAGCTGTCGCTCGAGACGGAGAGCGGATCCTCGACGTACCAAGCGTAGCGGATATCGAAGAAATAGAACTCGTCTACTACGCGCAAAGCAGCATAGCAGGAGCACAGGCACTGCTTCCGGCGTGGCGGATCCGCGTCAGCGGAAATGATGTATACGTGAACGCGGTGACCGGCCGCATCATGATCGACTGAAATGCGGAATCGGTAGAGGTCGATGCCGTTGAACCGCACGCGCCCTCATGGGATATCAAGCGCATTCGCTGGAATAGCCGTGGCCGCAGCGGTCGCTGCAGCAGTCCTCGGTCAGGGCTGCTCGACAGGCGGCAGCTTCTCGTCTTCCGACCGCTTACGGCTGCAAGTGTTGTATGAGAACCCGGACGTGGCGCCTGGCGCTGTCGTCGCGGTGCCTGACTCTCGGCGGCCGGTGGTTGTGGCTGAGAACGCCGTCCTGGAGTTCGGTCGCAGGTGGAGGGTTGCGAGGCACGTGCTGCTCTCCGAGGAATACAGCACGTACCGGGGCTGGAGCAGTCTTGGGCACCCGTATCATATTCCCCCGTGCGTGACTGCAGACGGCCGGATCTTGTTGACTCGCCAGAAGCCTGCGCGAAGCCGCGATGATGCTGGCAACATGGTCGTGAAACACGAGGACGAGCTCGTCCTCATGGACGTGCACGACCCGGCACGGATAGAGACGATCATCTCCGCTCCTGGGGCGATCGATTGGTTCGATGCCCGTCTCAGTGACGGGCGGGGCATGGTCATCGTTGGGTGGTCAGAGTCTATGACCGGGAGCACCAGAGTCCTTGTTGCCAGGTGCGTCGGCTCCGGTTCCTGGGAGACAGTATGGTCGAGCGATAGGGACTGGCCCAGATTCGTGGGGCTCTATGGAGTGGTTGACGATTGCAAGGACGGCGGCCTTGCAGCGCTCATCTACGGCCTCAGCGAGTCGCTTCCCAAGGGCGAGTTCTTGCTGATACAAGTGCCAGAATCAGGCGAGCATGCTGTACGCGAGATCGGGAGGTCTGTGGCATGGACCCCTGAGGAGCGCAAAGGCGTCGCTCGGAATTTGCACCTCTTCGGTCACATGCGGACAGAGGGGGGTATCCGCCTGGTATTCGAGCATGACGTGCGAGGCGCCTACCCCGAGACGCTGGTTGCTGATAGTCAAGGGCGCATGCGCAAGCTGGACCTCGGAGCCGATGTGTGCGGCCTTGTGGATGCGAGTGATGGGAGTGACGCGATGATCCTGTTGAGTGACCATAGGTCCCACACGTTCTCTATCTACGATGTCGGCAGCGGAAAGCGCGTTGTGCAAATCGACGCAGGCATCACGCACGGGGATGTCGAGTTGGCGATTCCTTGCGATTTCGACGGCGATGGGAGCCGAGACGTGATCATGTTCGCTCCGACCATGGAGGCCGATGTCACAGGGCTTCCCGGGTGGCAGATGGGGATCGCCAAAGGACTTGATGGTGGGGGTCTTGGACCAGTGGTCTGGAACAGATTCTCGCTGCAGCCGCTCTCGGTGCAGGTCGTCGACCTGGATGAGAACGGTCGCGACGAGATAGTGCTCGGGCTCGACGACGGACAGCGTGGGTGCGTGCAGATTCTTGGCGTCCGCTGAGCGTCTCACGCTCGTCTATAATCACATCTCGTGTTGTCTTTCGCTATGACGAGATTGTGGAGCCACCCATGCCTTCGCTCGATGACATCCCTCGTACAATCTGGTGGCAAGACGGGCGCGTGATGCTCGTCGACCAGTCGCGGTTGCCGCTCCAGGGCGACCTTCTCGCCTGCAACACCTACGAGGGCGTTTGTCAGGCGATCAAGGGCATGGCGGTCCGGGGCGCTCCCGCGCTCGGCGTCGCTGCTGCGCTCGGGGTCGCGCTCTGGGCCACGACCGAGGGGGCGGACATCGACGACATCGATGCGTTCCTTGCACGGCTCGACGAGGTGGCGGGGGAGATCGCGGCAACGCGGCCGACGGCGGTGAATCTCGCGTGGGGCGCAGAGCGCATGCGCCGCTTCGCTCACGACAACGCCGATGCGGGCCTGTCCGAGCTTCGCGACCTGCTCGTGCAGGAGGCGCTCCGCATCCGCGCCGAGGACGAGGAGCGCAACCGCGCCATCGGCGCTCACGGAGCTGCGCTCATCGAGCCGGGCAGCCGCATCCTCACGCACTGTAACGCCGGTTCGCTCGCCACCGCGTACTACGGCACAGCGCTCGGCGTCATCTTCACAGCGCACCAGCAGGGCAAGGTCGAAGGCGTGTGGGTGGACGAGACACGGCCGGTGCTGCAAGGCGCGCGGCTCACCGCCTGGGAGCTCAAGCTGGCGGGCGTCCCCTTCAAGCTCATCACAGACAACATGGCCGCAAGCATCATGCGTGCGGGCCTCGTGGATGCGGTGATCGTCGGCGCGGACCGCATCGCCGCGAACGGCGACGTTGCGAACAAGATCGGCACCTACGGGCTTGCGGTGCTCGCGAAGGAGCACGGGATCCCCTTCTACGTCGCGGCGCCGACCTCCACGGTCGACCTCACGCTCGAAAGCGGCGATGACATCGTCATCGAGGAGCGCGACCCCCGCGAAGTGCTCGGCGTGACGGCCTCGGGCGTCATCGAGCCGGACTCGGCGAGTGCGCAGCGCGCCTTCGATGCGCTCACGGAGAACGGCCCGTACACGGTGCCAATCCAGAAGGGCCATCAAATGGTGATCGAGCGCAAAGGCGCGGCGTACCGCTTCGACGGCTGGTTCCGCGTCGCGCCGCCGAACATCGAGGTGTACAACCCTGCGTTCGACGTCACGCCTGCGGCGTACGTGACCGCGATCGTCACCGAGCGCGGCGTCGTGCGGGCGCCGTACGAAGAGGCGCTGGCGAGCGCGTGCTGCGGTTCGGGCGCCATCCACGAGCTGTAGGGAGGCGCGCGTGCCGCTCGGCGAGCTCTTGGGCGTCATCGCCACGATCCTCGGCTATGTTGCCATCGGCGTGGCGCTCAGGGTCACCGGGGTGCTCAAGCCCGAGGACGCCAAGCCGCTCAACGCAGTCCTGCTCAACGTCGGGCTGCCTGCGCTCGTGTTCTCGTCCGTGCATGGCGCGAAGATCGAGCGTTCGCTCGCTCTCGTGCCTGCGCTCGCGTGGGTGGTTGCGCTCGTGGGGCTCGCGGCGGCGCTCCTGCTTGCACGCGTCCTGAAGCTTCCGCCGGCGGCAGCAGGGGCGTTCGTGCTCGCGGCGGTGTTCGGCAACACGGGCTACATCGGGTATCCGGTGGCGCACGCGCTTCTCGGCGAGCCGGGGCTCGTGCGGGCGATCTTCTCGGACATATTCGGCAACACGCTTGCGATGATTGCGGTCGGTGCGCTGGTCGCGGCACGCATCGCGCGGCACGAGGCCGACGTCCGCCCGCTCAAGGAGATAGTGACGTTCCCACCGTTCGTCGCGCTCGCACTGGCGTTGGCGACGCGCGGCGTCGACGTTCCAATCGCGTTCATGGACTGGTTAGGCGCGCTCGGTAGGATCGTGGTACCGCTGATCATGATCTCGGTGGGCCTGTCGCTCAGGCCGCGGAAGCTCAAGGACCAGGCGGGGGTGGTTGCCGCTGTTGCTGCCGTGAAACTGGTGGTGCTGCCGCTGGTGGGGCTGCTGGCGGCGCGGCTGATCCTGCGCGACGAGGCGTCGGCCCGGGTCGTCGTACTCGAGGCGAGCGTGCCGACGATGATGATGGCGGTGATCATGGGGCATCGGTTCGACCTCGACACCGACCTCATCGCTTCGGCTGTGCTGGTGACGACGGTGGTGTCGGTCGTCGCCATTCCAGTGTGGCAGATGCTCGTGTGAGCAGCGTCGGCGGATGCCGGAACAGGGGGAGGGGATGCTCGACTGCGTGCTGGATCTCATCGCGCCGTTGAAGTGCGCCGGGTGCGACGAGCCGGGTACCGCGCTGTGCGAGGCGTGTTGGCGGGAGGTCGTCCGCATCGACCCTGCGGGAGCCTGCCCGCGGTGCGGCGAGCCGTGTGCGGCCGGCGGTCGGCATGCGTGCGGGTGCCGGCACGCGGCGTTCGAGGCCGTGCGGTGCTTCGGTGTGCTGGCGCCGCCGCTCTCGTCGGCGATCGCGCTGCATAAGGATCCTGGCGAACGTCGCTACGGCCCCATGCTGGGCGCTTTCGCTGCCACGGCGTGCGCCGAGTGGAGCGGGTGGCCGGAGGCGGTCGTGGCGATCCCGCCGACGCGCAGCGCCCGTCTGCGCCGCGGGTACGACCACACGCAGCCGCTCGCTCGCGTCGTCGCAGAACGCCTGGGTGCGCCTGTCGAGCGGCTGCTGGCGGCGCGGGAGCGGCCAGACCAGCGGGAGCTCGGACGGCAGGCGCGCCGCGAGAACGTGCTCGGGGCGTTCGTTGTGCGACCAGGCGTCCGCGTACCAGCGAGGGTGCTTCTCGTGGACGACGTGATGACCACCGGCTCAACGCTCGACGCGGCCGCCCGCGTGCTCAGGTCGCACGGAGCAGACGCGGTCCGAGCTGTCGTGGTCGCACGCGCCTGAGGAGGTGCTGCCGGCAGCGTGCACACCTGCTACACTTCATGATGCTTCCATCCGGGTCTGTGGTTGCGGGCGCTTCGGCGCCTTAGTCCAGGGTAGGCGCGGCCGAAAGGACCCACGTAAGCCGGAGGCCATGCCTCCGTGTGAGCATGGCGCGCCTTAGGGGTAAGTCGCACCGTCCGCTTCGGCGGGCGAGAGGGCCGGTAGTGAGATAGCATCAAGCGGAAGCCCCAGTGCGCGAGTGTGGGGCCAAAGACCAGGTCAGCCGGATGGAAGCACGTACACTTCTCGGTCACCGGAGGTGCCTCGGATGAAGCGAGACGGCATGCGCTGGCGAGCATTTGCCGTAGCGGCGGTCGTGGCGCTCGCGCTTGCGGGCGTCGGCTGCCAGAAGAAGGCAGAGGGGCCCGCATTGACGCCGAAGGTGGCGCCACCAGCCATCAAGCAGGCCGGCGTGCTCACGGCAGCCATCGATCCGACGCAACCGCCGTTCGCCGGTACGGTCGACGGCCAGGTGGACGGCCTGGACGTCGACGTAGCTGCTGCGCTCGCCGAGCGTCTCGGACTGAAGCTCAAGATCGTCGAGATGCCGTGGAGCGATGTCCCGGCTGCGGTGGCCAAGGGTGCGGTTGACGTCGGCTTTGCAGCGATTCCAATCACAGACGCCGTGCTCGCGAATGTATCGGTCGCGGGTTCGTACGCGACCGACGGCATCGGTCTGTTCGGCGTCGCCACGTCGCAGACAGCAGAGGCGACTGCATCTGTGGCACCGGAGCAGGCGGCCTCTCTCGTCAGTGGAGCGCGCGTTGCATGCCAGTCCGGGTCTGCTGCGCAGTGGTACCTCGAATCGGAGTACTGGGAAGGGTTCGCCATCACCTACGACACCGTCCGTGAGGCGTTCGACGCGCTTATCGCAGGCGAGGTCGACTACGTGGCGTGCGACGCGTTCGTCGGCGCGTACCTCTCTCGGGACTACCAGAACGTCCGGTTCGTCGCGCCGCTCGGCGAGGCGACGCCGCTCGGCGTGCTGGTCGCGAAGGACTCGACCGACCTCGAGAGCGCTGTGCGCGACGTCCTCGACGGCATGGCGGCAGATGGGACGTTGGCGACGATCCGGACGAAGTGGGTGGGGGACTTGCCCGAACTGCGGGCGCTCGGCTCATCCGAGACGACCGGCTCGACTCAATAGCGCGACCGCATATAACTCTTTCGAAAATGCATATGCAGCCAACCGCTTCCACATAGCGTTCCGATTTGCGCTATAGTTATGCGCAGCGATTGGGGCCGGGCAGCTCAGGCGCCCGGGGCGGAAGACAGGAGGAGTCCATGAGCAGGTTCCGCAAGGCGCTCGCACTGGCAGTCGTGTGCGCTCTGGCTCTGAGCGCTCTCGCGCTCGGCGGGTGCGCCAAGAAGGAAGACACCGGCACTGGCGGCGAGACCGGTGCGCGGGTCATCAAGAGCGTGGACGATCTGAAGAGCGGCGACAAGGTCGGCGTCCAGTCCGGGACGACGGGCGAGGAGTGGGCGAAGAAGAACCTCGCGCCCAAGGGCGTCCAGGTCGTGCCGTACGATGACGTCCTCCTCGCGTTCCAGGCGCTGCAGGCGGGCGACGTCGTTGGTGTCATCAACGACCTGCCGATTTCCCAAGACATCGTGAAGGATGAAACGCGCGGGCTGGAGATCGTCCAGGAGATCAAGACCGACGAGACGTATGGGTTCGCCTTCAACAAGAACAACCCGACGCTGCGCGACGCGGTGAACTGGGCGCTCGCCGAGGTCATCAAGGACGGGACGTACAACGAGATCTACAAGAAGTGGTTCGGTTCCGAGCCGATGTCGATGCCTGAGGCGACCAGCGGCGTTAGCGAGAAGCCGGCCGGCGAGATCAAGACGCTCACCCCCGGGAAGATCATCGTCGGGTCCGACACCGCCTTCCCGCCCTTCGAAAATGTCGAGGGTGGCGAGATTGTGGGGTTCGACGTCGACCTCATGAAGGCGATCGGAGAGAAGCTCGGGATGGACGTCGAGTTCAAGAGCTACAAGTTCGACGCGCTCATCACCGGCCTGCAGGCCGGCACCGAGTTCGACATGGTCGCGTCGGCGATGACGATCACCGAGGAGCGCAAGCAGTCGGTGGACTTCTCGGATCCGTACATCAACTCCAACCAGTCCCTCGCCGTCCGCAAGGCCAAGTAGCAGAGCGGGCGTCACGAGGCTCAAGAGCCGTGAAGGGCCGGCGGGCAGGTCTCGCCGGCCCTGCGGTATGATGCGCAAGACGGTTCTGCGCGAGGAGGAAGCGCGTGAAGCGGCACGTTCGCACTCGCATCGTTCAGGCAGTGTATCTGACGCTGGGGATAGCGCTGCTCGCAGCGCTGCTCACGATGACCGGTCCGGAGCGGTTGACGTACGACCGTCCGGCGCCGCGGGGTCAGACCGGGATGGTGCGAGACGAGTTCCCGATTCCGCCGACGCTCGACGTCGTCACCATCGCGAGGCAGAACGCGAACGTCGTGCTGCCGCAGGCGACGCTTGCGCCGGGAAGCGTCGTGACGCTCAAGCGTCAGCCACCGGGTGGCGGCATGGGCTCTTCCACGTGGGTACTGGGGGCGGTCGAGACCTCCCCGGCGGTCCTGCTCAACGGTGCTCCGGTCGCTGGCGAGACGACGCTTGCTGATGGCGATGTGCTGACCGTGGGCGGCGTGCCGATCACCTTCGAGGCGGGCCGCCGAGGTGTCCTCGGTGCTCTGGACTGGTGGGAGACAGGCAAGGTCTCGCACCTGTTCGCATCGCCGAAGGTCATCGTGCAGGCCTTTCCCCAGGTGCTCAAGGCGTTCCCGGTGTCGCTGCTATGCGTCCTCGTGGCGTACCCGCTCGCGATCCCGATCGGTCTTGCGCTCGCCTTCATGAAGATGGCACGCTCAGGGTGGTTCCGGCTCCCATCGACCGCGTACATCGACTTCATCCGCGGCACGCCGCTGTTCTTGCAGATCCTCATCGTCTTTTTCGGGCTCCCGCTCCTGCCCCCGTGGCAAGCGCTGCTTGCGGCGTTCCCGGGACTCAATGAGCCAGGGCCGTTCGGGCCGACGTACTCGTTGTACGTCCGCACGTTCGCGGTGCTGTCGTTCAACTCCGCCGCGTACATGGCCGAGATCTTCCGCGCCGGCATCCAGTCCATCAACAAGGGCCAGATGGAGGCGGCGCGCTCGCTCGGCATGACCACTCCGCAGGCGATGGCCTTCGTCATCATCCCGCAGACGGTCAGGCGCATACTCCCGACGATGATGTCCGAGTTCATCTTGCTGTTCAAAGACACCTCGCTGCTGGCGGCGGTCGGCATGGGCGAGATGGTGATGCGAGCGCGGGAGGCGGCCTCCTCGACCTACAACGTCTCGCCGTACCTGCTCGCAGCGGCGTTCTACCTCGTGGTGACCATCCCGCTCGGTCGTCTGGTGCACCGGCTGGAGAACCGGCTGGCGCAGTCCGAGGGCGGAGGGATATCCGTGTCGGAGAGCGTGCCGACCATCGATTCCGAGCACGCGATAGCGGTGTGAGAAGGGGCGCGAATGGATCCCAGCAGCGAGCCGGTCGTCCGCATCAAGGGGCTCCGCAAGCGTTTCGGAGACCTCGAGGTCCTGCGCGGCGTCGACATGGACGTGCGCAAGGGCGAGGTCGTCGTCATCCTCGGGCCGTCGGGCTCAGGCAAGTCCACGCTGCTGCGCTGCGTGAACCGGCTTGAGGAGCCCACGGGCGGCGAGGTGTGGTTCGAGGACATCCTTGTGAACAGCCCCAAGACCGACATCAACCGCGTGCGCGAGAAGATCGGGATGGTCTTCCAGAGCTTCAACCTGTTCCCGCACCTCACCGCCAAAGGCAACGTGATGCTCGCACAGCGCAAGGTGCTCAAGCGCTCGAAGGAAGAGGCCGAGCGCATCGCCGTCGAGCAGCTCACGCGCGTGGGGCTCGCCGACCGCATCGACTACTACCCGGCGCAGCTCTCCGGAGGCCAACAGCAACGCGTCGCCATCGCCCGGGCGCTCGCGATGGATCCGCACGTCATGCTGTTCGACGAGGTGACCTCCGCGCTCGATCCCGAGCTGGTGCGCGGCGTGCTCGACGTGATGAAGCAGCTCGCGCTCGGCGGCATGACGATGCTCGTGGTGACGCACGAGATGGGGTTCGCGCGCGACGTCGCAGACCGCGTCGTGTTCATGGACGGGGGCGTCATCGTCGAAGAGGGGCTTCCGGACGAGGTGTTCGACAACCCCAAGCACGAGCGCACCAAGGACTTCCTGGGGCACATCAGCTAGCGTCTGCAGTGGGTGCTGCCGGGACCAAGGTGCGCCGAGCTCTCGTACCAACTCAGGGCGGTTGGGTATCTTCAAAGTGTCCGACCACGTGAGGAGGTCTGCGATGAACACAGTCGTGAAGGGTCGCCACATGGATGTCACGCCGGCTCTCCGCGAGTACGCGGAAGAGAAAATCGGCAAGGCCGCCAAGCTTCTGAACGATCACATGGTGATGAGCATCGAGATCGAACTGAGCGCTGAGCGCAACCCGGCGATCGAGAAGAAGCACGTGGCGGAGGTCACGCTGTTCACGAAAGGCCACGTCATTCGGGCGAAGGAGGCCGCCGTCGACATGTACGCGGCCATCGACCTTGTGTCCGAGAAGCTCGAGCGCCAAGTCCAGAAGCTCAAGACGAAGCTGCAGAACCGTCACAAGGCCGCTGCGCCGGCGATTGCCGAAGCGGCTCCTGTTGAGGAGTCCGAGCCGAGCATCGTCAAGCGGAAGGTCATCGAGGTCAAGCCGATGGCGCCTGAAGAGGCGGCGCTGCAGATGGAGCTTCTGGGGCACGACTTCTTCGTGTTCGCTTCGGCTGAGACCGAGAGCATCAACGTGCTGTATCGCAGGAGCGACGGCGACTACGGACTCATCGTCCCACGGTAGAGCTGGCTGCGGCGATTGCGAGAGGGCGGCGCGAGCCGCCCTCTTATTTGTTACTGCGAGTTACGATCGTGCTGTGATTGTTGACACAGTCCGGCCGCTGGGATTAGATAGAGCGCAGCGGGCCAAGGCAGACACATTCGCAGACGTGCACGTGCAGCACAGCAGCAGCAGGAGGTCCGACGTGGAGCGCAGCATCTCTGCAGCCACGATAGCCGAGATCGAAGAGGCGCTGTCGCAGGTCTCCGAAATCAAGGCTGCGCGCGTCGTGGCGTCTTCCGAGGGATACATCGAAGAGATCCACGTGCTCGCTCTGCCGACCAAGTCGCCGAAGCAGCTCGTGCGCGACATCGAGTCGACGATCATGGCCACCTTCGGCATCCCGGTCGACCACAAGAAGATCTCGATTGCGCAGCTCGGTCAGGACGCGGTTCCGAAGACCTCACCGTACGACCATCCACGTGCCCTCATCCGCTCCGTCAGCACCGAGACCGCGGGTCTGGAAGTGAAGGTCTCCGTGGCGCTGGAGATTGGGGGCGAGCTCTT
The DNA here is from genome assembly GCF_023371205.1 of Parvivirga hydrogeniphila. Lineage (NCBI taxonomy): Bacteria > Bacillati > Actinomycetota > Coriobacteriia > Anaerosomatales > Anaerosomataceae > Parvivirga > Parvivirga hydrogeniphila. Next base: position 814,532 of record NZ_JAMCCO010000001.1, read on the forward strand.
CATCGGCACGGCCACAGGGCCGGCAAGCCAGACGACGAGGCAACGGCTCGTGGCGCAAGCGGCCTTGAACGCTGTCGAAGAGTACCTGCAGGGATCCATGGCGTTCGCGCTCGAGGACGTCGCGATCGTCAGGCTCGGTCAGCAGACCGTGGCCGTGGCGTGCATCGCCCTCGTGACATCGCTCGGAGAACAACCGCTCACCGGCGCGGCCCTCGTGCGCCAGAGCGAGAAGGATTCGATCGTCAAGGCGACGCTGGACGCGCTCAATCGACGCCTCGGGTTTTTGACAACGACATAGACAAATTTGGGCCAACGCCGTGCCGTATTGCATGAACACTGTCAGCATTCGATCGAGCGGAGCGGACAGGGTTCTTCCATTGCTAGCGGGATGGGAGAAGACACCACTGGTAAAGGGGGTCTTCTCAAATGAAGCGGATTGCTTTCCTTCTCGCGTCTCTCGCCGCTCTCGTTCTTGGTGGCGGGGCTCTGAAAATCCCGACCCAATAGAGCGTCTTCCAGCAAACGGCGTCGGCGTTGGCTCATCACTTCCTGGTTGGAGCTACTGGTGAGGCTGAACCGAAAAAGGCTACTTGCGATACTCACTGTGATCCTTGCAGTCTTCATTGCTGCAGGGGTTTGGAGGGTCTATCCGCTGACCCAGTGGCTTCCGCTTGCAGGATTGTCGTTGCTCACATTCATGTTTGCGAATCTCGCTCTGGACCTACGGCCTGGCCTGGTCAACTCTTTGGACAGTTCCGTTGTGACGGCCGCCTATTTGCTCTATGGGCCGCTGGGGGCTGGTACCGTGGCGTCCTTTGTGCTACCCCTCCGCGCCTACATCCGGGACCGCACCCCGCTCGTGGTTGTCGTGCGGAACATGGCGGCGGCCTTCTCCGTGGCCGCCGTGGCGGGTTTCGTCGTTTCTCAAGCCATCAGGCTGCTCTCAGGGCCGAGCTCCATGGGTTGGTCCAGCACGGCGCAGGGATTCTTTGTTGCAGTCCCGTTCGTGGTTCTGATGAACTGGTTCAATGATGCAGACGTTGCTCTCTACTACGCTTTAAGCAAAAGGATGAGGTTTGTCGATGCGCTGAAGTCGGTCGACTCACTTGCCGACATGCCAGGCAATCTGGTTCTCGCAATCCTAGGGTACGCCCTGGCCGTGCTCGTATCTGCGGGGAGCTGGGTCGGCGCGGTTCTTCTTCTAGCTCCGGTCGTGGTGGTGCGTAGAGCGTTCCGAGTGTACGCAGAATTGGCATCGATGTACGCATCAACCCTCGGGGCGCTGGTGAGCGCTATCGAGGCCAAGGACCCATACACGAAGGGCCACTCTGAGAGGGTCGCGGGAATCGCTCGAAAGATTGGTGCTGCTCTGAAGCTCGGCAAGAGCGAGATCGTTGCTCTTGAGCGAGCCGCGCTGCTACACGACGTGGGGAAGATAGCTATTCCAGGCCGGATACTCCAGTATCAGGGAAGACTCAGCGACGAAGACTATGATCTGATCCAGCAGCATCCAGCCATGGCCGTCGAAGTGCTTGCACACATCGATTACGCGCAAGAGCTGCTTCCCATCATCCGGCACCACCATGAGCGGGTCGGCGGGCTTGGGTATCCGGACGGCCTGAACGGCGATGAGGTTCCGCTGCTTTCGAGAATACTGGCTGTTGCAGACGCGTACGATGCCATGACTTCGGACAGGCCATACAGACCCGGCATGTCGCGCGAAGAGGCCGTGAGAGAGCTGTACCGATGCAGCGGCACGCAGTTCGATCCGCGAGCGGTAGAGGCGCTCGTGCAGGTTCTCCAGGGTGAGCACGGCGATGCGCTCGATGATGGGGCACCCCGCACGCCTGCGCCTTCTCAGTGAGAGATGGTGAGTCCTTGATCAAAGCGCTGGAGATGTCGGGCATTCTGGTTCTGGCGGGAAGCGCCCTGAGGTTGCTTCGCGTCAAGCTCCCCAGAGGGGAAATGCGTTCCTTTGACACCGCAGTCGTTGTCCTGGCCCTTTGGCATCTGGGTCTAGTTCCCGGAATCGCTATCTCAGTATTGACGGGCGCCGTAGAAGCCCTGCACCGCCGGCTGATTCTGAAAGAGCCGGCCTCTCTGGCGGTCGATGCCGTGGCAGAAATCCTTCGCCGGCTTCTTGTGCTTTTCGTCGTCGGATCTCTCTTGCTCGTTGTGCCGAACGGTATCGAAGGCGATGGAGTGGTTGCGGCAGTGCTCGTTCTCGGCTGCGTGCACGCGCTTGTGGACGAAGCGTCCCATCGCGTCTTGGTAGCAGCCATGGCGAGGGACCATAGGCGATTGTTTAGGGCTGGGGCGATGCCTGCCGAGCCAGTTGCAAGCATCTATGCGCTACACATCCTGCTCTCATCGGTGGCCAGCAGGCTCATCGCTCTCATGGGTGTATGGGGGACGCTCCTGCCTCTAAGCATCCTTCTGCTGCTCCAGTACGGGCTCGTCATGTACATGAGGATCCGGCTCGCCTACTCGCAGACCATCGCAGCTCTTTCGCGGGCCATAGAGATGGCGTTGGGTGACGCCCCGGGTTCGTCAAGCGATCTGGCCGACTTGGCTGTCAGGGTCGGAAAGTGGATCGGCCTGAAGAGCGAGACGTTGGAGAACCTGAACTACGCGGCCTTGCTGCGACGCATCGGATGGATCGGGCTTGTGACGGACACCGAGGCCGCAGCAGGTGCAGGCTCTCCACCGACCCATGGCGCAGAGAGAAGCGCGGGCGTTCTCTCCTCGATCGAGTTCCTCAGGGGGGCCGCCACGATCATCGCGCCGACGGTCGTAGAGAGCGGGTGTGCTGAGGAGTCGGCTGCCGCGGCGCAAATCCTCGAGGCCTGCGTTCTATACCAGGAAGAGGTTTCGGCATCTGCGCAGCCGGAGCTCGCCCTTCGGTGCATACAGGACCGGTTGCAGACCTGCGAGCAAGTGATGCGGGCGTTGGAGCACGAAGCGCAGCGGAGCAGGATGATGGAGCTCGATGCACAACCGAGCGCTTCGTCGTGGCGTGCAGAACATGCATGGGGCGCAAGGCGGTGTCTTTTCAGGCGGCCGGTCTCGTGGTACAAAACACGACACCCTCGGTGAGTCTCCGGATAGGGGGAGGGGATGTCGCTCCGAGACACGCGAACGCCCATCTTCTCGTCGGCGACCGATGTTCGCCGCACTGCCGTCCTGCACCTCATCCAGGGGCGCAATGCTCCGCTCGTGGTGCTATCCGCACCCGGAGGGTACGGCAAGAGCATTGCCGCAGCACAAATCGCCGCGGAGTTCAAAGAGAGTCTCTGGATCAACGCCGAGGGGCGGGGCCTTTACCTCGAAGACATCGCTGAGATTATCGCCCATTCTCTCGAGGGGCGGGTCGCTTGCGCTGCGGGTTTTGCACGCGCAGAAGGGCATTCCTCTCGCGACGAGGACCCGTTTATCGCATTGAAGAAGGAGCTCCAGAGTCAAGACCTTGAAGAGCTCTGCATCGTGCTCGACGGAGCAAGCCAAGAGGCGAGCTTGCAGGACATGGCGACCGTCGGACGGCTGCTTCGTGAAACTGTCGGATCGCGCAGCATGCTCGTTGTGACCGCACGCGATATCGCCTCGTGGCAGCCGGCCGCCAGCGCCTACGAGATTCTCATGGTAGGCATGGACCTGCTCTCGTTCAGTCGGGAGGAGGCGCGAGCGCTCGCGGAGCGTCTCGCAGCAAGCATGCCAGACGAAGAGACCTTCGCTGCGTGCTACGAAGCGTCGCAAGGTCAAGCGGCTCTGTTCGACCTGCTCATCAGACATCCGGGCAGCCTTCTGCAAGACGCCCGCACGAGCCGACGGAGAAGCGTGCCCGCTACCGTGAAGCAGTGCCTGCGAAGCCTTATCACCGCGTTGCTGGAGCCGTGGGAAGCCGAGGTCTTGTGGTGTGCATCGTTGCTGTCCGAAGGCGATGCAGACAGCCTCGTTCGGTGCATGCCGGAGCTTACAGCCGAGCGCGTAGGGGATGCTCTCGAGGGACTCTCGGCCAAGCTCCCGCTCTTTAGAGTGTCGGACACGGAGCCGCTGACGTTTCGCGTTCACGACCTGGTATTCGAAGCCTTGGATGCTAGGAACCTGGCGCAGGACGAACATGGAAGAAGCCTGGTCGATTGCGTTGTCCAGGAGCTGGTCTCCTCGAACCGAAGTGGACGTGCGCTGCGCGTCGCGGACAGCGCTCGCCACGTCTCTGCGCTCGTCGACCTGCTCGAGCAGTGCAGTCGCAAGTTTCCCGCTGACGTCAGCATGTCGGAAGTCCGTCGATACCTGTCGCGGATTCCTGCACAGATGAAGATCGAGCGGCCCGCTCTTGTCTGCCTGGAAGGGTATGTCTTGCAGCATGCCGCAGACACCCGCGAGGCGCTCTCGCACTACGAGCTCACGGAGAAGCTCGCATCAAGTGCGCTCAACACCGAATCTGAGGCGAGCGGTCTCATGAGACAGACGGTGACACTCTGGCACTTGGGGCTGCTGGCCTCGGCTGAAGGATGTGCATCACGGTTGAGGCCGTTGCTGGATTCCGTCAGGCCCTCGTTCCGCATGTGGGCGAGGGCCTGGGAGCTCATGCTTCTGGCGGAGCGCACGGACCGGTCGTCGCTTCAGAACCAGTGCGACAGGCTGTATCACCAGATACTGTCGCAGACCCAGCATGAAGAGGAGCACTACCTTGCTTGCTTCGCCCTGACCTGTGTGTATTCAATGCACCTGGGCGACGTAGGTCACAGCCTCGGTCTGCTGACCCTCCTGCGAAACGCCGAGGCGAGCGGCCGCACTCCCTTTGCAATGGGTGCAGCGAACCTCGGCATGTTGTTGCTGACAGCCGGACGGCTCCACGCGGCGATGACGGCGATCGACGCAGCCATCGAGGCAAGCCAGCGCCAGGGTGTCTCATCGTGCGAGGAGTCTGCGCGGCAAACCAAAGGGCTTATCCTGGCCGCTGCGGGTCGGGTCTGCGATGCGATTCCGTACCTGGAAGAATTGTACGCGTCCGCTACTCGAGCGAATCGGACTTTCGAGGTCCAAACGGCTCTGCTCGACTACAGCATGCTTCTCCGCGCATCTGGAGAACCGGCCCAAGCTCTCGAGAAGGCCGAAAGCGCGTGCGCGCTGCTCGAGCCGCTCGAGTGGCGCCTGTTCCGCTGGCAAGCTCACACCGAGCGGCTCGCGTCGCGGCTCGCGCTGGGCGACGAGGAGCTCGTGTACCGAGAGGGCCTCGAACTGCGCAAGGAGTTCGAGGACACCGGCTACTCGTTCTACCTATTGCGTCTAGACATGGTGCTTGCGGAGATCGAGCGGCGCCGCGGCCTGATCGACCAGGCCGCCTCGCGCATCGCAGAGCACACGGAGCACATCCGCGGCGAGGGCAGCAACTGGCACATGGCCATGTACACCCGGGCGTTCCCCGGCCTGCTCGGCGTGTTCGCGCGGGCGCTGGGCCCGGACGGGATCCCCGTCCACATGCTGCGGATGCTGCTCGAGCCGTGGGCAAGCAGGTCGCTCGAGATGGCGCGCCTGGTGCTCGATGACGCCGGCTGGAGGCGCCTGGTGCTCCGCACGCTTGGGAAAGCGTCGGGCGCGGCGTTCCTCGCGGCGCACGAGGGACCGCCGGTGCTCAAGGTCCGGCTGTTCGGCGGGCTGAGCGTCGAGGGGCCTCACGGGACGGTGAGCGATAAGGCGTGGGGCAAGCGCAAAGCGCGGCTCCTGTTTGCGATGCTCGCTATGAATCGCGGCAGGGACCTGCCGCGAGACGTCATCTTCGAGCGGCTGTGGCCCGATATGCCAGCAGACAAGGCGCAGAGCAACTTCTATGTCACGTGGAGTTACATGAAGAAAGCGCTGTCCCCTGACGGCGGCCCGTGCCCGTACCTGGAGCATCGGGGCGGCGTGTGCAGGGTCGTTCCTGAGGTCGTGACGACCGACCTCGCGGAGTTCTTCGAGGCGGCCGAGGAGCTGCGTCGCGCTCGCGCACGCGGGGACCAGGACGCGGTCGTCGCGGCAGCGGAGCGAATGGCGGATCTGCACGCAGGCGAGCTGCTTGCCGGCGACCTGTACGAGGACTGGTGCGCGGAGACGCGCGAGCGCGCTCGGCACGAGCTCAGCGACGCGATGCTCGCCGGGGCCGAGGCGCTCGCGGCGAGCGGCGCGCCCGATCGCGCGGTGCGGCTCGTGCGCCACGCGCTCGCGTTCGACCCGTGGCGCGAGGATCTGTACCAGGCCGCGCTCCGCTATCAGATCGTGGCGGGTCAGCGCAGCAGCGCGATCGAGACCTACATGGCGTGCCGGCAGAAGCTCGCCGAGGACCTCGGCCTCGACCCGTCGCTGGAGACGCAACGGCTCTACGAGCAGGTCCTGGCCATGGAAGACGCGGGCGGGACGGCGGTGCCGCGGTGCTGAGGCGCCGAGCCGGCCGGGAGGCGCAGCGGTGATCCTCTTCCTCGTTGCCGTGATCGTCGGCATCGCCGTGGGGCTGGCTCGCGGAGGCTCTCTTGCGCGCCTCGAGCAGGTGCGCCTGCGCGGCGAGGCCGGGCTTGTGTTCCTGCTGGTGTTGCAGATGGCATTGCCGGCGGTGACGACCAGGCTTGGGGTGCCCGCGATGCTCGCGCTGGGCGCGTGGCTGCTCGCGATGGCCGGGCTCGTCGTTCTCGCGCTTGTGAACACGCGCGAGCCCGGCATGGTGCTCGTGGCGCTCGGCGTGGCGTTGAACCTGATGGTCATCGGGTTGAACGCTGGGATGCCGGTGTCTGAGCGTGCGCTGAACATCGTTGCAAGAAGCGATACCGTCGAGGTGAGCGACCTTGTTCACCGAACGATGGACGACGAGACGCTGCTCCCGTGGCTCACGGACGTCATCCCGGTTCCCGGACCGAGAGGTCTGAGGGGCGTCGTCAGCATCGGGGACCTGCTGCTAGTCGCCGGGGCGGGCTGGTTCCTTGCTGATGCTGTGCGCCGAGGCGGGGATGAAGTCAAGGCGGCAGGCTCCGGTTCTCATCACTGAAAGATTGCGTTTAGTCCGCGCCGCTACAGTGGAGCCGTCCCGCGGGGGACGGGCGTCACGGTCGATCAGCTCCCGAACGGACGGGCAGAGCGGGGCGCCGTGCCATGTAGGTGAGGAGACGGGAGACTCCTGAGGGGCACTGAAGTGGCGCACGGCGGCCGAGCTGATGGGCTGGGACGATTGCGGCGGCTCGTGTCGTGGCATCGAGCGAGCCGCCGCCACCCCGGGATTCCGGAGCGGCGGGAGGAGGTGCGGCGTGCGGTCTCGACGCCCGACGGGCGATGGCACGCCGTGTGCTAGAATCGGCGTGCTGCGGCAGCGCCACACGACGCCCGTCGCAGGTCGAGACAACTCACTTCACGAGGTCAAATCCGTATGCCGAACATCCTGACGAAGCTGCTCACGCTGGGCGAAGGCAGGCAGCTGCGCGAATACGAGCAGATCGTTGCTCGCATCAACGAGCTCGAGCCGAGCATCGCACCGCTTTCCGACGCTGACTTGCGGGCCAAAACAGACGAGTTCCGGGCGCGGTACGCTGCGGGCGAATCACTCGACGACCTGCTGCCGGAAGCGTTCGCTGTCGTGCGGGAAGCCGCGAAGCGCACGCTCGGGATGCGGCACTTCGACGTGCAGCTGATCGGTGGCATCGTGCTGCATCGCGGCATGATCGCTGAGATGAAGACGGGCGAAGGCAAGACGCTCGTCGCGACGCTGCCGGTGTATCTCAACGCGCTCGCGGGCAAGGGCGTGCACGTGGTCACCGTGAACGACTACCTGGCGAAGCGCGACAGCGAGTGGATGGGGAAGGTCTACCGCTTCTTGGGCCTGAAGGTCGGGCTCATCCAGGCGCAGATGGACCCGGCTCAGCGCAAACCGGCCTACGAGGCGGACGTCACCTACGGCACCAACTCTGAGTTCGGCTTCGACTACCTGCGCGACAACATGGTCACGCGCGCCGAGGACCGCGTGCAGCGGGGGCATCAATACGCGATCGTCGACGAGGTCGACTCGATCCTCATCGACGAGGCGCGCACGCCGCTCATCATCTCCGGCCCAGGCACGAAGTCGGCCGACCTGTACAAGGCGTTCGCGAAGGTGGTGCCGCGGCTCAAGCCGGACGTCGACTTCGAGCTCGACGAGGCCAAGCGCACGGTCGCGCCCACCGAGGAGGGCATCCGCAAGGTCGAGCAGATGCTCGGCATCGACGACCTGTACGCGGACCCGAGCGGCCAGCTCGTCAACCACTTGCAGCAGGCGCTCAAGGCGCAGTTCCTGTTCAAGCGGGACGTGGACTACGTCGTGAAGGACGGCGAGGTCCTGATCGTCGACGAGTTCACCGGCCGCCTCATGTACGGCCGCCGATACAGCGAAGGGCTTCACCAAGCGATCGAGGCCAAAGAGAAGCAGCACGTGCGCGAGGAGAACCAGACGCTCGCGACAATCACGCTGCAGAACTACTTCCGCATGTACGAGAAGCTCGCCGGCATGACGGGCACGGCGGTGACCGAAGACCAGGAGTTCCGGGAGATCTACAACCTTTCGGTCGTCGTGATCCCGCCGAACCGTCCGATGATCCGCGAGGACCGCAACGACCTCATCTACCGCACGATGGAGGCGAAGTTCAACGCGGTCGTCGAAGACATCGTCGTGCGGCACGCCAAGGGCCAGCCGGTGCTCGTGGGCACCATCTCCATCGAGAACTCCGAGCGGCTGAGCCGCATGCTTGCCAAGCGCGGGCTGCCGCACAAGGTCCTCAACGCCAAGTACCACGAGCAAGAGGCGCACATCATCGCGCAGGCCGGCCGCGTCGGAGCCATCACCATCGCCACCAACATGGCGGGTCGTGGCACCGACATCATCCTCGGCGGCAACCCCGAGTTCCTTGCCGAGGACCTGCTGCGTGAGCGCGGGATCGACCCGGCAGAGGCGACCGAGGAGCAGCGCGCGGAGGCGCTCGCCGAAGCCAAGCGCATCTGCGACGAGGAGCACCGCAAAGTCGTCGAGCTCGGCGGTCTGGCGGTCATCGGCACGGAGCGCCACGAGTCCCGCCGCATCGACAACCAGCTGCGCGGACGTTCCGGCCGCCAAGGCGACCCGGGCCTCTCGCAGTTCTACCTCTCGCTCGAAGACGACCTCATGCGGCTGTTCGGTGGGACGCGCATGGACCGCATCAGCAGGCTCATGGAGCGAAGCGAGATTCCCGACGACATGCCGATCCAGGCCTCGCTCGTGAGCAAGGCAATCGAAAGCGCGCAGCGGCAGGTCGAGGCGCAGAACTTCGCCGCTCGCAAGTACGTCCTCGAGTACGACGACGTGATGAACAAGCAGCGCCAGGTCATCTACGCCGAGCGCAACCGCATCCTCGACGGCAAGGACATCCACGCCCGCGTCGAAGAGATGATCGGCGAGGCCATCAGCGAGCTTGTGAGCGAGCACTGCCCCGAGAAGAGCTACCCGGAGGAGTGGGACTGGGACGGCCTGCGCGAGGAGGTCAAGCAACTGACCGGCCTCGATCTGGTCACTCCCGACATGAAGACGCGGGTGGAGAGCCCCTTCGAGCTCACCGACGTGCTGTCGGAACAGACGATGGCCGCATACCAGCGCAAGGAGCAGGAGCTCGGCGCAGACGTGCTTCGCGAGCTCGAGCGGCAGGTCATGCTGCGCGTCATCGACACGCGCTGGATCGACCACCTGCTGGAGATGGACTACCTGCGGGAAGGCATCGGCCTGCGCGCGATGGGGCAGCGCGACCCGCTCGTCGAGTACAAGACCGAAGCGTACGAGGCGTTCGCGCAGCTCGTGCGGGACATCAATCGCGACTTCTTGCGCACCATCATGCACATCCAGGTGGTGCACGAGCCCGCGCCGGTCGAGATGGTCGGCCGACCCGTCGAATACACCGCGCCGAGCGAGTCCACCATCTTCTCGGGCGCGCTCAAGCAAGCGTCAGCGGCGGTCGGCGGCCCCTCCGCTGAGGGCATGCAGGCCGCGGCGGCCGCAGCAGGCCGCGCGGAGCCTGCGGCCCGCACGGTCGTGAAGGACAAGGCCGACCCGTTCGCGAACGTCGGCCGCAACGACCCGTGCCCGTGCGGCAGCGGGCTCAAGTACAAGCACTGCCACGGCAAGAACGCTTGACGCCCTCCGCGTCCGACCGCTCGCAGGTGAGCGGCAGCCTGCCGGTGCTACAATCCGGCCGTCCCCATCCCCGTTCCCGACGTGCGCCGATGCGGCGCTGGATCCGAAAAGGCCATGATCATCGAAGACCGTTCCACAGAGATCGCTGAACTGCGAGAGCGCCTTGAGCGCATCGCGGAGTACCTGCACCTGGACGCGAAGCGCGAGGAGATCGCGCGGCTCGAGGAGAAGGCGGCCGAGCCAGGGTTCTGGGACGACGCGAAAGCGGCGCAAGGCGTGATGGCGAAAGCCGCGTCCCTGCGTGACGAGGTCGAGGAGCACGCGGAGCTCATGCGCGAGGTCGAGGAGCTCGAAGTCGCCAACGAGCTCGCGGTGAGCGAGGAAGACGAAGACCTCGCCGTCGAGACCGAGTCGCGGTTGAAGCGGCTCGTCAAGCGCGTGGACGACCTGGAGCTCTCCTCGTGGTTCACCGGCGAGTTCGACCACGGCGACGCCATCGTGACCATCATCCCGGGCGCCGGCGGCCTGGAGGCGCAAGACTGGGCCGAGATGCTGCTCCGCATGCTCACGAAGTACGCGCAGTCCCGCAAGTGGAAGGTCGACCTGCACGAAGCGCCCGAAGGCGTGGAGATCGGCATCGACCGCGCGGTGTTCACCGTGCACGGCAAGAACGCGTACGGCATGCTCCAGTCCGAAGCGGGCGTGCACCGTCTCGTGCGCATCTCGCCCACGGACGAGAAGAAGCGGCGCCAGACCACCTTCGCGAAGGTGGAGGTGCTGCCGGTGCTCCCCGACGAGGTCGAAGTCGAGATCAAAGAAGAAGACCTGCGCATCGACGTGTACCGTTCGAGCGGGCCGGGCGGTCAGTCGGTCAACACCACCGACTCGGCCGTGCGCATCACGCACCTGCCGACGGGCATCGTCGTGACGTGTCAGAACGAGAAGAGCCAGCTCAAGAACAAAGAGACCGCGATGACGATCCTGCGCTCGCGGCTCTACGAGCTCGAGCAGGAGAAGCGCAGGCAGGAGATCGAGGCGCTCAAAGGCGAGAAGAAAGAGATCTCCTTCGGCAGCCAGATCCGCAGCTACGTGCTGTATCCGTACCAGCTGGTGAAAGACCTCCGGACCGGCATCGAGACGAGCCAGGTCGACCGCGTGCTCGACGGCGAGATCGACGACTTCGTCGTCGGCTACCACCGCTGGAGGGTCGCAGAAGGCGCGCCCGCGTTCGTCGGAGGAGGCGAGGAGTGAGGCTGCTCGCCGACCTCCACACGCACACCGTCGCCTCGGGGCACGCGTTCTCGACCGTCGGCGAGATCGCGAGCGCTGCTGCCGCGCGCGGGCTTGAGCTCGTCGCGATCACCGATCACGGCCCGGCGGTGCCTGGCGGCGCGCACCTGTGGCACTTCTGGAACAGCCGGACGATACCCGCCGAGATCGCAGGCGTCCGCATCTTGAAGGGCTGCGAGGCCAATCCCGTCCCTGACACCGACAACGGCCTCGACATCCCCGACGAGGTCCTCGCGGCGCTCGACTTCGTCGCGGTGGGGTTGCACCCCGAGTGCGGCTACGACGGCAAGGACCGCGCCCGCAACACCGACGCGCTCGTGCGTGCAATCGCCAACCCGCTCGTGCACATGATCACCCATCCGGGCAACGACGAGGACTTCCCGGTGGACCTCGACGCCGTCGTGTCCGCGTGCGTCGAGCACGACGTGATCATCGAGCTCAACAACTTCTCGTTCGACGCGCGAAGCGGCAGGCACGCCACGCGAGCGCGGGAGCGCGCGTTCGCCGAGGCGGCGCGCGACGCAGGCGCGTGGATCGCCATCGACTCCGACGCGCACATCCACACGCTCGTGGGCGAGGTCTTTGCGGCGCTTGCCGTGGCCGAAGAGATCGGCTTCCCGCCGGAGCGCATCGTGAATCGCGACGCGGCACGCGTGCTCGGGTTCTTGAGCGCGCGGCGCTCGCGTGGTCGGTCGACGACCGAGACGAGGTGAGACGATGGTGAAGCGCGTCCTCAAGAAGATGGCGCCGAGCGAGGTGCTCAAGAGCCGACGCGTCCGCGATTACGTGCTCATGACCATCGGCATCGTGATCACCGCGTGGGCGCTCGACGCCTTCCTCATCCCGAACAAGCTTGCCGCAGGCGGCGTCTCCGGTCTTGCGACGGTCTTGTACTACACGCTCAAAGACTACGGGATCGTCGTGCCTGTCGGCGTGCAGATGCTGGCGATGAACGCCGTGCTGCTCGTCATCGCGGTCATGGCCCGCGGGTGGCGCTACGGGGCCAAGACGATTTACGGCATGGTCGCGCTCTCCGTCGCCGTCGACGCGCTCGCGCCGTTCACGCCGCACTTGGCGGCCGACGACCGTCTGCTCGCGGTGCTGTACGGCGGCGCGATCACCGGCATCGGCATGGGGCTCGTCTTCAAGGCGCGCGGCAACACCGGCGGCACGGACATCGTGGCGCAGTTGCTCGCCGACCGCACGAATTTCGGTGTCGGCCAGATGCTGCTGGCCGCCGACGCCGTGGTGACGCTCGCAGCGGCGCTCAAGTTCGGTCCGGACCTCGCGCTGTACGGCGCGGTCGCCGTGGTGATCGGCGGCCGGGTCATCGACCTGGTGCAGGAGGGCCTGTCGGTCGACAAGGCCGCGTTCATCATCTCGGACAACTCGGAGGAGATCGCAGACGCGGTGCTGAACCAGCTCGGGCGCGGCGCGACGGGGCTCAAGGGCCGCGGGCTGTTCTCGGGCGCGGAGCGCGAAGTGGTCATGACGGTCGTCTCGCGGCGGGAGCTCGACGCGCTCAAGGCGCTCGTGTATGCGGTCGACCCGGACGCGTTCTTGGTGATCGCAGACGTCCACGAGACGCTCGGTGAAGGATTCAAGGAGATAGGAGCGTGAGCAGGTGACGACAGCGCGGGAGGCGGTCGATGTGCGCGTGCGCGACGTCGCGGAACTGGCGCGGCGGATGCGGTGCGACATCATCGAGATGCTCGCTGAGGCAGGCTCAGGGCACCCGGGCGGGTCGCTCTCGGCGGCCGACATCGTGGCGGTGCTGTACGGAGCGGTCATGCGGCACAGCGCGGAGGACCCGCGCGACCCCGGCCGCGACCGGTTCGTGCTCTCGAAAGGGCACGCGGCTCCGGTGCTGTACGCGGCGCTCGCGCAGCACGGCTACTTCGGGCGCGACCACCTGAAGACCCTCCGCAAGCTCGGCTCGATGCTGCAGGGCCATCCCGACAGCACCAAGACGCCGGGCGTCGAGATCTCCACGGGCTCCCTCGGGCAAGGGCTTGCCGTCTCCAACGGGATGGCGCTCGCGCTTCGGCTCGACGGCCGAACGGAGCCGACGGTGTTCTGCCTGCTCGGCGACGGCGAGCTGCAGGAAGGCGAGGTGTGGGAGGCGGCGATGTTCGCGCCGCACCACGGGCTCACGAACGTCGTCGCGATCGTCGACAACAACGGCCTGCAGATCGACGGGGCGTGCAGCGAGGTGATGTGCCTCGGCGACATCGCGCGCAAGTTCCAGGCGTTCGGCTGGGAAGCAGTCGAGTGCGACGGGCACGACGTGGCCGCGCTGCTCGACGTGCTCGGCTCCGCTCGCGCGCGCGGCGAGGCCGCTGGCCAGCCGGTCGCGGTGGTGTGCCGCACCGTGAAGGGCAAGGGCGTGTCGTTCATGGAAGGCAACGCCGACTGGCACGGCAAGGCGCCAAGCCGCGAGGAGGCCGACGCGGCCTTGGCAGAGCTCGGGTGCGCGAAGGAGGTGGCCGGGTGAGCGAGAAGCGCGCGACGCGCGAAGCGTACGGGCCCACCCTCGTCGAGCTGGCGCGCGAAGGCGTCGACGTGGTGGTGGTCGAGGCGGACCTCTCGAAGTCGACGACGACGGCGAAGTTCGCGGCCGCCTATCCGCAGCGGTTCTTCAACGCCGGGGTGGCGGAGCAGAACATGATCGGAACGGCCGCCGGCCTCGCCGCTGCGGGAAAGGTGGCGTTCACGGGCTCGTTCGCCGTGTTCGCGACGGGCCGCGCCTACGACCAGGTCCGCAACACGGTGTGCTACTCGAAACTGAATGTGAAGCTCGCGCCGACGCACGCGGGCATCACGGTCGGGCCCGACGGCGGAAGCCACCAGATGCTCGAAGACATCGCGCTCATGCGGGTGCTGCCGGGGATGCGCGTGCTCGTGCCGGCCGACGTGAATGCGGCCGCGGCTGCGATCAGGCTTGCCGCTGCAACGCCGGGGCCGTTCTACGTGCGTCTCGGCCGAGCGGCGGTGCCGGTGCTGTACCCCGAAGCCGTCGAGGTCGGCGTCGGGAAGGCGACCGTGCTGCGCGAAGGCACGGACGTGACGATCGCCGCGTGCGGCGTGATGGTGGCCGAAGCGCTCGCTGCGGCAGAGGCGCTGGCGGCCGACGGCATCAGCGCGGAAGTCGTCGACGTCTTCTCCGTCAAGCCGCTCGACGAGGTCACGCTCGTCGCCTCAGCGCGCAAGACGGGCGCGGTCGTGACCGCCGAGGAGCACTCCGTGATCGGCGGGCTTGGCTCGGCCGTCGCCGAGCTTCTCGCCGAGCGCGAGCCGGTGCCCGTCGTGCGCGTCGGCGTGCGCGACTCGTTCGGCACCTCGGGCGAACCGGCGGAGCTGATGTCGCACTACGGGCTCACCGCGACAGACGTGGCCGAGGCGGCCCGCTCGGTCGTGCGCCGCGTGTGAGAAGGCCGTTGCGTGCCGGTAACGGATGCCGCCGCGCGCGGAGTTGGCAAGGCGTCTGCTAGAATATCGCGGGAATCGTTGCCGAAAGATGGAGCACCCACATGATATCGATGCGGAACGTCAGCAAGACGTACGTCGCTGACAAGCCCGCGCTGTCCGATGTGAACGTCGAGATCGGCCAGGGAGAGTTCGTCTTCCTGGTCGGGCACTCGGGATCCGGGAAGTCCACCTTCATCAAGCTGCTGTTGCGCGAGATCCTGCCGACCACCGGCCAGATCATCGTGGCCGGTCAGGACCTCGTGCGGATGAAGAGCTGGAAGGTCCCGTACCTGCGGCGCAACATCGGCTGCGTCTTCCAGGACTTCAAACTGCTGCCGAACAAGACGGCGTACGAGAACGTCGCGTTCGCGCTCGAGGTCATCGGGCGCAGCAAGCACGTCATCCGAACGCAGGTGCCCGAGGTGCTTCGCCTCGTCGGCCTCGAGGACAAGATGCACTCATATCCCGATGAGCTCTCCGGCGGCGAGCAGCAGCGCGTGTCGATCGCGCGCGCGTTCGTGAACCGCCCGCCGCTTCTGCTCGCCGACGAGCCGACCGGCAACCTGGATCCGGCGACCTCGCTCGGCATCATGAGCCTGCTCTCGCGCATCAACAAGACGGGCACGACGGTGCTCGTGGCCACGCACGACCGGGAGATGGTTGACTCGCTGCGCCGGCGCGTCATCGCGCTCGAGAACGGCCGCATCATCCGCGACCAGGACCGGGGGGTGTTCGGCGATGGCGATTAACGTCGGCTACTTCGTCAAAGAGTCCGTCACGAGCTTCCGCCGCAACTGGGTGATGAGCCTGGGCGCCGTCATCACGATCTACCTCTCGCTCTTGCTCGTCGGGGTCTCTGTGGGCGGCTCGATGATCGCCGGGCAGATCGTGAAAAGCGTCGAGCAGAAGGTGTCGATCCGCATCTTCCTCAAAGACGGCGCGGCACCTGAAGACGTGAGCAAGCTCCAGGCGGACCTGCAGGCGGATCCGCGCGTCAAGACCGTCAAGTACACGAGCAAGGAAGAGGCGTTCGAGGAGTTCAAGAAGTCGTACTCCTCGAGCCCCGAGATGGTCGACCAGCTGAGCGTGAACCCGTTCCCGGCCTCGCTGGACGTCGAGACGCACAAACCGCAAGATGTGCCTGCACTTGCTGAGAGCATCAAGGGGAACCAGACGTTCCTGAAGGTCTGCGACCGCCCGGACGACCCGGAGCGCTCCATCCGCTACGGCAAGGAGTGGGTGAACCGGCTGTTCTCGTTCACGCGCATCTTGAGGCTCGTGGGTGTGCTGTTCATCATCATGCTCGCCGTCATCAGCCTGATCTTCATCAACAACACCATCCGTCTGGCGATCTACGCGCGGCGCAAGGAGATCGGCATCATGCGGCTGGTGGGAGCGTCGAACTGGTTCATCCGCATGCCGTTCCTCTTCGAGGGGCTGCTGCAGAGCTTGGTCGGTGCGCTGCTCGCGCTCGGTTCGCTCGCGGCGTTCCAGCTCTTCGCGATGCCGCGCATCCAAGAGGCGGTGCCGTTCCTGCCGTTGTCGCTGCCCGCTGGGGCGGCCGCCCAGATCGCGGCGGTGCTGATCATCGGCGGCAGCATCATCGGTCTGGCGGGCTCGGCGTTCGCGCTTCGCAGATACCTGAAGGTGTAGGCGTTCACCATGAACAAGATCCTGAGCCGGGCGACGGTCGTCGTCCTCGCTGTGTCCGGCATCCTGCTTGCCTTCGCTGGCGGCATGTACGTCGGTAGGCACGCGCCTGCCGTGGACGTGCCCGTGGTGGGCGAGGCGCAGCCGACGCCGGTTTCGGCGGCGCGCGAGGTGCGCAACATCATCATGCGGGAGGCGCTGAAGCCGTCGAGCGACGAGTCGCTCGCGGCCGGCGTCGCGAAGGGCATGGTCGAGTCGCTCGGCGACCCGTACGCGATGTACTTCGACAAGCAGCACTACAAGTACTTCCAGGAGCAGACCGACGGCGCGTTTTACGGCATCGGCATCACGATCTCCGATCGCGACGGTCAGCCGTACGTCGTGTCGGTGCTGCCTGGCACGCCGGCGGAGAAGGCGGGTCTCAAGGCCGACGATGAGATCGTCTCGATCGATGGTGTCAAGCGCGACAAGTGGGACCTCGACGAAGTCGTGCGCCGCATCCGCGGCGAGGAAGGGACCCAAGTCACCATCGAGATCCGCCGCAAGGGCGCGAAGTCTCTGTTGAAGTTCACGATCACGCGCGCACGCATCGAGGTGCCGAACACAGAGACGGAGCTCGTCGATGGCGCCGTAGGCTACGTGCGGCTCTACACCTTCAACGAGCGCGCCGCTGAGGATGTCGCATCGGCCATCGAGGATCTCGCCGCGAAGGGCGCCAAGGGCTTCATCATCGACTTGCGGGAC
This sequence comes from Parvivirga hydrogeniphila, assembly GCF_023371205.1. NCBI lineage: Bacteria > Bacillati > Actinomycetota > Coriobacteriia > Anaerosomatales > Anaerosomataceae > Parvivirga > Parvivirga hydrogeniphila. Next base: position 831,837 of record NZ_JAMCCO010000001.1, read on the forward strand.
AACCCGGGCGGGCTTCTGTCCGAGTCCGTGGAGGTTCTATCGCTGTTCGTGAAAGACGGCGTCGCCGTGACCGTCGATGCGCGGAATCCGCGGGACGACGAGGTCTTCCGCGTGAGCGGCCGGACCGTCACGGACGCGCCGATCGTGCTGCTCGTCAACGAGAACTCGGCGTCTGCGAGCGAGATCGTGGCCGGGGCGCTCCAGGACTACAAGCGGGCGACGCTCGTCGGCGTCAAGACGTTCGGGAAAGGCAGCGTTCAGCAGATCGAGCCGCTCAGCTTCGGCGGAGCGATCAAACTCACGATCGCGCACTACCTCACGCCGAAGGGCCGTCTGATCGACAAGGTCGGCGTGACGCCAGACGTCGTCGTGAAGATGGATCCCGAAGACCAGGCTGACAAGGCGACCGACGTCCAGCTCAAACGCGCCATCGAGGAGCTCAAGAAGCGGCTGTAGGCGGCGCACCTCACCCCGAGAAGCGTATAGCGGGCGCCAGGGAGCGTTCGCAAGGAGCGCTGCACGAGTGGGTAGGGCGCCATGAGAATGTCGGGTTCGGTCCGTATCGCCACGGTCGCAGTCGCGCTCGCAGCGCTCCTGTGCGCTGCCTCGCCGACGCAGGCAGTGGTGCCTCCGGTGTCGCTCACCTGGGAGCGGCAGTGGGGAAGCAATGGGCTTTTGGACGGGCAGTTCCACTACCCGCCCGATGTGGCGACTGACACGTGGGGCAACGTTTACGTCGCTGGCGGCGAGAGCGGCGACAACCGCATCCAGATGTTCACCGCCGACGGCACCTTCATCAAGTCCGTTGGCACGACAGACTCGCCGAACACGGGAATCGTCAACCATGCGCGAAGCATCGCCACGGACCGCTGGTGCATGATCTACGTCGCTGAGAAGGACCCGGGTCTCGTGCAGGTGTTCAACCCACGGCTGTACAGCCTGAGCGGGACGTTCCAGGAGAGTCCGATCCACGAGATATGGGCCCCGAACGGCATCGCCGTGGGTCTCGATGGCACAGCGTATCTCACGGACAATGGCACGAGCGTGCAGCGCTGGCGCAACCGGAGTTACGTCGGCGAGTGGGCGCCTGCCGGCATCGGTGCGATCGGCGTGGGCGTCTCGCACGACCGCGACGTCTACGCGACGACGGACATCACCTCCGGGACCACGAACTCGGTCATCAAGTACACGTCCACGGGCGACTACGTGACCAGTTGGGGCGGTTCTGGCACCGGGTCGGGTCAGTTCGCGCGCCCGTACGACGTCGCGACCGATCCGTTGGGAAACGTCTACGTCATCGAATCAGAAGGTCCTCGCTCCGAGCGCGGCCTGACGGCACGTATCTCACGACCTTCGGCTCGGTCGGATCCGGGAACGGACAGTTCGCGGCTCCCTATGGCCTCGCAGTCGGTCTCGATCGGACGGTCTACGTGGCCGACCCGGACCTTCACCGCATCTCGAAGTGGAACGTGAGCATCGCAACCGAGTCGACGCAGGTGGCTGGCGATACCCGCTACGCCACGGCCATCGAAGCGTCGAAGCGCGCATATCCTGACGGAGCGAGGGTCGTGGTCATCGCGACCGGCGAGAACTTCCCGGACGCGCGTGGGACGAGGACGGGAGCCTCGGATCGGCCAGTCGCAGTCCGAGGCTTTGCGCCGGCCGCGCTTGGACGCACGGCGTGCGTCTGGCGGACCGAACGTCACAGAGTGCAAGCGGGACGCCGATGCTTTTCGAGAGGTGCTTCTACGCAGAGGACCCCCGCGCCCGGGACACAGGTCTAGATTGTCTACCGCACCGCCGCTGGGAACGGCAAAGACTCCAGCCCTTACGGTTCGCTCAACCTCAGGCTTGTCGCTGATCCCACCGGGGCGGGAGCGTCGCGTTCCGAATCCGGGTCCGCGGAGCGTAATCAGAAGGTGAAGCGCCGCCGAGCGGGAGACGACGCCATGGCGTGGTTCATGTGTCGTGTGTCGGATTCACTGCGGTCGAATGAGCCGTTGAGAGCAGGCGGTTCATCCGGTAGTCTCCGGCTCAAAGTGCCGGGGGAATGATCGCTGCGGTGAGGCTTGGACATGAGTCGAGGGAGGCGGAGGACATGTCGGAACGGTACTACTTCGCGTACGGTTCGAACATGAACGAGTCGCAGATGGCCAGGCGGTGTTGCAGCGCCCAAAAGGTCTCCTCAGCCACGATCAGAGGCTGGAAGTTCCACATCAACAGCCGCGGGGTCGCCACCGTGATTCCGGAAGAAGAAGGCATTGTCTACGGCATCCTATGGGTTCTCGCAGAAGAGGACGAGCAGGCCCTCGACACATGTGAAGGCGTGCAATCCGGCTTCTACTACAAGAAGGAGTTCGAAGTCCAGACGGACGACGGGCGCTCTTGCGCAGCGCTCGTGTACGTCGCGAGCGATTCACAGCGCGGGGTTCCGAGAGACGGGTACATGGCCGGCATCGTTGAGGCTGCCATGGAGAACGGTTTTCCGTCGTGGTACGTGGAGGAGCTTCAGGAATGGTGCGCGCCCAACGCGTGACCGTCCCGTGATCCCGAGCGGAGCGCGCGACGCGGGCGCTCTCGTCTACTCTTGAGCCCCCCAAGCCCAAGCCCAAGCCCGGGCGCTGGCCTCACGGCCCCTTACTGTGCTCGCTGGCTGCGGGCTCGTGGGAGTCATCGCGCCGCGCGGAGTCGAGCTCGTCCACACGCACGATACGCCACGGACGGCCCGGCTCGGTCGTGAGGTGCACCGGGGTGGGCGTCGTCCATCCGCGCTTGACCGCGAGCACGCGGATCGTGAGCGTCGTCGCGGCGGCAACGACGAGCGCCACGGGCTTCACGATGTTGAGGTATGTCACCAGGAAGACGTAGAGCGACGAGCCCAGCACCGCCGCCGTCGCAGAGAGCGTTCCGGGTCGCATGATCTGCGGCGTTTCCCCGCACAGCACGTCGCGGATCATGCCGCCGCCGACGCTCGTGATGACGCCCAGCAGCACCGCCGGGATGACGTTCAGCCCCGCGCTCAGCGCCTTGTCGGCGCCGACGACGGCGAACAGCCCGAGCGACAGCGCGTCGAGGTACAGGAACGGCCCGCGCAGTTTGCGGTGCAGCGGCGAGAAGAAGAACCCGAACAGGGCTGCGAGCAGCGCCGCGGCGAGCAGCCACCAGTGCTGGAAGGCCGCGATGCCGTACTTCTGCAGCAAGACGTCGCGTACGATACCGCCGCCAAGCGCGTTGGCGATCGCCAGCGTCACGATGCCAGAGATGTCCATGCGCCGCTCGTCGGCGTGGACCGCGCCGGACAGCCCACCGATGAACGCGGCGGTGACCTCGTAGAACAGCGGGACGTGCACCACCATCTCCGAGACCGGCGCGGTCGTCGTGAGCTCAGAGGGGAGCGCGCTTGCGACCAGGCTCGGCACGACGGTGGTGACGATGGCGGCGAGGCCGGTCGGCTCGGCGGACGCGGTCACGCCGGCAGCGCTGGTGGCCGCCGCTGTCGCCGTTGCGGCGGCGCCGGTCACGGTCGTGGCGAGCGATGCAAACACTCCGGGAACTCCTCGTCAGACGAGCACGGTCTCGCGCATCAGTATGCACGCCGATGCTGAGAGTATGCGTCTTTCGTGACCTGACCGTTGAGAATCCAGCAGGAGGCCGGGAAGCCCGCGACCGCGGTCGCTGCGTGCGAGCCAATCTGCTCGCGAGAGACCCGAGGCGCCGGGCACCCGCGCGGCGCGTCAGCGCTAGAACGGCTGCTCGTCGTCCTCGTCGTCGTCGAACCGCGCGCGAAGCGCGATGTCGAACGACTCTTCCATGATGCGCGACACGGCCCGCTGCTCGCGCTGCTGGGGCTCCTCGGTGACGCGCATCTCGAGCTGGACGCCGTCGCCGACCAGCGTGAAGACGGTCTCGTCCGCGCTGATCTCCTCGAAGGTGAGGTAGCGGAAGCTCGCCACGTTCAAGAAGAGGCAGCCGTTCACGAGCATGGTGGACGACTCGGGGTCGGCCATGAGCTTCACGAGCGTGGCGCGGCCGGTGTTCATGGGCTGGCCGTCGACGACATACGCGTACTCGAACGTCTCGACGGTCTCAAGCGCGCGGATCATGTCACGGAGTTCGGTGACGGTGCCGGTGCCGATGAGGCAGGGAGCGAGCTCCCGTTGCTGTCGCATGTGCTCTCCAAAGTTCTGAGGTGTAGAGTTGCACCTGCGTGGATTCTACCACGCGGGGTCTGACATCGAACAGTCGAAGGGGGACGCGTGAGGCCGGAAAAAGCGGTCTTGAAGGCGCTGCGGGACGCGCGGACGGCGTGCACGGGCGATGAGGTCGTCGAGGCGGTCAGGCGTCACGGCATCGATGCGGAGCGCGTGAGGCGCGTGCTGCGCTCGCTTGTCGTGTCCGGTGCAGTCGCGCTCTTGCCCGACGGGCGGTACCTCGCGCTTAAAGAGCGCAACCTGCTCGTGGGGCGGCTGTCGATGCACCGCCGCGGCTTCGCGTTCGTCTCCACGCCGCTCGGCGAGGTGTACGTGGCGCGGCGCGACACCGGCGGCGCGCTGCACGGCGACACGGTGGCCGTGCGGCTGCATACCCAGCGCACGCGCGAGCGGCGGTCGGGCGAGGTCGTGCAGGTGCTCGAGCGCGGCGTCACGCACGTCGTCGGACGGCTGGAGCGGCACGGCGCGCTCGGCATCGTCGTGCCCACCGACCCGCGCATCCGCCACGAGGTGTTCGTCGACATGGCGCAGAGCGCGCTCGAGGCCCGCGACAACGACATCGTGGTGGTGCGCGTGACGCGGTATCCGACGAGGCGCGACGCGATGCAAGGCGTCATCGAGGAGGTCCTCGGGCCGGCCGACGCGCCCGGCGTGGACATCGAGATCGTCATCCGCGAGCACGGGCTTCGCACCGCGTTTTCTCCCGAAGCGATCGCCGCAGCCGAGGCGCTCGCAATGGGCGTGGACGCGGAGCTCGCGGCCGGCCGTCCGGACCTGCGGGACCTGTTCACGGTCACCATCGACCCGGTGGACGCGAAGGACTTCGACGACGCCATCTCGATCGAGCGGCTCGATGTCGGCGGCTTTAGGCTGTGGGTGCACATCGCCGACGTCAGCCACTATGTGCGCTGGGACGACCCGATCGACGAAGAGGCGCGCGTCCGCGCGACGTCGGTGTACCTCGCCGACCGCGTGCTGCCGATGCTGCCAGAGCGCATCTCGAACGACCTGTGCTCGCTCAGGCCGAACGAGGACCGGCTCGCGTTCACCGTCGAGTTCGAGTGCGACGCGCGCGGAAGCGTCGGGGCGTACCGGCTGTACCCGTCGGTGATCCGAAGCGACCGGCGGCTCGACTACGACAGCGTGGACGGGTGGCTCGAGCGCGGCGGCTTCCCAGACGCCGAGACCGAGCGGCTGCTGCTCGCGCTGCGCGACCTCGCGGCTCAGCTGCACGCGCGGCGCATCGAGCGGGGCGGGCTCGACTTCGAGACGGTCGAGGCGCGCGTCACGCTCGACGAGGACGGCCGCCCGACCGGCGTGACGCTCAGGCGCCGGACGGTCGCTACCAACATGATCGAGGAGGCGATGATCGCCGCCAACGAGGTCGTCGCGCGGCACATGCGGGACGCGGGCGCGCCCATGATGTACCGCATCCACGAAGATCCCGAGCCCGAAGCGCTCGACGAGCTCGCGGTGGTGCTCAAGGAGTTCGACTACCCGATCAAAGACGTGCACGGCGCGAGCCCGCAGACCTTCCAGCGCATCGTCGCCTTCGCGCACGGGCGGCCAGAAGAGCTGCTCATCAACTCGCTGCTCATCCGCGCGCTCGAGCGTGCGCGCTACTCCGCGCTCCTCGAGTCGCACTTCGGGCTCGCGAGCGAGGCGTACTGCCACTTCACCAGCCCCATCCGCCGCTACCCCGACCTCACCGTCCACCGGCTCCTCAAGGCGCAGCTCGCCAAGGCGCTCGACAAAGAGCCGGCCGCGAGCATCGCACCTGAGCTCGACTGGCTCGCCGAGCACTGTTCGGTGATGGAGCGCGAGGCGGAGTCGGCAGAAGACGACTCCCAGCGCGTGAAGCTCGTCGAGCTCATGGCGGACCGCATCGGCGAGGTGTTCGACGCGCTCATCACGGGCGTGATGTCGTTCGGGATGTTCGTGCAGCTCGAGAACACCGCCGAGGGGCTGGTGCACGTGAAAGCGATGGCCGACGACTACTACACGCTCGACGCAGAGCGGTTCATGCTCATCGGCGAGCGGAACCGCGCGGTGTACCGCCTCGGGCAGCGGGTGCGCGTGCGGCTGATCGACGCGAATGTGGCCGAGAAGCGGCTCGACTTCGAGCTGGCGTAGGACCGGCGGTTGCACGCTCGCACCGACCCTGCTACAGTACACCGCAATCACATACGCGCCTGTGACGGGGAAGAGTACCCCGGGAGCGAAGCACAGAGAGTCGGGGACGGTGGAAACCCGATCTGAGCGACCGGAGGGAATGGGCCCCTGAGGCTCCGAGGCAACGGCGGATGCGCCTACTAGTCTCGGCGGAAGCCCACCGATACAAGGGACCGGGTATGGACGGCCGACAGGCCGGAGTACTGCAGGACGAGTGGCCGGCGGATACGCCGGCAACGAGGGTGGCACCGCGGGAGCTTGGCTCTCGTCCCTTACGGGACGGGAGCTTTTTGTTTTGCGGTGCTTACAGGAGGTGGCACGGGTGATCATCCCGAGCAGAGACGAGTTCGTGCGGCTGGCAGCCGAGCACGACGTCGTGCCGGTGGCTCGCGAGGTCTACGCGGACCTCGCCACGCCGATCTCGGCGTTCATGGCGCTCGCGCACGGCGCCCAGAACGCCTTCCTGCTGGAAAGCGTCGAGGGCGGCGAGCGGCTGGGCCGCTACTCGTTCCTCGGCGTCGGCGACCGCGGCGTCGTCACGGCGCGCGGACACGAGGTCGTCGTCGAAGAGGGCGGCGTCACCGGCATGCGTGCGGACGACCCGTTGCGCGTCGTGGAAAAGCGCGTCGGAGCAGGCAGCGTCGCTCGCGTGCCGGGGCTGCCGCTGTTCGTGGGCGGCGCGGTCGGCTACGTCGGGTACGAGGCGGCGACCTGCTTCGAGAAGGTCCCGCGGCACAGCAACGACGAGCTCCATCTGCCCGACCTCGCGTTCATGAACGCGGACATCGTGGTGGCCTTCGACCACGCCAGGCGGGTGATGCAGGTGATCGCGGCCGTCAGGCCAGGCGGCGCTCCGGAGCGCGCGTACGACGCGGCCATCGCGCGCATCGACTCCACGCTCGCACGCATCGATCGCGGGCCGGTCGGCGCCGAGCTCGGCTCGGTGGGCGACGCAGCGCCCGTGCCGCTTGTGGCGCACACGTCGCGCGAGGACTTCCTCGCTGCGGTCCGGACCGCGAAAGAGCACATCGCTGCTGGCGACATCTTCCAAGTCGTGCTCTCGCAGCGATTCTCGGCGCCGTACGAAGGCGACGGGCTCGACCTCTATCGCGTGCTGCGTGCGGTCAACCCGAGCCCGTACATGTTCTACCTGAGGACGCGCGAGGCGACGCTCGTGGGGTCGAGCCCCGAGCCGCTCGTGCGCGTCGAAGGCGATCGCGTGATGACGCGCCCGCTCGCGGGGACTCGGCCGCGGGGCGCGGACGCCGCCGCTGACAGCCGCTTGCGCGCGGAGCTGCTCTCCGACGAGAAGGAGCGGGCCGAGCACGTCATGCTCGTGGACCTCGGCCGGAACGACCTCGGCAGGGTGTGCGTGCCTGGCAGCGTGCAGGTCGAGCAGCTCATGGAGGTCGAGCGCTACAGCCACGTCATGCACATCGTGAGCACCGTGTCAGGAACGCTCAGGCCCGACGCGACAGCGATCGACGCGCTGGAGGCGACGTTCCCGGCAGGGACGGTCTCGGGGGCGCCCAAGGTGCGCGCGATGGAAATCATCGCCGAGCTGGAGCCGGCGGCGCGCGGGCCGTACGCGGGCGTCGTCGGTTACCTCGGGGCGGACGGCGCGATGGACATGTGCATCGCCATCCGCACCTTCGTGATCGCCGGCGGGCGCGCGTACATCCAAAGCGGCGCCGGCATCGTGGCGGACAGCGACCCCGAGCGCGAGCACGAGGAGTGCCTGCACAAGGCGCGCGCGCTGCACCGGGCGCTCGAGCTCGCAGCGGGCATGCACGCGACGGCGGAGGTGGCGTGATGATCCTCGTCATCGACAACTACGACTCGTTCACCTACAACATCGTGCAGCTCCTCGCTGCGCTCGGCGCCGAGGTAGAAGTGCGGCGAAACGATGAGGTCACGGCCACAGACGCGCTCGCCATGCGTCCGGCCGGCATCGTCATCTCGCCCGGTCCGGGCACGCCAAAAGACGCGGGCGTCTCAGGCGAGGTCGTGCGCGCTGCCGAGGAGGCGGGCGTCCCGGTGCTCGGCATCTGCCTCGGCCACCAGGTGATCGCCGCGCTGCATGGCGCGTCGGTGGTGCGAGCGCTCAGGCCGGTGCACGGCAAGACGGACGAGATCCACCACGACGGACGCGGCGTGTTCGCCGGCGTGCCGAGCCCGATGACGGCGACGCGCTACCACTCGCTCGTGGTGGACGCCGCGACCGTGACAGGCGAGCTCACGGTGACGGCGCGCACGGCCGACGGCATGGTGATGGGGATCGAGGTCGTCGGCAAGCCGGTGTTCGGCGTGCAGTTCCACCCGGAAAGCGTGCTCACCCCGGAAGGCGCGGGCATCATCGCGAACTTCCTGAAGGTCTGCGGGGAGATCCCGGGCGAGGCGCCGGGCTCTGCTGCGCCGCAGGCGGTCTCGGCGGCGGGCGGCGCCGTGCGCTCTGCCGAGCAGGCGGCCGCGGTTACGAGCGTGCCCGGCGCGATCGCGCGCGTGAGCACGGGCGGGTCGCTCGCCGAAGAGGAGGCCCGTGCGGTGATGGGCGCCATCATGGACGGCGAGGCGACGCCCGCGCAGATCGCCGCTCTCGTGGTGGGGATGCGGATGAAAGGCGAGACGGTCGACGAGATCGTCGGGTTCGCGCAGGCGATGCGCGAGCGTGCGACGCCGGTGCGGCCCGCGATCCCTGGCGTGCTCGACACCTGCGGGACGGGCGGCGACGGGCTGCACACCTTCAACATCTCGACGGCGACGGCGTTCGTAGTGGCGGGCGCAGGCGTCCCGGTCGCCAAGCACGGCAACCGCGCGGTGTCGTCCTCGGCCGGCAGCGCGGACGTGCTCGAGGCGCTCGGCGTGAACCTCGGCCTCGACTCGAGGTCGATGGCGCGGTGCATCGAGGAGTGCGGCGTGGGGTTCCTCTTCGCTCCGACGCTGCACGCGAGCATGCGGCATGCTGCGGGGCCTCGGCGGGAGATCGGCATCCGCACCGTGTTCAACATCTTGGGTCCGCTCACGAACCCCGCGGGCGCGGCGCGTCAGCTGCTCGGCGTGTACGACCCGCGGCTGGCGCCGGTGCTCGCGGAGGTCGCCGGACGGCTCGGGGCCGAGCGCGTGCTCGTGGTGCACGGGCACCCGGGCATGGATGAAGTCTCTGCGAGCGGCCCCACGCTCGTGGCGGAGTTCGATGCGAGCTCAGGCGGCGTGCGCACCTACGAGATCGAGCCGGAGCAGGTCGGCATCGCGCGCTCGACGCTCGCAGACGTCGTCGGCGGCGACGCGCAGGAGAACGCGGCGATGCTCAGGCGGGTGCTCGAAGGCGAGCACGGACCGCGGCGCGACATCGTGCTCCTGAACGCAGCGGCCGCGCTGCTCGCGGCCGGAGCGGGGACCGACCTCGCCGACGGGGTCGAGCGGGCGCGTGCCTCGATCGACTCGGGGCGGGCGGCCGAAGCGCTCGAGCGGCTCATCGCGGTGAGCAACCGGCTCGCCGAGGAGGCGATCGCGTGAGCGTGCTGGCGAAGATCGTGGCGTCGCGCAAGGCGCGGGTCGCGCGGGAGTTCACCGACGCCGTGCGCGCCGATCTTGTAGAGCGGGCGGCGCACGCGCGCCCCGCGCGACCGTTCTCAGCAGCCCTTACGGCGCCGCAGGCCGTGGCGGTGATCGCGGAGGTGAAGCGCAGCTCGCCGAGCGCTGGCGGCATCGCGCTCGGGTGCGATGCACGCGCGCAAGCGCAGGCGTACGAGCGCGGGCACGCGGCGGCCATCTCGGTGCTCACGGAGCCCGAGCGGTTCGGCGGCAGCTTCGAAGACCTCGCTTCGGTGTCGGCCGCGGTGCGCGTGCCGGTGCTCTGCAAGGACTTCGTGGTGGACCCGGCGCAGGTCGCAGCGGCGCGCGCGGCAGGCGCGGACGCAGTGCTGCTCATGGCAAGCGTGCTCGGACAGGACCTGCCGCGCTACCTCGACCTCACGTCGAGGTTCGGGCTCGAGGCGTTGGTGGAGGTGCACGACGAGGCCGAACTGGCGCTCGCTGTGCGCTCGGGCGCGCGCGTGGTGGGCGTGAACGCGCGGGACCTGCGCACGCTCGCCATCGACCTCGAGCGTGCGCACGCGCTCGTGAGGCGTGCGCGGGAGGTGGCCGACGTGGTCGTCGCAGAAAGCGGGATCCGCTCCCGCCGAGACGTCGAGGCGGCGGCTCGGGCCGGCGCAGATGCGGTGTTGGTGGGGACGGCGCTCATGGGTGCGCCGTCTCCTGAAGATGCGGTACGGGAGTTGACGGGCGTGGGAAAGGAGAACGGTCATGCCTGACAGGACGAGGTTCATGCTGGACGAACGGGACATGCCGACCGCCTGGTACAACGTCCAGGCCGACCTGGCGGAGCAGATCCCGCCGCCGCTGGATGCGGAGGGCAACCCGATGGGCCCCGAGCAGCTCGCGGTGCTCTTCCCGATGGAATGCATCAAGCAGGAGGTCTCGCAGGAGCGCTACATCGACGTCCCTGGCGCGGTCATCGACGTGTACAAGACCTACCGGCCGTCGCCGCTCATCCGCGCGAAGGCGCTGGAGCGCGTGCTCGGCCTGCCCGAAGGCGTGAAGATCTTCTACAAGTACGAAGGCGTCTCGCCGGCCGGTTCGCACAAGCCGAACACCGCGATCCCGCAGGCGTACTACAACAAGCTCGAGGGCGTGAAGAAGATCTCCACGGAGACCGGCGCCGGGCAGTGGGGCAGCGCGCTTTCGATCGCCGGAGCGCTGTTCGGCATCGAGGTCGAGGTCTTCATGGTGAAGGTCTCCTACGAGCAGAAGCCGTACCGGCGCATCCTGATGGAGACCTACGGCGCGACGGTGCACGCCTCGCCGTCGAACCTCACGGAGGCCGGCCGCCATGTGCTCGCGATGGATCCGGACTCCACCGGCTCGCTCGGCATCGCGATCTCCGAAGCGGTCGAAGTGGCCGTCAAGGACCCGGACACGCACTATTCGCTCGGAAGCGTGCTCAACCACGTGTGCCTGCACCAGACGGTGATCGGCCTTGAGGCCATCCAGCAGATGGAGATGGCCGAAGCCGAGCCCGACGTCGTCATCGGGTGCGTGGGCGGCGGCTCGAACTTCGCGGGCATCGCGTTCCCGTACTACAAGCGTCGGCTCGACGGAAAGTCCAAGGCGCGGCTCGTCGCGGTGGAGCCGAAGGCGTGCCCGACGCTCACGGCAGGCGAGTACCGCTACGACTTCGGCGACGAGGCGAAGATGACGCCGCAGATGATGATGTACACGCTCGGCCACGACTTCGTGCCTGCCGGCATCCACGCGGGCGGACTGAGGTACCACGGCGATTCGCCGCTCGTCTCCGCGCTCGTGAAGTCCGGAGACATCGAGGCCGTCGCCGTGCACCAGACCGCGTGCTTCGAGGCTGCGGTGACCTTCGCGCGCGCGGAGGGCATCCTGCCGGCGCCCGAGTCGAGCCACGCCATCCGCGTCGCGATCGACGAGGCGCTCGCCGCCAAGGAGGCGGGCGAGGACAAGACCGTGCTGTTCAACCTCTCCGGGCACGGCCACTTCGACCTCTCGGCGTACGAGGCGTACCTCGCAGGCCGCCTCAAGGACTACGACTTCGCAGCAGGCACGGTCCTGCATGACTAGGAGCGGGGATGCGCACACGGGTGAAGATCTGCGGCATCACGAACGAGGCGGACGCGGCGCTCGCCGTTGCGGCGGGCGCCGATGCCGTCGGCGTGGTGCTCGCCGAAAGCCCGCGGCGCGTGACGCTTCCGCAGGCCGAACGGGCGCTCGCGGCGGTTCCGCCCCTGGTGGCCCGCGTGGGGGTGTTCGTCGACGCCGAGCCGGCGTTCGTGGCCGAAGCCGTGCGCGCTCTGCGGCTCACGGCGGTCCAGCTGCACGGCGACGAGACGCCGGAGGCGTGCGCGAGCGCACCGGTGCCGGTGATCAAGGCGTTCCGCGTCGCCGGGCCGCAGGACCTCACGGGCGTGGAGGCGTATCGTGGCAGCATCAGCGCAGCGCTGCTCGACGCACGCGTGCCGCAGGCGCGTGGCGGCACCGGCGTGGCGTTCGACTGGGACGCCGTGCGAGACGCGCTGCCCTCGTGGATCCCGGTGGTTGTCGCAGGCGGCCTGCGCGCAGACAATGTCGGGACGGCCGTCCGCACGCTGCGCCCGTTCGCGGTGGACGTCTCGTCCGGCGTCGAGGCGGCGCCCGGCGTGAAAGACGCGCGGAAGGTCGAACAGTTCATGGCCGCGGTGCGCGCGGCAGACGAGGAAGGGTGAGAGATGAGCGGATCGCTGCTGCCGTCGGCAGAAGAGGCGTACGCGAGCCCGGACGCGCAGGGGTTCTTCGGACCGTACGGAGGCACGTTCGTCCCCGAGACGGTCGTGCCTGCGCTAGAAGAGCTCGCCCACGCGTTCGACGAGGCCCTGGGCGACCCCGCGTTCGACGCCGAGCTCGGCGCGCTGCTTGCAGACTACGTGGGCCGGCCGTCGCCGCTGTACCGGGCCGACCGGCTCGCTGAGGCGGTTGGGCTCGGCACGGTGTGGCTGAAGCGAGAAGACCTCAACCACACCGGCGCCCACAAGATCAACAACACGCTCGGCCAGTGCCTCCTCGCCAAGCGCATGGGCAAGCGGCGCGTGATCGCCGAGACCGGCGCAGGCCAGCACGGCGTGGCGACGGCCACGACGGCGGCGCTCATGGGCCTGGAGTGCGCGATCTTCATGGGCACCGAGGACATCCGGCGGCAGGCGCTCAACGTCTACAAGATGCGGCTCCTCGGCGCCGAGGTGGTGCCCGTGGCCGACGGCACCGGCACGCTCGCCGATGCGGTCACTGCGGCGCTGCGGCACTGGGTCGAGCGGGTGGAGGACACGTTCTACGTGCTCGGCTCCGCAGTCGGCCCGCACCCGTACCCGACTATCGTGCGGCACTTCCAGAAGGTCATCGGCGAGGAGGCGCTCTCGCAGCTCCGCGAGAAGGGGGCGCGCATGCCGGACGCCGTCGTGGCGTGCGTCGGCGGCGGCTCGAACGCGATCGGCATCTTCTATCCGTTCCTGCGCGACGTGCCTGCCGACGAGCGGCCCTTGCTCATCGGGGCGGAGGCGGCCGGGCTCGGGCTGGAGACCGACAAGCACGGCGCGGCGCTCACGAAGGGGCGTCCAGGCGTGCTCCACGGCTTCTACAGCTACCTCCTCCAAGACGAGGCAGGCAACCCCAAGGAGGCGTACTCGATCTCGGCGGGGCTCGACTACCCCGGCGTGGGGCCCGAGCACAGCTACCTGAAGGACGCAGGGCTCGTGCGCTACGAAGCAGTCACCGACCGCGAAGCGCTCGACGCGTTCGCTCTTCTCGCGCGTACGGAAGGCATCATCCCGGCGATCGAGTCTGCGCACGCGCTCGCGATGCTGCCGCGTCTGGCGGCGGAGCTCGGACCGGACGCGAGCGTGCTCGTGAACGTGAGCGGGCGCGGCGACAAGGACATGGACATCGTCCGGGAGGCCGGGCTCGGCGCGTGAGCGAGCGCGCGGGGCTCGGCACGCGAGACGACGGGAGGTCGGCAGTGGCTGGCGAGCGAACGGCGTCCCGGCTCGAGGCGGCGTTCCGCCGCGGACGGCCGGCGCTCGTCGCGTACCTGATGGCGGGTTATCCCGACCGGACGACCTCGCTGCGCGCGCTCGCTCGTGCGGCCGACGCGGGCGCGGACGTGATCGAGCTCGGGGTGCCGTACGGGGACCCGCTCGCCGACGGCCCCGTCATCGCCGACGCAGCGCAGGTGGCGCGCCGCGCTCCCGGCGGGTTCGGGCTTGCCGAGACGATCGACCTCGCGCGGGAGTTCATCAGCGGGCGTGGCGATGACTGCCCGCCGCTCGTGCTCATGACGTACCTGAACCCGCTGATGAGCATGGGGCTTCCGCGTGCGGCCGACCTCATGCGGGAAGCGGGCGTCGCCGGCGTCATCGTGCCCGACATGCCGCCTGAGGCGGCTCGCCCGTGGCGTGCCGTCGCGGGCGGGCTCGACACCGTCTTCCTTCTGGCGCCGACCTCCACCGACGAGCGCGTCCGCGTGGTGGCCGACGCTTCCGCAGGGTTCGTGTACTGCGTCAGCACCACCGGCGTGACCGGCGAGCGCGAGACGCTCGCCGATGCCGGCCGCCGTCTGGTCGAGCGCGTGCGCGCGGCGACGACGCTTCCAGTCGCCATCGGCTTCGGGATCGGCACTCCCGAGCAGGCCGCGGAAGCCGCGCGCATCGCCGACGGCGTGATCGTCGGCAGCGCGATCGTCCGGCGACAGCACGACCCGAGCGTCGTTGGCGACTTCGTGCGGTCGCTCGCGCGCGCAGTGCACGAGAGCGGGCGGGGCTCAGCGGGCTGAGAGCGCCTTGAGCGCGAGCGCCGTGTCGTGCAGGTCGCCGAGGATCTCCAGCCCGAGCTCCGCGAGCGCTTCGCCCCGCGCCGTCCGCTTCCTACGCTCCGGGGCGAGGAGGTCCTGCCTGACCGCCTCGGTCACCACGGCGGCGCGCCAGCCGTCGATACCGAGCTGGTACTCGGCGCGGTCCGAGCGCATGGCTGTCTTCAGGTTCGCTTGCTCAGAAGATCTCGAACCGGAACAGCGCGTCGTCGTCTTCCTCGGTGTGCTGCCGCTGCGCCACGGCGAACATGACGTTGCGCTCGATGATGCCCCAATCGGGCCGCGCGTGGGTCCGCATCCACGAGTCGGACACCTCCGGATAGAAGGCGTCGTGCAGGTAGGCGAACCGTTCCGCAGGACCTTCGCTCCGATGGAGAACTCCACGCCGTTGGGTGTCTGGATGTCGCCCATCACGCCTCTTTCCTACCCGGCGCCTCCGCCGCCACCACCACCGCCACCGCCACCGCCGCCGGAGAAGCCGCCTCCGCCGCCGGTTCTGCTCGACATCTGGCTGGAGGCGATCTGCGAGGCCGAAGCGAACCCGCTCGTCATCGCGTGCGCCGGTGATGCGAAGCCCTGCTGCGGCGTGGTCCACCAGACGGCGTGCGCGAGCGCCGGGTCCTCCAAGACCTGCGGGGCTTTCACGCGCAGCGCTTCGATGACCCGCTCAGCGATGCCGAACACGACCGCGAGCACCAAGAAGTGCTCCCACAGCACGACGTGCGTCGGCGGCGCTTCGTCGAGGCGGCTGAAGTCCTCGAGGTACTGCTTGAGCGCCCGGTACTTGGCGTGAAGCTCGGCGGCCTCCGCCGTCCGGCGCGGCATGAAGAACGCGATCGCCCCGACGCCGAGCGAGCAGGGGACGCCCACGAGCGCGACCAGGCCGCTTCCCGACGTCATCGCCGCGCCGATGGACATGACGAGCAGGATCATCGCCCACGCGATGAACCCGACCACGAACCCGGTGCCGCTCTTCTCGAAAAAGCCGTGCGCGTCCGCCTCCGAACTCACCGCCTTTTTCCACTCGCCGATGGCCGCGGTGTAGCGCTCCGGGTGCTTCTTCGCCTCGCGCTGGATCGCTTCGATGGTGGTCGTTGCGCCGGGCCGCGCGTCGCCGAAGACCGCCTTCAGGAGCGCGCGTTCGAACGGGCGGAGGGCCGAGAGGTCGGCGGTCTCAATCGAGAGCCGCCAGACCGTATTTGACTTCGGACCGAGCAGGCCTGCCGTGGTCTCCTGCACGGGCTCGACCCGCACGATGCCGCGGTTCGACAGGTCCATGAGCGTCGCCGTGAGCTCTTTCTCGCCGACGGATCCCCACCGCATGAGCGCGCCGACGACCGCTGGCGGCAGATCGGCCGGCAGCTCGCGGAAGTACCGGCCCTCGAAAGACGGGCGCCGCTCCTTGCCGTAGCGCCGCCAGAGCCACAGTGCGAGCACGAGCGACGCGAGGGGCACGACAGCGCCGAGGACGGCCGCCGCCGCCACCGTGGCTCGCGCGCGCCGCCGGGCCGCGTTCGCCTCGCTTGCCCAGCGCGCCTCCTCGGCGAGCACCTGCTGCTCGCGTGCACCCGGGGTGGCCGGCGCCTCGCTCAGCGCGTCTCGCGGGAAGAGCGCTCGCGCCTCCACGAAGGTGTTGGGCGGCAGGTCGTCCACCGCGAGCGTCATGACGCCGCCTGTCTTCGAGACGGTGCCGGTGAGCGGTCCGTGCGCCCACACTCGCAGATCGTCCTCGCTCACGCCCGGCGGGAATCGGACCTGGATCGACACCGAGCCGACGCCGACGTCCCAGCGGTCGCCGACGAACTTCCAGTACAGCTCGGCGGTGTCGTCCCACCGCTTCGCGGCGTCGTGCACGATGTATCGGAGCGTGAAGGTCGCGCGCGCGTCGGTCGTCGCATGGTACGCCTCGATGCGCACGGTCGGGCCGAGGTCCTGCACCACGTAGGTGCCCGGCAGGCCCGTCGACGCCTCGCCGCGCTCGAACTCGCCGCCAGGACCGGCCACGCCGAGCACCTCGATCTGCCCGAAGGCATACGCGGCGTCGGACGGCTGCTTGTCGAGCTCCCAGTACACGTACGAGAACGAGCCCGAGAAGTCGAAGGTGCGCTCCTCGGTGACGAAGAGGACTCCGCTCGGCGTGACCTCGGCCTCGATCCGCACAGAGGGCATGGTGTAGGACTTCGCAGCGGCCGTCGTCGGCGAGGCCGCAAGCGACCCTGCGAGCGCGACGCAGAGAAGGGCGAGGACTGCACGCGGGCGTGCTCGCATAGAACCCCCCAAGTCCGTTGCCGTCGCGCTTCATCGTAGCACGCGCAGGCGGGGCGCACCCACGATGTCGGCCGTTTGCGCTACAGTGTGACGAGGACGAAGAAGCGCTCTGCGAAGGGAAGCGGCATGCGGTTCGCGCTTGCGCAGGTGAACCCTACTGTCGGCGACATCGACGGCAACCTCGTGCTCGCGCTGGAGGCTGCTCGCGAGGCCGCCGAGGCGGGCGCCGAACTGGTGGTCCTGCCCGAGCTCGTCATCACGGGCTATCCGCCCGAAGACCTCCTCGCCAAGCCGCACTTCGTCGAGCGGGCGATGGCGGCGGTCGAGACCTTCGCCGCCGAGGCTGCGTGCTCGGCGCTGATCGGTACGCCGTGGCAGGAGGGCGGGGCGCTGTACAACGCCGCTGTGCACACCGCTTCGGGCGCGATCCGCGACGTCTACCGGAAGCGCCTGCTGCCGAACTACGGCGTCTTCGACGAGAAGCGCTACTTCACGCCCGGCAACGCCAATGTGCTGCTGGCGCTCGACGGCACAGGCGTCGGCGTCACGATCTGCGAGGACGCGTGGCAGCCCGAGCCGATCGCGCGGCTAGCGAGCATCGGCGCGAAAGCGGTGGTGAACCTCTCTGCGTCGCCGTTTTACGCGGGCAAAGGCGTCTCGCGCGAGCGGATGCTCGTCAGGCGGGCGCTCGAGTTCGGCGTCTGGGTGGTGTACTGCAACTTGGTCGGCGGTCAGGACGAGCTCGTCTTCGACGGCCGCTCGGTGGTGATCGCGCCGGACGGCACGGTGGTCGGCAGGGCGCGCTCGTTCGACGAGGACCTGCTCGTTGTCGACGTCGACGACAAGCAGCCCCGGCCTCAGCGGGTCGAGCCGCGCATCGAGCACGAGGCCGAGATGTACGCCGCGCTCACGCTCGGCCTGCGGGACTACATCCACAAGAACGGCTTCACCGATGTCGTGCTGGGGCTTTCCGGCGGCATCGACTCGGCGCTCGTCGCGACGCTTGCAGCAGACGCGCTCGGTCCCGAGCGCGTGCACGGCGTGATGATGCCGTCGCGCTACTCGTCGGAAAGCAGCCTCGCGGACGCGCGGGCGCTTGCAGATGCGCTCGGCATCGATGTGCTGGAACTCGGCATCGAGCCTACGTTCACGGCCGCCCTCGATACGCTTGCGCCCGTGTTTGCAGGTGCGGCGCCGGACGTGACTGAGGAGAACCTGCAGGCGCGCGTGCGCGGGATGCTCCTGATGGCGCTGTCGAACAAGTTCGGGTGGCTCGTGCTCGCCACCGGCAACAAGAGCGAGCTTTCGGTGGGATACAGCACGCTCTATGGCGACATGGTGGGGGGTTTCGCGCCGATCAAAGACGTCTTCAAGACGCGCGTCTACGAGCTGGCCAGGTGGCGGAACACGCGTTCGCCGGCGATTCCGGACTCGACGCTCACGAAGCCGCCGAGCGCCGAGCTGCGCCCGGGACAGACCGACCAAGACACGCTCCCGCCGTATGAGGTGCTCGACGCCATCCTCGTGGAGTACGTCGAACTCGACCGCTCCGTGGACGAGATCGTCGCGATGGGCCACGACCGCGAGACAGTGGAGCGCGTGGCGGCGATGGTCGATGGCGCGGAGTACAAGCGCAGACAGGGCCCGGTCGGCATCAAGGTCACACCGAAGGCGTTCGGCAAGGACCGCCGGATGCCTATCACGAACCGGTTCCGGGGGTAGCGTGCTGCGTCTCGAGTGGGTCGCATCGGACGACGCCCGCGTCCGAGCGGCGCGCGCCTTGCGCTACGAGGTGCTGATGGCACCGTTCGGCGTCCCGCCTTTCCACGACTGGGGCGACGACGACCCGGCCGCCTTCCACCTGGTCGCGCTCGACGGCGAGCGCGTGGTCGGCTACACGCGGCTCATGCATCGAGGCGAGGAGGCGCAGCTCCGCCACGTCGCGGTCGCCTTCGACGCGCAGCGCACCGGCGTCGGCACCGCGCTCATGGCTGAGGCGTGCGCGAAGGCCACCGAGATGGGCGCGCGGCTGGTGTGGCTGAACGCGCGGCTGCCAGCGGTCGCGTTCTACGAGCGGCTCGGGTTCGTCGTGACGAGCGCAGAGCCGTTCGCATCAGGGCGCACCGGACAGCTGCACGTGAGGATGGAGCGCCGGATCGGCTGACGGCCCGCGCATCGGCCGCGCGTTCGGGTATAAGGTGTGGCGTCGCTGCGCGCGTTCGCCTAACCTATGCAGTGGCAATCGACCGTCCATCTATCGAGGAGGGAACCATGCCGACACTGACGCGCGACCAGGTCCGCGTGCCAGCAGATGTGCCCGCTGCAGCGCGCGAGACCTACATCGACAGCTACCTCAAGGCCACACGGGGCACCGGTCGCCTCATGCTGTTCGCATGCGACCAGAAGATCGAGCACCTCAACGACGACTTCTTCGGCGAGGGCATCGCGCCGGAAGACGCCGATCCGGAGCACCTGTTCCGCATCGGCTCGCAGGGCGTGGTGGGCGTGCTCGCAGGGCAGCGCGGCCTCATCGCCCACTACGCGGCGGACTACCCGGACATCAACTACCTCGTCAAGATGAACTCGAAGACGCACCTGGTGAAGTCTTCGGCGAAGGACCCGGCGAAGCACCAGGACGACCCGTACTCGCCGCAGCTGTATGACCTGCAGACGGTGCTCGACATGCGCGACAACGGCGTGAACGTGGTGGGCGTGGGCTACACCATCTACCTCGGCAGCGAGTACGAGTCCCAGATGATGATGGAGGCCGGCCAGCTCATCGCCGATGCGCATTCGACGGGACTGATCGTCGTGCTGTGGATCTACCCGCGCGGCAGGGCGGTGCCGGACGAGAAGGACGCGCACCTCATCGCCGGCGCGGCCGGTGTGGCGGTGTGCTTGGGCGCGGACTTCGTGAAAGTCAACCCGCCGAAGGGCGACGAGCACAAGTCGTCCGCGGAGAAGCTCGTCGAGGCCTCGAAGGCGTGCGGGCGCACCGGGCTCGTGTGCGCGGGCGGTTCGACTGTCGCGGCCGACGTGTTCTTGCGTCAGCTCTGGGAGCAGATCCACGTCGGCGGCGCGCGCGGCAACGCCACCGGGCGCAACATCCACCAGCGGCCGCTCGACGAGGCCGTCCGCCTCACGAAGGCGATCAGCGCGATCACGCTCGGCGACTGGAGCGTCGAAGACGCGCTGGCCGTTTTCAACGGCGAGAAGGATTTCTCCATCTAGCAGCGCGTGAGCGCGGATGCGAGCGCGGCGTCGCACATCGGGCGGCGCCGCGCTATCCTTAAGTACCCGGACCCGAGACACCTGGAAGCCGATGCCCGTTTCTGACTGGTTCAAGGCCCGCGAGCAGCGGAAGTACACGGTCGTCACGCCCGGCGCGGCCGCCGAGCTGCCCGAGGGCGTCTGGCTGAAGTGCGCAGGATGCAAGCGCACGGTCTACCGCGGTGACTTCGAGAAGAACCTGAACGTCTGCCCGCACTGCGGCCACCACGCCGAGATGCCCGCGCCCGACAGAGTCCGCTCGCTTGCGGACGAGGGCACGTTCGAGGAGACCGATGCGACGCTCGCCTCGACGGACCCGCTTCGCTTCACTGCGGCGAAGCCCTACGCGACCGCGCTGGAGGTGGCGCGCGAGACCACGGGGCTCGCCGAGGCCGTCGTGACCGGCCGCGCGCTCGTGGAGGGTCACCCCGTGGTGCTCGGAGCGATGGACTTCCGGTTCATCGGCGCTTCGATGGGAACGGCCGTCGGGGAGAAGGTCGCTCGGGCGTTCGACCGCGCGCGCGAGGAGCAGCGCGCCGTGGTGTTCGTGACGGCTTCGGGTGGCGCGCGCATGCAAGAAGGCATGCTCTCGCTGATGCAGATGGCGAAGACCGCCGCCGCCGTTCGCCGGTTCTCGGACGCGGGGCTGCCGTACGTCGCGGTCCTCGCGAATCCCACCTACGGCGGCGTGACGGCGAGCTTCCCGGTGCTCGCGGACGTCATCTTCGCGGAGCCCGGAGCCATGGTCGGCTTTGCCGGCCCCAAGCTCGTCCAGGAGACGACGCGGCAGAGCCTCCCCAAGGGCTTCCAGACGGCGGAGTCCCTGGTGAGGCATGGCTTCATCGACGCTGTTGTGCCCCGGACGGAGCTCAAGGCGACCGTCGGGCTGGTGCTCGATTACCTCTGCGGGCCAGACATCCATCCAGCAGCGGAAGGCGCGGCCTGCCCGGTGGCCGAGGAGGGGTCGTGACGTGGCCGCCATCAGGTACGTGATGGAGTTCGAGCGGCCGATCGTCGAGCTCGAGCAGCAGCTGGAGGACCTCAAGCGCCTGGACGTGAGCGGTCAGCCGGGGCTCGCGGACGAGATCGCGCAGCTCGAGTCCGAGATCCAGATGCTCAAGGAGGCGCTGTACTCGGCGCTCACGCCGTGGGAGCGTGTCCAGATCGCCCGTCATCCAGAGCGTCCGAAGACGCAGGACTACGTCGAGATGCTGTTCTCGGACGTCGTCGAGCTCCGTGGAGACCGCGCGTACGGGGACGACGAGGCGATGTTCGCGGGCCTCGCGACGATCGACGGCGTCCGCTGCGTGGTGCTCGGCCACCGTAAAGGCAAGACGACCAACGAGAACATCCGACGCAACTTCGGAAGCCCGCATCCCGAGGGATTCCGCAAGGCCAAGCGAGCGATGCTTCTCGCCGAGAAGTTCCACCTGCCCGTCGTGAGCTTCCTCGACACCGCGGGGGCGTATCCGGGGATCGAGGCCGAGGAGCGCGGGCAGGCGTGGGCGATCGCCGAGTGCCTGGAGACGCTCGCTGGGCTTGCGACGCCGGTGGTGGTCGTCGGCATCGGCGAGGGCGGCAGCGGCGGCGCGCTCGCCATCGGATTCGGCGACCGCATGATCATGCTCGAGAACGCGTACTACTCGGTCATCTCGCCGGAGATGTGCTCGCTCATCCTGTTCAAGGACCCGCAGCACGCGGCCGAGACGGCATCGGCGCTTCGGCTCACGGCGGCCGACCTGGTCGAGCTCGGCATCGCGGACGAGATCGTCGAAGAGCCGCTCGGCGGCGCACACCGCGATCCGGCACTGGTGTTCGCGCGAGTCGAAGACGCGATCGTCCGGTCGTTGCGGGACCTGGCGAGCGTCCCCGTGCCTGAGCTCGTGACGCGCCGGCAGGAGCGTCTCGCAGCGATCGGCCGGGCAGCCGTCCGGGAATGATGGGAACGACAGGCGCGAAACGCAGTCGGCCGAGGAGGGAGCACCATGGCTCAGCAGACGTCCATCAAGCGTGTCGGCATGCTCTTCAGCGGGGGCCCGGCACCGGCGGCGAACGCCGTGATCTGTGCGGCCGCGCTCTCGTTCATCAACAGCGGCATCGAGGTGGTCGGCTTTCTCGATGGCTATGAGCGGCTCGAAGACTTCTCCGAGGGCGCTCCGCTCCGCGAAGGGGTCGACTACCTCACGCTGACCCGCGACGACGTGTCGGGCATCCGCAACCGCAAGGACATCATCCTCAGGACTTCGCGCGCGAACCCGGGCAAGGCCATCACGGCGCTATCAGACCTCGCCGATCCGCAGAAGAACGCACGGCTGCTTGCGGTGTACCGTGCGCTCGATTCGCTCGCCATCGACGCGCTCGTGTCGATCGGCGGCGATGATACGCTCAAGACGGCCAACTACCTCTACCGCATGCAGGAGCTGATGCCGGACCTGCGGCGGCTCAAGATCGTGCACCTCCCGAAGACCATCGACAACGACTACTACGGCATCGACTGGACGTTCGGTTTCTACTCCGCCGCGCACTTCGCCGCGTCGGAGATACGCAATCTGGTGGCTGACGCGAAGTCGACGCAGACCTGGTACGTGCTCGAGATCATGGGCAGGAAAGCAGGCTGGCTCACCTACGCGTCCGGCATCGCTGGCGAGGCCACCCGCATGCTGTCGGTGGAGGACTTCGACGGCGAGTTCGACGCTCACGCCGTGGGCCGCGAGCTGGCAGACCTCATGCTGGCGCGCGAGCACGACGGCCGCAGGTACGGCATCGTGTGCATCGCTGAGGGCCTCGCTGACAAGCTCCCGGAGGACCAGAAGCCGCAGGCCACCGACGAGCACGGCAACGTGCGGCTCGGCGAAGCGCAGGTCGGGCGCGTGTTGGCCGACGCGATGGAGCGGGCGTACCAGGAGCGCACCGGCGTGAAGGTGAAGGTGCGCTCGAAGCAGATCGGCTACGAGACGCGCTGTTCCGAGCCGAGCGCGTTCGACGTGCTGCTTGGCACGCAGCTCGGCGTGGGGGCGTTCCGGGCGCTCGTCGAAGAAGGGCTGACGGGGGTGATGGTGAGCGTGCGCGACCAGCTCTCGCTGACGTACGTGCCGTTCTCGGAGCTCATCGACGAGAGCACGCTCAAGACGCGCGTTCGCTTCATCGACCGCGACAGCGACTTCTACCGGCTCGCCCGTGCGCTCGAGTACCAGGGCATGCTGTCGAGGCAGGACTGAGCGGCGTGGTCGACGAGGCGCTCATCCGCTCGTTCCTCGAGACGGGCCGCGACATCTTCCTTGCGGGCCTCATCTCCAGCCACGGCGGGAACCTGTCGGTCAGGCTCGGCGACCGCATCCTCATCACCCGCCGCGGGTCGATGCTCGGGCGGCTGAGCGCAGACGAGCTCGTCGAGACCGACATCGAGCCGGGGCCTAAGGACGAGCGCTGCAGCCGGGAGCTCGTCGTGCACCGCGAGGTGTACCGCCGCACCGAAGCGCGTGCCGTCGCGCACGCGCATCCCGTGCACGCCATCGCACGCTCGTTCGGCGCCGATGCGATCGTGCCCGAGGACTCCGAGGGGCGGTACGTCCTCGGGGAGGTGCCGGTCGTGACCTCTGCCGAGACGATCGGCTCTCCGGAGGCGGCCCGGCTCGTCGCAGACGCGCTTGCGAAGCATCCGGTCGTCGTGCTGCGCACCCACGGGGCCTTCGCGCGCGGCGAGACGCTGGAAGAGGCGTTCTACCACCTGAGCGTGCTCGAGGCGAGCGCGCGGATCCTCGACCTGCTCGGCCGCTGAGGCGCTGTCACGACCAGAGGCGCGCCATCTGCTCGCGCACGCACGCCGTCGAGCCGACGGTCTCGACCGGCACGGCGTCGCTGTCGGCGTCCCCGAGACCCGGCGAGATGCAGTCGAACAGCGGAAGCGCGTCGCGGTCGATGAAGCGGGTGCGCTGAGAGTACCCGTAGGCGTCGGACGCGCCGCGACCGGCTGCGTAGTATCGAAGCGGCCAGCAGACGTACAGGTGGTCGCGGGCGCGCGTGCACGCGACGTAGAACAGCCGCCGCTCCTCGTCGAGCTCATCGGGCGATCCGGTGGCCATGTCAGACGGGATGTTCCCGTCCGCGGCGTGGATCACGAACACGACGTCGAACTCGAGCCCCTTGGCCGAGTGCATCGTCGAGAGCACGAGCCAGTCGTCGTCGAGAAGCGGCGGACCGGCGAGGTCCTCGGTCCACCGCGGGGGGTCGAGCGCCATCTCTGCGATGAAGCGCGAACGGCTCTCGAAACGGGCGGCGAGCGCTTCGAGCTGCTCCAAGTCCGCCAGGCGAGGCCCCGGGGCGTCGTACGTGCGCTCGACGAGGGGCGCGAGCACGGCGCGGGCCGCGTGCACCTGCGCGCTCACGTCGAGCGAGCCGTCGCTGCTGATCCGCTCGAGGGCATCGACCACGCGCCCGAGGATCTCGGCGCCCTGCGCCGGGACGCGCGCTTCGCGCCACGCGCTGAAGTCGCCGCCGGAGGCCGCCACGGCCTCGACCAGCCGCTTGGCCGTGGCCGGCCCGATACCGGGGACGAGGCCGAGCACGCGCACGGCGGCCGTCGCGTCCAGCGGATTCTCCGCCAGGCGGAGGAGGGCGACCAGGTCCTTGACGTGCGCCATCTCGAGGAACCTGAGCCCGCCGTACTTCACGAACGGCACGTTGCGCCGCTTGAGCTCGAGCTCCAGGTCGGCGGAGTGGTGCGCCGCGCGGAAGAGCACGGCCTGCTTGCGGAGCGGAACGCCGGCCTCGCGGTGCTCGAGGACACGGTCGACGACGAACGCCGACTGCTCGCGCTCGTCCGAGCAGCACACGAGACGGGGCCGCTCCCCTGGGCCCCGGTGGCTCACGAGGCCCTTGCGGTGCCCGCGCGACGCGCCCGCGATGATGGCGTTGGCGGCATCCAGGACGGGTTGGGTGGACCGGTAGTTGCGGGTGAGCACGACCGTCTCGGCGGCATCGAAGCGCTCGCAGAAGCGCACGATGTTCTCGACGGTAGCGGCGCGGAAGCCGTAGATCGCCTGGGCGTCGTCGCCCACGACCGTCACGCCGCGACCATCGGGACGCACGAGCGCCACGATCTCCGCTTGGATGGCGTTCGTGTCCTGGTACTCGTCGACGAGCACCGCATCGAAGCGGCCGCGCACGGCGCTCGCCACCGGCTCGGTCGAAAGGAGCGCGTGCCAGAACCACAGCAGGTCGTCGTAGTCGAGCACGTGCTGCCGCTCCTTGCGCTCCGTGTAGGCGTCGAACAGGCGCGCGAGGCCCTCCTCGGCATCGAGGCACCACGGGAATGCGGTCTTGAGGACCTGCGCGAGCGGTTCGCGTGCATTCACGCACCGGGAGTAGATGTCGAGGCAGGTCGATGGCTGCGGGAACCTGCGCTTCGCGCTCCCGAGGTCGAGATCCGAACGCACGAGCCGCATGAGGTCCTCGGCGTCCGAGCGGTCGAGCACGGTGAACGTGGGCGGAAGCCCGATCGCCTGCCCGTAGACGCGGAGCAGGCGCGCAGCCACTGCGTGGAAGGTGCCGCCCCAGACGCGCGACGCGCCGCTCGCGACGTGCGCGTCGCCCGAACGCGCGAGCAGCGTCTCGACGCGCCGCAGCATCTCGGCAGCGGCCCTGCGGGTGAACGTCAGAAGCAGGATGCGCCCAGGCTCGACGCCGCGCGCGATGAGCGCTGCGACGCGAGCGGCAAGCACGGTCGTCTTTCCGGTGCCGGCGCCCGCCACGACGAGCAGCGGGGAGTCCCCGTACGTGACCGCGGCACGCTGCTCGGCGTTCAGGTGAGCGACGAGCCGGCCTTCGGCATCTGCGCTGGCGGATCGGTCCATGGCGCCTCCATACGAACACGCGTTCGCATGGAGTGTACACGATACCGGTGCGCGCGTCGAACAGGCGTTCGTCAGGGCAGTGCGGCCGCGGCTCGCACCGCTTCGACGTGCGCGGCCTTCGCGCTCTCATCGAGGAACGATGCTACGAACGAGTTTTCCGCGAGCGTGACGATTTCGTCGCGCGACAGGTCGAGCGCGAGCGCGGCCACGACGTAGTTCTCGACGAGGTAGCCCCCGAAGTACGCCGGGTCGTCCGAGTTCACGGTGACGAGCAGGCCCGCATCCAGCATGCGCTTCAACGGGTGCTGCTCGAGCGACGGCACGACCCTGAGCTTCACGTTCGAGAGCGGGCACACCGTGAGCGGCACGCGCTCGCGGGCGAGGCGCTCGACGAGCGCGGGGTCTTCGAGGCTGCGCACGCCGTGGTCGATCCGCTCGGCGCCCAAGAGGTCGAGCGCTGCGGCGACGTATTCCGGCGGCCCCTCTTCGCCCGCGTGCGCGACGCGGTGCATGCCGTACGCGGCCGCCTCCGCGAAGACGTCGCGGAAGAGCTCGGGCGGGTAGCCGGCTTCCGCTGAATCGAGGCCGACGCCTGCGATGCGGTGCCGGTACAGGTGCGCTGTCGCGAGCGTCTTTCGTGCGTCCTCGACGGAGTGGTCTCGCAAGAAGCACATGATCAGCCGCGAGGTGATGCCGAGCTGCGCCTCGGCGTCTTCGAGCGCGAGCAGGATGCCGGCGATGAAGATGCCGAAGGGCACGCCGCGCGCCAGGTGCGCCTGCGGGTCGAAGAACGGCTCGACGTGCCGCACGTTCTGCTCTGCCGCACGCGTGAGGTACGCCCACGCGAGGTCGTAGAAGTCCTGCTCGGTGCGCAGCACGGCGGTCGTCGCGTAGTACACGTCGAGGAATGACTGCAGGTTCTCGAACCGGTACGCCGCTTTGGCTGCTTCGATGCTGGGGAAGGGCGGCGAGATGCCGTTGCGTTCGGCGATGGTAAGCGCGAGCTCCGGCTCGAGCGTGCCCTCCAGGTGCACGTGCAGTTCGGCCTTCGGCAGCCGCCTGACGAAGGACTCGAGCGCCTCTCGGTCCCGCATCGATCCCCCAAACCTCGTGGCTGCGCCGTTCGCGCGTCGCACGGCGGTGGTGCCCGGGGCGGGAATCGAACCCGCACGACCTTTCGGCCATCGGTTTTTGAGACCGACGCGTCTGCCAGTTCCGCCACCCGGGCACGGCGTGCCGCACGGCGAAGGATTATAGCAGGACGGATGCGCGCACACGCACATGCGCTCGGAGGAAGCCGCCGCTCTTACAGCAGGAAATCGGTCTTGAGAAGCGTGCTCAGGTCTGCGATCACGGAGACCAGGTTGACTGCCACGAAGACGCCGACGAGCAGGACGACGACGGCGCTCGCGCCCAGGCGCGTGCTCACGCGCTGCAGGTCTTGGGCGGCTCGGTCGCCGGGAGTGCACGCGACGTCGGCGTCGGCGATGCCCGCGAGCTCGCGTGTTCCCAGCACGGCGAGCACGACCGCGGCGCCTGCGGCCGCTGCGTTGAGGACGATCCACACGAGGTTCACCACCGAAGCGGGCTGCCCTTTCAAGATGAGCGAGCCGAGACCCGCCGAGACCACGACGTACGCGATCGCGAGCAGAGCGGAGCCCTGGACCCAATCGAGCAGCCGGAACGCGCGGGGGATCACCCGCTCAGGCGGGACAGACGTCTCGCTCGCCGCCGGTTCTTGCGTGCAGCGCGCAAGCCTCGTGCTCGCCCGGAACCCCGCGATGGCCAAGGCCGCGGCGGATGCCAGGTAGACGACCGCGAAGGCGATGTACGCGTAGATGTACGTCGCAGTTGTCGTCGGTCCCATCGAACCCCCTCAGTGCAGCCGTGCGTCCTGAGGAGATGATACTCCACGATCCCGCGCGGTGCACGAGGGGCTTGGGCGCCGCCCGCTCTATACTGTGCGCATGGCCAGAACCATCGACAGCGTTCCCGCCGCCCGGTTCCCGCTCAGCGGACACGTGCAAAACGTCGCGGACAACCTGCAGCTGGTCGCCGACCTCGGCTACGGGGACGTGGCGCTGGCCGTCCCCGAGGGCCGGACATTGCGCGTGGTCGCCGACGCCCGACCGGTGACCGCGGTGTCCGCGATCGGTACGAGCAGGGTGGGGCGGGTGCTGGACGAGTCGGCGGAACGCGAAGCGTACGAAGCGCTTCGCACCGGGGCGCCTTCGTGCGGAACGCGCCGTCGCACGGCCCGCGGCATCGCCTACGCGACTGCGGCGTACCCCATCCGCTCGGACGGCGCGCTTGTCGGTGTGCTCGTGCGCAACCTGGCCGAGCAGGTCACAGAAAGCCCGGGGGCGATGGAAGTCGCGTTCATGGGGCTCGCCGAGCGGGTGATCCGCCTGCTGAGCGAGGGACCGATCCTGGACGTCGACACCGGCGCGCCGTTCGCGACGGTTCGGCGCGCTGGCGACGGCATCATGGAGATCGACGGGAGCGGCGTCGTCGCCTACGCGAGCCCGAACGCGGTGAACATCATGCGCCTCGCTGGTTCGGACAGCGCCGTCACAGGACGTGCGGCCACGGAGCTTCCTGGCGGTGCGACGGCGATCGCGCCTGTCGTGCACTCCCGCGGCGGCCGCGCCGTCGTCATCGAAGTGGCGGGGCGCGTCTTGAACTACCGCGCCATCGGGTTCGACCCCGGTGCGCTCGTGCTCGTGGAGGACATCACGGACGTGCGGCGCCGGGAGCAGGAGATCCGGGTCAAGGAAGCGACCATCCGCGAGGTCCATCACCGCGTGAAGAACAACCTGCAGACGGTCGCGTCGCTGCTTCGCATCCAGGCCCGGCGCGCGTCGAGCGGGGAGGCGAAGCGAGCGCTGACCGAGGCGGTCGACCGCGTGGCTTCGATGGCGGTCGTGCACGAGATGCTGGCTGCCGCCACGGAAGAGGCGGTCGACTTCACGGCCGTCGCGCGCACCGTCGTCGACATGGTGGTGCGTGGCATGGCCGCGGAGGCCACGGCGCGCGCTCGGGTGGAAGGCGAGACCGGCCTCGTGCCAGCAGCGACGGCGACGTCGCTCGCGCTCGTCCTGGCCGAGCTCGTCCACAACGCGATCGAGCACGGCCTTCGTGCGGAGGCAGGCGAGGTGACTGTCACGCTCAGCAGGACTGCAGACACCTTGGTGCTGAGCGTGCGCGACACGGGCCCCGGGCTGCCTGAAGGGTTCGACCCAGGCGCCTCCGGCAATCTCGGGCTTGCTATCGTCCGCACCGTCGTGGAGGAGGACCTTCGCGGATCGCTGGGCTTCTCGGGCACGCGTGGCACGACCGTGACGGTGCGGGTGCCGATGACGGCGGAAGGCGGGAGGCGCTGAGGTGCGCGTGCTCATCGCAGAAGACGAGGCCATCATCCGCATGGACCTGCGCGAGATGCTGGAAGAAGAGGGGCACGAGGTCGTGGGCGAAGCGCGCGACGGCGAGGAAGCCGTCCGTCTTGCCCGGGCGCTCGCGCCCGACGTCGTCTTCATGGACATCAAGATGCCCGGAATGGACGGGATCGAGGCGGCACGCGTGCTGTCGGACGAGCGGATCGCGCCCGTCGTGATGGTGACGGCGTTCTCACAATCCTCCTACGTCGAGGAGGCGTGTCGGGTAGGCGCGATGGCCTACCTCGTCAAGCCGTTCTCGAAGAAGGACGTCCTGCCCGCGATGCAGGTGGCGATCGCCCGGTTCGCAGAGGCCCGCGCGCTGGAGCAGGAAGCCGCCGACCTCTCGGAGCGGCTTGAGACGCGCAAGCTGCTCGATCGGGCCAAAGGCGTGCTCATGGCTCACGGTCTGAGCGAGCCGGAAGCGTTCCGTCGGCTGCAGAAGCTCGCCATGGACCGCCGCATTTCGCTCAAAGAGGTCGCTCGCGCGATCGTGCTCGCCGAGGAGGCGAAGGGGCACGAGGGCTGAGGGGCGTTTGAGCGGGGGTCGCCCAGGCTTCGGGGAGTGATGCATTCTGTCGAATGCCGTCGCCGGAGTCAGGCAGCCGCGCCGTGGGCAACCAGCGAGCGCAATGTGCGAAGACGGGGAGGTGGAGGCCGATGAAGCGAGGAATGGCACTGCTCAGCCTGGCAGTAGCAGCATCTCTTCTGGCGGCCGGGTGCTCTTCTGGAACGAAGACCGGCGGCGGCACCGGAGGCAAGGCGTCGGACGACACGATCATCATCGGGTCCGCGCTGTGCCAGACCGGCATCCAGGCGCCCATCGACGAGCCTGCGCTCAGGGGAGCGCAGCTCGCGGTGGACGAACTCAACGCCAAGGGCGGCATCCTCGGCAAGAAGGTCCAGCTCATCGCCATGGACGGCAAGAGCGACACTGTGACGGCCGGCAACGTGGCCAGACAGCTCATCGAGCAGGGAGCCGACGCTATCATCGCGCCGGGCGACTTCGACTTCGGCGGCCCGGCATCTCGCGAGGCGCAGATGGCGGGCATCGTGGGCATATCGCCGTGCGCTTCGTCGCCGCGGTACGGGTCCGCAGCGCTTGGCGACAAGCAGTTCACGCTTTCCATGTGGAACACCACCATGGGTGCGGCGACTGCCGAGTACGCCTACAACGTCAAGGGATGGCGCTCGGTGTACGTCATCACCGATGACTTCATCGACTACACGAAGAGCCTCTCGCGGTACTTCATCGTCCGCTTCAAGGAGCTGGGCGGGAAGGTCATCTTCGAGGACACCTACACGCAGGGCCAGGCCGACGCGTCGGCGCAGCTCGCGCGAATCAAGGCCCTCAAGGAGAAGCCGGACTTCATCTACATCTCGTCGTACCAGCCCGATCTTGCGCTCATCATCCGAACGCTCCGCGAAAGCGGCGTGACGCAGCCTGTGGTGGGCGGCGACTCCTATGACGACCCGTCGCTGTTCGAGGCTCTCGGGACGAAGTACGGCAACGAGGTCTACTACGATACGCACGGCTTCCTGTCGGACGAGGCGAACCCGAAGTACTCCGAGTTCGCTGCCGCATACAAGAAGAAGTTCGGTTCTGATCCGGACGCGGTGTGGATCATGCCCGGCTACGACGTCGTCATGGTGCTTGCCCAGGCGATGGAGAAGGCCGGGACCACCGACGGCGCGGCAGTGGCGAAGGCGATGGAAGACATGACCTTCGACTGCCTGACGGGCAAGCTCGACTGGGCTCCTGCAGACAAGGGCCATGAGCCGAACAAGGCCGCTGCCCTGGTGCAACTGGTTGACGGCAAGCCGAAGTTCCTCGGCTGGGTCATCCCAGAGAAGATCCCGGCCCCATAGGGCACTGGCCGGGCATGCGGCGTCCGCTCATCACCGTTCGTTTCGAGTTCCCGAAACGCGTACTGGCGGCGTACGGGTTCTCGCTGCCTGAGTAGCGACGCGCTCGGAGGCGGGTCGTACCCGCTTTCCGGCAGGTTTCGAGTGTGTTAGAATCCGCGTACGGCACAACGGCGTGCCGAATCTGACGTGACGCGAGCAAAGGCGCTCGCCCCGGCCTCAGGCCGGCGGCGGGCGCCTTGTGTTTTCCGACCAAGGAGCGGTGAGGCAGCGTGAAGGAGTTCGCGGTCTTCTGGGGGTGCACGATCCCTGCGCGGTTCCCGTTCATCGAGAAGGCGACGCGCCTGGTGTTCGACGACCTCGGTGCGACGGTGCACGAGCTCGAGGGACACACCTGCTGCCCCGAAGGCGTGCTCGTCAAGTCGAACGACGAAGACGCCTTCTACCTCGTCGCGGCGCGCAACCTCGCGATCGTCGAGCGGGCCGGCCTGGATGTCGTGACGCCGTGCAGCGGCTGCTACTCGACCTTCAAGGAGGCCGAAAGCCACCTGGCGGCCGACTGGCGTGCGCGCGAGGCGGTCAATGCGCGCCTGGAGCCGGAGGGGCTTCGCTTCGACGGTGAGCTGCGCGTCGTCCACTTGGCAGAATGGCTCGCCGATGTGCTCGGTCCGGGTCCTGTCGCCGCGAAGGTCGTCAAGCCGCTGTGGGGGCTGCGGATCGCCGTCCACTACGGCTGCCACCTCCTGCGGCCGAGCCCGGCAGTGCGGTGGGACGACCCGCTCAGCCCGACCAAGGTCGAGGGGCTCGTCGCAGCGCTCGGCGCCACTGTGGTCGACTATCCGACGAAGATGCAGTGCTGCGGCGGCGCGCTCGATCGCGTGGGAGAGCGGGACGCGTCGCTCGCGTTCGCACGCCGGAAGCTGCTCGACCTGCAGGCGCACGGCGTGGACGCACTTGTCGTGGTGTGTCCGAGCTGCTTCCAGCAGTTCGACCTCAACCAGGCGGCGCTCCAGCGCGCGAAAGAAGACGTGAACGTGCCGGTGCTGTACCTGTCCGAGCTCGTTGCCCTCGCGTACGGGCACTCGCCGGAAGAGATCGGGCTCGAGATGCACCGCGTCGGCGTGGAGCCGTTCCTGGAGCGGTGGGAGGCCCGCCAGGCCGACAAGGCGCGGCTCGCTGCGCTGTTCGACGTGTCGCTGCTCGCCAAGTGCGTGAACTGCCAGGCGTGCAAGGACGACTGCCCGGTGTGCAAGATCGACCCCTCGTTCCAGCCCACCGAGATCATGGCGCGGCTGCTCGCTGGCGAGCTCGACGAGGTGCTCGCCGAACGCCAGCTATGGAAGTGCCTCGAGTGCTACACGTGCCAGGAGCTCTGCCACAGCCGCATCGGGATGGCCGACACCTTCCGTCGGCTGAAAGAGATCGCGATCGAGGCCGGGCTCGGGCCGGACCAGGTCGTGGCGGCCTACGAGACCTTCGTGAAGACCGGCCTGCTCGGCTCTGCACGAGAGTCTGCTCGCAAGAAGCTGGGTCTCGAGCCGCTCCCGGCCCGCGGCGGCGACCTGTCGGGCCTGCTTGGATCGGACGATGGAGAGGAGTCGCGATGAGCACCACGCGTCCCCGGTACGCTGAAGAGGCGCCGTTCAAGATCCACGGCGGGTGCGGGCTCGCCGGCATCTGTGACGAGAGCGGCGCTGCGATGAGCGGCGAGCGGATCATCCTCGCGATGGCCGTGCAGCGCGATCGCGGCAACGGCTTAGGAGGCGGCTTTGCCGGCTACGGCATCTATCCGGAGTTCCCGGACCACTTCGCCTTTCATCTGATGTACCACGACGAGCAGGCACGCGAGGAGGCCGAGGCGCTTCTGAACGAGCACTGCGTGGTCGACCTTGCCGAGCCGATGCCGACCCGTCCGGTGAAAGGCATCGCCGATGCGCCGCTGCTGTGGCGCTACTTCCTCAAGCCGCTGCCGGGCGAGCTCGAGCGTCTGGAGCTCTCGGAAGAAGACCTCGTCGTGCGGCTCGTGATGACCATCAACGCCACGGTGGACGGTGCGTTCGTGGCTTCCTCTGGCAAGAACATGGGCGTCTTCAAAGGCGTCGGGTTCCCTGAGGAGATCGGTCACTTCTACCGTCTCGAGGAGTACGAGGGCCACACCTGGACGGGGCACAACCGCTTCCCGACGAACACGCCTGGCTGGTGGGGCGGCGCGCACCCGTTCGCGCTGCTCGACTGGACGATCGTGCACAACGGCGAGATCTCGTCGTACGGCATCAACTCGCGCTACCTGGAGCAGTTCGGCTACCGCTGCACGCTCGGCACCGACACCGAGGTGGCGGCCTACCTGTTCGACCTCATGCTCAGGCGGCACGGGCTGCCGCTCGAGCTGGCGTGCAAAGCGCTCGCCGCGCCGCTGTGGTCGGAGATCGACCGGATGCCGGAGGCCGAGCGCGAGCTGATGCGCTCGCTGCGCGCGGTGTACGGGCCTGCGATGCTCAACGGCCCCTTCGCGATCATCCTCGGCTTCAACGGCGGGATGGTCGCGCTCAACGACCGCATCAAGCTGCGCCCGCTCGTCGCGGCGAGGTCGGGGAGCGTCGTGGTGGTCGCGTCCGAAGAAGCGGCCATCCGCGCGGTCGTGCCTGAGCCCGACGCCGTGTGGATGCCCAAAGCGGGCGAGCCGACGGTCGCGCGGATCGAAGGGATGCCGTGGCCGATCCACGGCGATTTGCACCTCTCGCCGTCGGAGGTCTCGTGTGCGGTGCTCGGTACCGAAGACGTGTGCGACGAAGCGGTGGAGGTGACCGCGTAAGATGCCTGCGACATTCATCCAGCCCGAGTTCCGGGTCAAGATCGACTACGACAAGTGCCACAAGTGCGGGCGCTGCGTGCAGCAGTGCGGCTGGGGCGTGTACGACTTCAACGAGCGGCCCGTCCCGCACGACGAGAAGTGCCGCGCGTGCCACCGCTGCGTGACGTTCTGCCCTGCGCACTGCATCACGATCGAGCGCAACCCGCTCGCATACCGCGAGAACGACAACTGGTCTGCGCCGCTTCGCAAGGCGGTGTGGAAGCAAGCGGAGACCGGCGGCGTGCTGCTCACCTCGATGGGCAACCCGCAGCCGTACCCGCGCATCTTCGATCACCTGCTGCTCGACGCGTGCCAGGTCACGAACCCGTCCATCGACCCGCTGCGCGAGCCCATGGAGCTCCGCACCTACCTCGGCCGCAAGCCTGACGCGGTGCAGGTGGAGCCCGACGGTGCGGGCGGCTACCGGCTTGCCGAAGACGGCGGCATGAGCCGCAACATCGAGCTCGCCACGCCGATCGTCTTCTCGCCGATGAGCTACGGGTCGGTCTCGCTCAACGTGCACAAGTCGCTCGCGATGGCGGCCGAGCGCTGCGGCATCCTCATGAACACCGGCGAAGGCGGACTGCACGAGGACCTATATCCGTACCAGGACCACGTGATCGTGCAGGTCGCTTCGGGCCGGTTCGGCGTCGGCCCCGACTACCTCAAGCGCGGCGCTGCCATCGAGATCAAGATCGGGCAGGGCGCCAAACCCGGCATCGGCGGGCATCTGCCGGGCGAGAAGATCAACAAGGAAGTCTCGTCCACCCGCATGATCCCGCAGGGCACCGACGCCATCAGTCCGGCGCCGCATCACGACATCTACTCGATCGAGGACTTGCGCCAGCTCATCTACGCGCTCAAAGAGGCGAGCGGCTACAAGCCCGTGGGTGTGAAGATCGCGGCCGTCCACAACGTCGCGGCGATCGCGAGCGGCATCGTGCGAGCGGGAGCCGACTACATCTACCTCGACGGGTTCCGTGGCGGCACCGGCGCGGCCCCGGCGGTCATCCGCGACCACGTGGGCATCCCGGTGGAGATCGCCGTCGCGGTGGTCGACCAGCGCCTGCGCGAGGAAGGCATCCGCAACCACGCGTCGATCGTCGCGGCAGGCTCCATCCGCTCATCGGCAGACGTCGCGAAAGCGATCGCGCTCGGCGCGGACGTCGTCGCCATCGGGACCGCTGCGCTCATCGCGCTGGGCTGCCACGTGTGCCAGAGCTGCCACACCGGGAGCTGCTCGTGGGGCATCACCACGCAGAAGCCGGAGCTCACGCGCCGCATCGATCCCGAGTGGGGCGCGGAGCGCGTCAGCAACCTCGTCCACGCGTGGAGCCACGAGCTGCAGGAGATCCTGGGCGCTCTGGGCGTCAACGCGATAGAGAGCCTGCGCGGAAGCCGCGAGCGGTTGCGCTCCATCGGGCTCGATGAGCAGACGAACCGGATCTTGGGCGTCAAACCGGCGGGGATGTGAGGAGGAGCGATGGCGAGCACAGTCATCGAAGGGTACCGGCAGGTCGCGCCTCACGTGCGGACGGAAGGCGACGCGATCGTCTTCGACGCGAACGGCGTGTACTACCGGCAGCTCAACGACGCGATCCGCCAAGCGGTCGAGGCGGGCGCGCGCCGCATCATCATCGAGAACGCGAACGGCCAGCGCTACATCGGAGCGGGCCTCCAGGTGAAGGACCTCGCCATCGAGGTGCGCGGCACGGCAGGCAACGACCTGGCTGCGTTCATGGACGGCCCGTCGATCGAGGTGTTCGGCAACGCCCAAGACGGCGTCGGCAACACCATGGCGTCTGGGAAGGTCGTGATCCACGGGGACGCTGGCGACGTGCTCGGCTACGGCATGCGCGGGGGGCGCGTGTTCGTGCGCGGGGACGTCGGCTACCGCGTCGGCATCCACATGAAGGCGTACGAGAGCCTCGTGCCCGTGGTCGTGTGCGGAGGCAAAGCGCGCGACTTCTTCGGCGAGTACATGGCAGGCGGCATGCTCGTGCTGCTCGGCATGAACACGCAGTTCCCGGACGATCCCATCGCGGGAGGATTCCTCGGGAGCGGGATGCACGGCGGCGTCATCTACCTCCGTGGCGCCGTCGAGCCGTGGCAGTGCGGCAAGGAGGTCGGCATCGCAGAAGCAAGCGACGCAGACATAGCAGCGTTGACGCCGGTGCTGAAGGACTACTGCGACTCGCTCGGCCTGGACATCGACGAGGTGCTGAGTGCTCCGTTCACGCGCATCGCGCCGGTGAGCCACCGTCCGTACGGCAAGATGTACGCGTACCTGTGAGGCGGTGTTGCGAAGAGTTCTTCTGTTGGAAACACGTTTGAAACACAGCCGCGAGACCATGGCGACAGACAGTGTGGCGACCGGCGCGCAGCCGGTGTCGTGAAGGAGGTTGCAGTGACCACGAGGTTCGACAAAGACTACGTGCTCAAGACCGTCGAGGAGCGCAACATCCGGTTCATCCGGTTCTGGTTCACCGACGTGCTGGGCGTTCTGAAGTCCTTCGCGGTGACCGACAGCGAGCTCGAAGGCGCGTTCGAGGAGGGCATGGGCTTCGACGGCTCGTCGATCGACGGGTACACCCGCATCCAGGAGTCCGACATGGTGGCGTTCCCGGACGCCAGCACGTTCCAGCTGCTGCCGTGGCGGTCCGGCGAGGTCGGCGTGGCGCGCATGTTCGCTGATGTGCGCAGGCCCGATGGCTCGCCGTTCGAGGGCGATCCCCGCTACGCGCTCAAGCGCATGCTCGACAAGGCCGCCTCGATGGGCTACACGATGTACGTCGGGCCGGAGCTCGAGTTCTTCTACTTCAAGAACGACAAGGGCACCGAGGTGCTCGACCAAGGCGGCTACTTCGATCTGACGCCGCTCGACGTGGCGAGCGACCTGCGCCGCGAGACGGTGCTCACCCTCGAGAAGCTCGGCATCCCGGTGGAGTACTCGCACCACGAGGTCGCCCCCTCGCAGCACGAGATCGACCTGCGGTACGCGGACGCGCTCACCATGGCGGACAACGTGATGACCTACCGCCTTGTCGTCAAGGAGATCGCATACCAGAACGGCGTGTACGCCACCTTCATGCCGAAGCCGATCGAGGGCCAGAACGGCTCGGGCATGCACACGCACCAGTCGCTGTTCACCAAGGACGGCAACGCGTTCTACGACCCGAACGATCCGCAGCACCTCTCGAAGGTCGCCCGCCACTACATCGCCGGTCTGCTGAAGTACGCGCCGGAGTTCTGCGCGGTCACCAACCCGCTCGTGAACTCGTACAAGCGGCTCGTTCCGGGCTACGAGGCGCCGGTGTACATCTCCTGGGCGCAGCGCAACCGCTCAGCGATGGTGCGCGTCCCGATGTACAAGCCGGGCAAGGAGGCCGCCACGCGCATCGAGCTGCGCTCGCCGGATCCGTCCTGCAACCCGTACCTCGCCTTCGCGGTCATGCTGGGAGCGGGTCTGAAGGGCATCGAAGAGGAGCTGGAGCTCATGCCCGAGGCCACCAACGACATCTTCGAGATGACGGAGGCCGAGCTGGCCGAGGCGGGCATCGAGACGCTGCCGAAGAACCTCGGCGAGGCCATTGAGCGCTTCGAGCACTCCGAGCTCATGAAGGAAGTCCTCGGCGAGCACATCCACGCCTTCTACGTGGAGAACAAGAAGGCCGAGTGGGCCGACTACATCAAGAACGTCTCGAAGTGGGAGCTCGACCGGTACCTGTCAGTGGTCTAGGCCGGCTCGCAGAAGAACGGCAACGGCGCCGGGCGGGTATCCCGTCCGGCGCCTGCGGTATCAGGAGGGAGGCGAGCAGCGGGTATGATGGCGCACGTGAAGACCGTCGTCATAGCGAGCGACGACGCGCACCTCGCTGTGCGCCTGGGCGAAGCGCTGGAGCGGCTCGACGTCGCGGTCGCGACGCTTCCGCGCGAGCGCGCGCTGCGGGCCGACAAGCTCCCCGATGCCGCGCTGCTGGTGGCCGATGCAGGGCACGATGCCCGCGAGATCATCGTGGCCGCTGAGCGGCGCGCTGCGGGCGACGAGCCAGTTCCGGTGCTCCTCGTAGTCGAGCGTGATGCCGTGGCCGGGCTCCGCCTGCCGACCAGCACGAGGGCCGACTTCGTGGTGCGGGACGCCTCCGCAAGCGAGGTGACGACGCGTGCGCGGCTGCTGCTCTGGCCGGGCGAGGAGGCGTCGGCCGAGGAGATCGTGCGCGTCGGCGACCTCACGCTCAACCTCGCGACCTACCAGGCGCACGTCGGCGGCGTCCCCGTGGAGTTCACCTACCTCGAGTACGCGCTCTTCGCATTCCTGGTCACGCACCCGAACCGCGTCTACAGCCGCGACGCGCTGCTCAAGCGGGTATGGGGCCACGACTACTTCGGCGGCGCGCGCACCGTCGACGTGCACGTGCGCCGCGTCCGGTCCAAGCTGGGGCCGGAGCTCGCGGCGCGGCTGGAGACGGTTCGGAACGTCGGGTACCTCTGGCGGAGCTGAGACCGCGTTTCAGGCTGCCGACCCGGGCTTGAACACCCTCCCGAGGAAGCGGTAGCTGCCGCGCGCGAGCGTCTCGCACTCCCCGAGGATGCCCGCGGACGCCATCGACGCGCGCAGCTCGTCTGGCGCGAAGAACGCGGCGGGCTCCCCGACCAGCTGCTCTGCGAGCGCGATCGCGCGCACCGCCAGAAGCCGAGGGTCGGGCTCGATGACGAGGACGATGCCGTCGGGACGCACGACGCGAGCGAACTCGGCCACCGCGGCGCTCTGGTCGCGGAAGTGGTGGAACGCGTCGGTCACCACGAGCCCGTCGAAGGACGAGTCTGAGAACGGCATCGCTTCTGCGCGGCCGCGGACCGCTGCGATGCGCTCGCCTTCCGGCACGTGGGCGAGCAAGCGGGCCGTCGGCTCGAGGACGGTCACGTGCGCCTCGAGCGCGTCTGATAGCAGCGTCGCGAGCTGTCCCGCTCCGCCGCCGACGTCGAGGATCCGGCCGCCCGGCGCGACCGCCGGCCGGAGCCACGACGAGATGAGCGCCGCGTCCTGCTCGTCGAAGCGGTCGCCGTAGCGGCGCACGAGCGGAGCTGCCCAGTCGAAGAAGCCCATGTCGGTCCTTTCGGGTAGAATCGGCCACACGGCGTCGGCTTGTTCGTACCCGAAAGGCGCACGAGATGCCCCAGCGCACCATCGCCGTCGTCGACGGCAACAGCCTGCTCCACCGCGCGTTCCACGCGCTCCCGAATACGATGACGGCGCCCGACGGCCGCCCCACCAACGCGGTGTTCGGTTTCATGTCGATGCTGCTGAAGATGGCGGCCGACCTGAAGCCCGACGCGGTGGTCGTGGCGTTCGACAAAGGCAAGCCGGCGTTCCGCACCGAGGCCCTCGCTGCCTACAAGATCCAGCGTCCGCCGACCGCTCCGGAGCTCAAGGAGCAGTTCCCGATCGTCAAGGAGCTGCTCAGCGCGCTCGGCATCCCGGTCGTGGAGGTCGATGGGTGGGAGGGCGACGACGTCTTGGGGACGCTCGCGCGCATGGCCGTCGAGCAGGGGGGCTCGGTGCTGCTCGTCACCGGCGACAAAGACGCGCTCCAGTTGATCGGCGACGGGGTGCGCGTGGTGCGGACCCGGAAGGGCCTCACCGACATCGAGGTCTACGGTCCCGACGAGGTCGTCGAGCGCTACGGTGTGCCGCCCGAGCGCGTGGCGGACCTCCTCGGGCTCATGGGCGACACCTCCGACAACATCCCAGGCGTGCCGGGCATCGGCGAGAAGACGGCAGCGAAGCTGCTCGGGCAGTACGGCGACCTCGAGTCGGTGCTCGCCGCTGCGGAATCGATCCCTGGCAAGCTGGGCGAGAACCTTCGCGAGCACGCGGACGCCGCACGGGCGAGCAAGCTCGTGGCGACGATCCGGCGCGACGTGCCGCTCGATCCCGCGCCGCTTTTGGCCTCGTGGGGCGATTTCGACCCGGATCGCGCAGCGGCGGCGCTGTCGGAGCTGGCGTTCACCTCGCTCGTGGACCGCGTGCTCGCGATCGCGCGCCGCGGACGCGCCGATACCGAGCGCGCCGACGCAGAGCCGGAGGCGCCGGCATGGCGGGTGCTCGCAGGCGCTGAAGCGCTCGAGCGGGTGCGGGCGCTTGCGGCCGACCCGCCGGCTGGGTGGGTGGGCGTCGCGCTCGGCGGGACGAGCGGTCAGCTCTTCGCCAACGCCGCCGAGGTCGCTGTTGCCGCCGCCGGCGCTGTCGCGCTGCTGCCGCCCGAGCGCGCGAGCGCGTGGCGCGCGCTGCTCGCGAACGCGCGCGTGGCGGCCGTCGACCTCAAGGCGCTGCTCGAAGCGGACTGCCCGCCTGGAAGCGTGGCCTCGCGCGAGGGGAGCGGCGCCGACGGCGTCGATCCGGCGCGCTGCTTCGACTGCGGGATCGCGGCGTACGTGCTCGAGTCGAACCGCTCGTCGTACGACGCCGGCTCGCTCGCGGCCGCCTACCTCGGCCGGGCGCTTCCGGACGCCGCCCCGCCGGCAGAGGTCGCGCGCGTGACGGCCGAGCTCCAGCCGGTGCTGGCGGCGAAGCTGGCAGAGACCGGCTCGCAGGACGTCTTCTGGCGCATCGAGATGCCGCTGGTGCCGGTGCTCGTCCGCATGGAGGAGACGGGCGTCGGCATCGACGTCGGCGTGCTGTCGGCGCTCGCGCAGGAGACCGCCGCGGAGATCGAACGGCTGCGGCGAGAGATCTTCGAGCTCGCCGGCTGCGAGTTCACCATCGACTCGCCCAAGCAGCTCGGCGAGGTGCTGTTCGAGAAGCTGCAGCTCCCCGCAGGCAAGCGCACGAAGACGGGTTTCTCCACCGACGCATCGGTGCTGCAGGCGCTTGCGCCGTCGTACCCGATCGCGGCGAAGATCATCGAGTACCGCGAGGTGACGAAGCTCAAGAGCACCTACATCGACGCGCTTCCCCGGCTGGTGGGCGCCGACGGGCGGCTGCACACCACCTTCAACCAGACGGTCGCGGCGACCGGCCGGCTGTCGAGCAGCAATCCCAACCTGCAGAACATCCCCGTCAGAAGCCCGCTCGGCCAGCGCATACGCGCCGCGTTCGTGCCGGCGCGCGTAGGCGACCTCATGGTCTCGGCGGACTACTCGCAGATCGAGCTCCGCGTGCTCGCGCACCTCTCTGGCGACGAGGGGCTCATCGAGGCGTTCGCCTCGGGGCGCGACTTCCACGCCGCGACCGCCTCGCGCGTGTTCGGCGTCGAGCCCGACGCGGTGACGCCGGAGATGCGCCGGCGCGCCAAGGCCGTCAACTTCGGCATCGTGTACGGCCAGAGCGCGCACGGCCTTGCCGAGTCGCTCGGGATCCCGCACGCCGAGGCGCAGGAGATGATCGACCGGTACTTCGCGGCGTATCCGAAGGTGCGGGCGTACCTCGACCGCCTCATCGCCGATGCGCACGCGAACGGCTACGCGGTCACGATGTTCGGGCGCAGGCGACCGATCCCGGAGCTCAAGAGCTCCAACTTCAGCGTGCGGTCGTTCGGTGAGCGCACGGCGATGAACCACCCGATGCAGGGAACGGCCGCGGACATCATGAAGCTTGCGATGATCGAGGTCGACCGGCGGCTGCGCGAGGAGGGCCTGGCGAGCGCGATGGTTCTGCAGGTGCACGACGAGCTCGTGTTCGAGGCGCCGCCAGAGGAGCTGGACCGTCTCTCGGACCTCGTCCGCGACGCGATGAGCGGCGTCGTCACGCTCGCCGTGCCGCTCGAGGTCAGCGTCGCTTGGGGCCCGGACTGGGCAAGCGCGAAGTAGGGAGCCGGCGCCTTCGCACGGCTGGAGCTCGGCGCGCCTCCGGTCGTTCTGGCGGTGCAGATTTGACATAGGAGCAACGGCAGGCGCGATGAGCGCTCGGCTACACTGGTTCCGCAAGGTGCGCAGCTGAAGCGCGAGAGCGTCGTCAGAGATGATGGGCATCGCAAACGACACCCCCATGAAGCGTCGGCCCACCCATCCCGGCGAGGTCCTGCGCGAGGACTTCATGCCCGACTACGGGGACGGTCAGCGGCCTGGCTGAGGCGCTCGGTGTGTCCCGTCAGACGGTGAACGAGCTGCTGCGTGAGCGGCGATCGCTTTCCCCTGAGATGGCACTGCGCCTATCGGCACTCTTCGGCAACTCGCCGGAGTTCTGGCTGAACCTGCAGCGCGCGGTCGACCTGTGGGACGCGCAGGCCGCGGTGAAGGATGATGTGCGGCGCATCAAGCCGCTGTGTGTTGTCTGACGCGCGTGTATCGGTGCGATCGTCGCGGGCAAGCGTGCCATCACCGCTGACACCGACCTGCGCCCCTGCAAGTCTTCGGCCTCTCGGACGGGTACTGGCTGCGTGCGCAGGCGGCCTATGACACCGAGGTTGCACGTGACCAGCTTCCACATCCGCTCAAGGGCACCCTGGTGCAGTTGTCTTACGCTATTTTCATCGATATAGTATGCGTATGTCGATTGGAGATCCCACATGGAGGCAGTCACCATTTCTCCCAAGTACCAGGTCGTCATCCCCAAGTCCGTTCGGAAGCAGTTGCGCCTTGTGCCGGGACAGAAGGTCCAAGTCATCGCCTACGGCGACCGGATCGAGTTCATCCCGCTGAAGCCTGCGCGCGAACTCCGCGGCATGTTGCGCGGCCTCGACACCACCTTTGAGCGGGACCGGGAGGACCGGGTGTGAACGTCGTTGACTCCTCGGCCTGGCTCGAGTACTTCGGCGACGGCCCGAACGCCTCGGAGTTCGCCCCGGTGATCGAGGACCCGGATCATCTCGTCGTGCCCACGCTCACCATCTTCGAGGTGTTGTCATGGGTTCCCTGCAGACCCATCCATGCTAAGATCTCTCGGGGATGCTAGCGTCGCTCACTGGCAGTCATGGGTTCCCTGCAGACCCATCCATGCTAAGATCAGGACGAGGCGGAAGGCCGAGCAACCGCCGGTCATGGGTTCCCTGCAGACCCATCCATGCTAAGATCGATCTCGACGCTCTCCACGTTGGTGAACGTGTCATGGGTTCCCTGCAGACCCATCCATGCTAAGATCCGGCGTCGCGCCGCTTGGGCGGGTTCTTCAGTCATGGGTTCCCTGCAGACCCATCCATGCTAAGATCCAGACGCGGCGGGAAGGTCGCCGTCGTCGAGTCATGGGTTCCCTGCAGACCCATCCATGCTAAGATCGCACCGCCTCCACGACCTCGGCGGCCGTCGGTCATGGGTTCCCTGCAGACCCATCCATGCTAAGATCGGCGGGCATCCTCACGAAAGGCATGCAGATGTCATGGGTTCCCTGCAGACCCATCCATGCTAAGATCCTGCGAGGATTGTGCCTTTGCCAGGAAGCGTCATGGGTTCCCTGCAGACCCATCCATGCTAAGATCCGCGATGCGTTTCGAGGTGATGCCCATGCGGTCATGGGTTCCCTGCAGACCCATCCATGCTAAGATCGACGCCCGTTTGAGTTGGACGTATCCGTGAGTCATGGGTTCCCTGCAGACCCATCCATGCTAAGATCCGAGCGCAAGGCGTCGATCGCGACAGGCCGGTCATGGGTTCCCTGCAGACCCATCCATGCTAAGATCCCTGCAGCTCGCTGTCGAGCTCGCCTCGCGGTCATGGGTTCCCTGCAGACCCATCCATGCTAAGATCACTACTTGGTAGTACCGCATGACCTGCTCCGTCATGGGTTCCCTGCAGACCCATCCATGCTAAGATCCGATCCACGCCGGCCTGGTACCCGCGCCTGTCATGGGTTCCCTGCAGACCCATCCATGCTAAGATCGCATGGCTCGCAACGCACGACTCACGACACGTCATGGGTTCCCTGCAGACCCATCCATGCTAAGATCCCGTGCTCTCCGAGCGCTGCATCGTCTGCGGTCATGGGTTCCCTGCAGACCCATCCATGCTAAGATCAGCTGGTGGCGGTCGCCTCGGCGACGCCGCGTCATGGGTTCCCTGCAGACCCATCCATGCTAAGATCCGCCCGCTGGGTGCGACGTCTGCGTCGAGTGTCATGGGTTCCCTGCAGACCCATCCATGCTAAGATCGTGGTTCACCAGAGGTCCGCCCACGGCGCGGTCATGGGTTCCCTGCAGACCCATCCATGCTAAGATCCCGTGACCGTCTCCTCTCCTGCCGGGTTCAGTCATGGGTTCCCTGCAGACCCATCCATGCTAAGATCTTCTCGAACGTCTCGAAGTCGTAGCGCGCGTCATGGGTTCCCTGCAGACCCATCCATGCTAAGATCGTCCTGTTTCTGTACTAACCATGGTGTTGTGTCATGGGTTCCCTGCAGACCCATCCATGCTAAGATCCCGAAACGCTGTATGAGACGAACGATACGAAGTCATGGGTTCCCTGCAGACCCATCCATGCTAAGATCTCAGCATCTGACAGACATCTTCTTTCCGCAGTCATGGGTTCCCTGCAGACCCATCCATGCTAAGATCCCAGTGCTTGCAGGTGACGAGTTCGATTACGTCATGGGTTCCCTGCAGACCCATCCATGCTAAGATCCCTCGGCCTCGTCCTGGTAGAGCTCGCCGCGTCATGGGTTCCCTGCAGACCCATCCATGCTAAGATCGGCGCTTCTGCGTGA
The DNA here is from genome assembly GCF_023371205.1 of Parvivirga hydrogeniphila. Taxonomy (NCBI): domain Bacteria; kingdom Bacillati; phylum Actinomycetota; class Coriobacteriia; order Anaerosomatales; family Anaerosomataceae; genus Parvivirga; species Parvivirga hydrogeniphila. Next base: position 876,813 of record NZ_JAMCCO010000001.1, read on the forward strand.
ACTACGGCTCGCCTGGTCATGGGTTCCCTGCAGACCCATCCATGCTAAGATCCGGTTCGCCGATGAGGACATGGTGACGGACGTCATGGGTTCCCTGCAGACCCATCCATGCTAAGATCAAGGCATCACCGCGCTCGCGCGCTCCGGCGGTCATGGGTTCCCTGCAGACCCATCCATGCTAAGATCGCTGCCGTGTAGTCCCTCACTTCCATGGTGGTCATGGGTTCCCTGCAGACCCATCCATGCTAAGATCGGCCGAGGCGCGGGGAGCGGAGGCGAGCGGTCATGGGTTCCCTGCAGACCCATCCATGCTAAGATCATAGCGGCCGTAGTCCTTGACGGCCTTGCGGTCATGGGTTCCCTGCAGACCCATCCATGCTAAGATCCTAGTCGAAGCCGAGAGCGATGATCCGTAGTCATGGGTTCCCTGCAGACCCATCCATGCTAAGATCTCAAGGCCTCCGGCGGGGGGGCACCCCCCGGTCATGGGTTCCCTGCAGACCCATCCATGCTAAGATCCGCTTCGTAGATGGCCTCGTCTGTCATGGTGTCATGGGTTCCCTGCAGACCCATCCATGCTAAGATCGAGGGCGTTCAGGTTCGTCCGCGCCTTGAGTCATGGGTTCCCTGCAGACCCATCCATGCTAAGATCTGCGCCGCTTCGATTGCAGCTCTTCCTGGCGTCATGGGTTCCCTGCAGACCCATCCATGCTAAGATCCGCACGCAATCTATCCGGTGCTGATTCAGGGTCATGGGTTCCCTGCAGACCCATCCATGCTAAGATCTGATAGCGCGGAGGATGGAGTAGTTGCGGGGTCATGGGTTCCCTGCAGACCCATCCATGCTAAGATCGTTCCAGGTTCAGGGTGCACATGGCTCATGGTCATGGGTTCCCTGCAGACCCATCCATGCTAAGATCGACCCTTATCCGGGACGGCGAGGCCTCTCTGTCATGGGTTCCCTGCAGACCCATCCATGCTAAGATCTCGCATTGCACGCGTTCGTCGCGTCGCGCAGTCATGGGTTCCCTGCAGACCCATCCATGCTAAGATCCGAGCATGGAAAAGCCCCAGGTCAGAATGCTGATCTGGGGCTTTGCATTGCCGCAAATCTGGCCGTTTAGAAGGTCAGTTGCTCGTACGCGCACTGTTTTTCCTCGGGTTTCTGCTGTCCGAGCAGCACTTCTATTGATGCGTACTGCTTCTCCGTCACGACCATGCATCGCACGCTCCCTTTGGGAGGCAGGTGCGCCTTCAGACGCGCGAGATGCATCTCCGTCCGATCGAGTCCGCCGCACGCGCGGCCGTAGACAGAGAACTGTATCGGATAGTACCCGTCGCGGAGCAGGAAGCGGCGGAACTCGGCGTAGTGGCGCTTGTCTCGCCGCGTCTTCACTGGCAAGTCGAAGAAGACTATGAGCCGCATCAGACGACCCATCCCGGCCCTACTCGTATCGGCGGACTTCTCCCCCGACCAGCTCAGGAAGGCTCACTTTGCGGTGGTCTCGCGCGAGCACGGCGCGGGCGTACGACTCTGCAACCTCCTGAGCTGCTGTGGATATGCAGTACGCATTTCCATATATCGAGCACTCCAGCCGGAGGGTTGAGAGCAAATACGACCGGTATTCGGAAGTAAGTTCGCGCTCGGTCTGCGGAGGCTGGCTGAACACCATGAGGTCCACGAACGGTCGGAACACCTCGACGAAATCGTCCGCGAGGTTGAACGGGTTGGCTGCTCCTCTGTGGCCGACGCCCAGAGCGCACTGCAGTCCTGTCGAAGCCAAAGACCGCGCGACCGCGGCACGGACCACGGCGTACCCGTAGTCGAGCGCGGCACTGGTGGAACTTTCGGAGCGGCGCTTGAATCCAGGCCCGAGGAACTTGAAGTACTCTCGGGCGGCGTACGCTTCACGCCCGGTGGAGTCGCCCGACTTGACCGTGGCAGCGATCTGACGCAGCTTCTCGCTCCCTGGTCTGCCGAGCTCATCGAGGCACCGTGCTGCATTGCGGATCTTCTGCTGGACGATTCGTTGCCACACGCGCTTCTTGAACGGTTCCGTCAGGTCGATTTGAGCTTGCAAGAGCGGGGGGATGCGAGGGTTCTGGGCATAGGGGAGAAGGACACCGCACGGCGTGTGCTTGCGGTCGACCACGAGCAGAGCGATGCCCCGAGTCGCAAGTTCGCTCAAGACGGGGACGCTCACGCTCCCTTGCGGCGATTCGATGAGTATGGTGTCGATATCTTCGATGGGCAGGGTGAGCTGTCGGTCATCACGCTCGAGGTGCAGGTTGCCATCACGCACCACCAGGCGCGCGTCCGAGGTGACGATGAGAGTCCGCCAGCCGGCCATGGGCGCTACAAGGGGCGCTTACCGGGTCGCTTGACGGTGCTCACTTCTCCCAGGAGACCGACGTCGATTTTTTCGATTCTGTCGGCAGTCTTGGGCGATACGCGCACAGCATCTACTTTTCCATCGGGTGCGCGATTCGCGCGATCGTGCAAGTTGCCCTCTATTCTTACGTTGGCCACATCGAACGATGTCATGTACAGCAGCGGCCCGGCCTTGTCTTTCTCGTGCCACACGCGGAAGTAGTCGCCTTTATACAGTGAGAACAAGAACTCATAAGTGTTGTCTATCACGAGCCACTCCGATTCAGGTTTTCCCTTTAGCGCAGCTTTGTTTGGCACCCAGCCAGCGGCGATATCAGCGGCGTAGACCGGCACCACGTGATGCTGCATGCGGCCGGTCTTGCTTGGTTTCCGGTAGATGTCCAACCGGACAATCCTGTCACGCTCGGCGAGTCCGCTACGCACCACTACCCCTGAGCGAGCTTTCGTGAACAGCCGGATGCTCCGCACCACAGGTCCCGGAGACCCGTCGTTGGTCGGCATGCGCAGCGGCTCAGCTTGGGCGCCGAACGCCCGCTCGGCCCACGTCTTGCCGGTCTCGTGCTCGACGGCGCGCAGGCGCTCGCGGATCAACTGGTACAGCCGCCAGTTGGCTTCCTCGTCCACCAAGATGGGGGAGGGCTCCTCGAGGATGTCTCGTATCTGGGAGTCGCTGAGTTGCGTCAGCTTGGTGCGCCGCGTCGGCCGCGGATCGTTGGGGGCGAGCGCGACACGCCCGCGCTCCGGCAGCTCGCCAAGCGCCTTCCTGACGTGTTTCAGGGAGTAAATCGTCTCCTTATGGCCGCGGCCGGACATGCGGCGGTTCGGCATCCTTGAGACCACGATGCCCTGCACCGCCTCGATGACGTCTTCGCGGAAGCCTGGCCACGGCTCCAATACGGGAGGTTCAGCAACCTCGCCGGTCAGCGGGTCAACCCAGCGTCCGTCTGGCGTCTTCTCGTAGGACTCGCGTGCTTTGAAGTACCGGGCCATACGGTGCACCATCTTGTGGTCGGCAAGCGCGCAGAGCGTCGCGTCGATGGCGTGGTGCGTGTCGCTCGCCTGGCGGTCCTTCTCTTCGCCGAGACCCAAGTGCCACCTCAAGTCGTTCGTCATCCTGCCATTCACCGAAAGGACGCGGCTCTCCGGGACGTCGAGGTGGTCTTTGAGGATGCCCAGGAAGTAGCGGGCTGCGTACTGCGTGGAGACCAGATACCGGCCCTGGAGCTCGCGGCGCTGCTCTTCGGTCAGCTCCTCGGTGAGAAGCAGGCGCTTCTTCTTCGACGGCATCTGCGAGCTTTGCACCCATGCGCTGTACCGCTCGAAGTGCGCATCACCGTGCGCGCGCCGCACGTACACCGCGGCGAGCTCATCGCCCTTGTTACGGTTCTCGCCCGCCAAGACCAGCACCTTGTTCGCCATCGAATCGTCGAACGACACGCTGCGTGGCACGGCATGGTCGATCTCGGTGTACGAGCCGTCGGTGAGAACCCGCTGAAGATCAAGCTCCTTGAGGGAGTATGCGCACTTGCCGCCCTGTTGCTCGTACAGGAAGTACTTGCGCCACACGCGTTCAGGCACCGCGCCTGGAGCGATCTCGCGGATTCGATCGAAGATGCGCTCCTTCTCTCTGCGGTTCTTGAGCTGCTCTTGCTCGATCTCGCGTCGCTTCGATGGGCTGATCGCCGCTTCGCGCGCAAGCTCGACCGCGACGCGTGACGGGAGCCCGTATTCGGCGACGATTGCGTTGACGACCTTGCGCGCTTGCGTGAGCGCGCGCTTCACGTTGGGGTTGGTGATGGAGTTGAAGTCCTCCAGCGTGTCGAGCGGTGGGATTCGGTCGGACTTCGTCCCGACCTGCCGCTGCGAGTGGTTGTAGCCGGCCGCCTCGCAGGCCTCGCTGTACAGCATGCCCTGCTCGAGGTAGGGGATGAGGGTGCGCATGGCCTTGAGAGACAGCCGCCCATGTCCGTCGAAGACCACTGAGTCTGCCAGCTTGCGGGCGGCGCCGTCCTCGATGCCGAGTTCGACCAGCGCAGCGTAGGCCGAGTCTTTGCGCAGCCAGTAGGTGAGCCGACTGGCGACCTCGTCGAGCAGCTCGATGTCGGAGCGCAAGCGCTGCCAGGTTGCGGGGAAGTCCTTCTCGAGCGCGCTTCTGAGCTTGTGGTACGACTCGAGCTTCAGCAGTATCTCGTTCTGCATGTCGGCGAGCGTCTTGCCCCGCTTGCGCCCGCGCACCTCGAAGAGCCAGCCGTCTTCCACGCCGAGCGCTTTGAGGGCTCGCTTGTACTTCAGATCCTTGACCTCGAGGGCCTCCTCGAACAGCAGCGCGATCTCCTCAGGATCCAAGCGTCGCCTCGATCCGGAGGTGTGCGTGAGCGACTGGTTCACGAGCGTCTGGAGCGCCATGAACTTCTGGAATGTGAAGGTGGCTTTGGGGGCGCGGCGTTCTTCGGGCTCGAGGAAGCAGCGGCCGACCTTGCGCATGAGCTCATCGCCTTCGGCCAGGCGCGGCGGCTCATCGACGATCTCGACGTAGGCGTCCTCCATCTCCTTGGTGGCATACGGGTTGCCGAGCCGCCGCTGCGCCTCGAACAGCGTGCGGGCCTCGGCGATGAGATCGTCTCGTCCGATCGTGCAGATGTACTGGCCGCCCTTGTTCCGGCGCTGCTCGCCGTACGGCCAGTCCGGCGATTCCAGGTACTCGGCCACCGTCCGGTAGCCGTGCGCAACCATCCCATCGTGGATGCCCTTCACGCCGCTCAGCATCTCGCCGAGCTTCTTCTTCTCCTCCTGGTCGGCTGTCTCGAGTTCTCCACGCTTCGTGGACTTGAAGCCGCGGTGCCGGGCGATGTGAAACAGCGCTCGCGCCCACTCGCGCGGCTCGAGCAACCGGTCGAGGCCCTGCACTCTGAGCTGCCAGGGCGTCAGGTCGTCGGGCCACGTGCGGAGGAAGTCTTCGAGCTCGTCGCGGCTGCTCACGAGCCCGTGCTGAGCGAACAGCTCTGCGACGCGGCGCAAACGGCGCTTCCGGTTGCGGAGGCGGCGCCGCTGGCTCCGCGCGACGCGACGCTCCTCAGCAGGCGTCGTCGCGTTCGCGGCTTCTTTTCGGACGGCGTCGAAGGCCCTCACGCCGAGCCGAACGAGCCGGACAGGCTCGTCAGCGTCGTTCAGCTCGACGACGCTCCAGCCGACGCTCTCGCTTCCGATGTCGAGACCCAACGAGTAGCGCATGTGCAACACCCCCGGTATCTGACGCAGCACGCTGCTGCGAGCCATGCGCTGAAAGCATATCCCGAAGGTCTGACACATGCAAAGAATGGAATCGCGGACGGAGCGCCGGTCCGAATCCGACGGCGGAACGGGCCTGGATCCGGGTCCGAAGGCGGAACGGGCCTGGATCCGGGTCCGAAGGCGGAACGGGCGGAATCCGGCCCCAAGAAAACGGATACCCCCGGAGCCGAAGCCTCGGGGGGCTACCGTGCGGCGCTGAAGGCGGAGCCAACAGCGTTATCATGGGAACCCTGCAGAGCCTTTATAGCAAGGCCGGCATCTCTCGTCAACGACCTTTCAGTTCTCCCGCGCTTCGCTCTACCCAACACACGCGCTCGCGTGGTACCATCATCAGGCTTGTGCGGACCCGCACGGGCAGGAGTACTGTAGGCCCCCGAGATGCATGTACGGAAAGCAGTCGACCGAGACGAGTACGTGAGGATCGGGGCCCCATACGGAAAGGGGCCACCAGAGTGGTAGAGAACGACAGCATCATCGAGCAGGAGAAGGACTACACCGACGAGGAGATGCACGCCCTCATCGACGGCACCATCACGGACTTCGATGATGGCGACCTCGTCACCGGCACGGTTGTGAAGGTCGAGCGGGACGAAGTCCTGCTGGACATCGGCTACAAGTCCGAAGGCGTGATCCCTGCGCGTGAGCTCTCGATCCGCAAGGACGCCGATCCCAGCGACGTCGTCAAGGTCGGCGACAAGATCGAGGCGCTCGTCCTGCAGAAGGAAGACAAGGACGGACGGCTCATCCTCTCGCGCAAGCGCGCGGCGTACGAGCGCGCGTGGGTGGAGATCGAGGAGAAGTTCCAGAAGGGCGAGAACGTCGTCGGCGAGGTCATCGAGGTCGTCAAAGGCGGTCTCATCCTCGACATCGGGCTTCGCGGCTTCCTGCCGGCCTCGCTCGTCGACCTGCGCCGCGTGAAGGACCTGCACGCGTACCTCGGCGAGAAGCTCGAGTGCCGCATCATCGAGATGGACCGCAACCGCAACAACGTCGTCCTGTCGCGCCGCGTGGTGCTGGAGGAGGACCGCAAGCAGGAGCGCCAGGAAATCCTGAGCAAGCTCGTCAAGGGCATGATCCTGCCGGGCACGGTCTCGTCGATCGTGGACTTCGGCGCGTTCGTCGACCTCGGCGGCATCGACGGTCTCGTGCACATCTCGGAGCTTTCCTGGAGCCACGTCAACCACCCGTCCGAGGTCGTGTCGGTGGGCGACAAGGTCGAGGTGCAGGTGCTCGACGTCGACCTGGAGCGCGAGCGCATCTCGCTCGGCCTGAAGCAGACGCAGGAAGACCCGTGGAAGCAGCTCGTCCAGGGCTTCGAGGTCGGCCAGATCGTCAGCGGCAAGGTCACCAAGCTCGTGCCGTTCGGCGCGTTCGTCGAGATCGGCGAGGGCGTCGAAGGCCTCGTGCACATCTCCGAGATGGCGCGCGGCCACGTCGAGAAGGCCGAGGACGTCGTGACCGTGGGTCAGGAGGTCCAGGTCAAGGTCATGGAGATCGACCCCGAGCGTCGCCGGATCTCGCTGTCGATCCGCGCGGCGAACGAGGAGCTCGGCATCGAGGACGCCGTGCCTGCGTCCGACGAAGAGGCGGAGGCAGAGGCGCCTGAGGCCGAGGCGGAGACCGCGGCCGCCGAAGGGCCGGCAGAGGCCGAGGCGCCTGCGGAGGCCGAGGCCGAGACCGCAGAGGAGCCCGCAGCCGAGGAGCCTGCCGCCGAGGCGGTCGAGGAGCCCGAGGCGAGCGACGAGGAGCCGGCCGAGGAAGATCCCGCAGCCGAGTAGCGGCTGACGAACAACCCGCAAGGGCCGGCGCGTCCGCGAGGGCAGCCGGCCCTGCGTGTCTTGGAGGAACGATGTACGTGCTCGCCATCACCGGCGGCATCGGCGCTGGCAAGTCGACAGCAGCGCGCGTGTTCGCCGAGCACGGTGCGGTCGTCATCGACGCCGATGAGCTCGCGAAGAGCCTGCTCAGGCCCGGCTCGCCCGTCGTCGAGCCGATTGTCGAGGCGTTCGGCGAGACGGTGCGCTCGCGAGACGGCGGCATCGAGCCCGCTGCGCTCGCCGAGGCGGCCTTCGCGTCGCCGGAGGCCGCCGCGAAGCTCAACGCGATCGTCCACCCGGCCGTGTACGCAGCGCTCGCGGGCGCGCTCGACGCGCTCGCTGCGCAGGCGAGGCCCCCGCGCGTCGTTGTGATCGACATCCCGCTTCTGTACGAGTCGCCGCAGTTCCTCGATCTCTTCGACGCGGTGCTCGTCATCTCCGCCGCCGACGACGTGCGGGCGGAGCGCCTGGTTGCTCGCGGCATGGCGGCAGACGACGTGGAGCGCCGGATGGCGTGCCAGGCGAGCGACGCCGAGCGCCGGTCGATCGCCGACTACGTGATCGAGAACGACGGCGACGAGTCTTCGTTCCGCGAGGCCGTGGAGGAGTTCTTCGAGCGTGAGATCGCGCCGCGTTTCTCGTGAGCACGCGCTCGCACCGCACCGCGTGTGGCTGCTCGCCGTGCTCGCCGTGCTCGCGCTCGTGGCGGTGCTCGCCGCGCGCGGGCCGGTGTGGGCACAGCGGCTCTACCACCCGCTGCGCTACGAGGCCGAGATCGCGCGTGCGGCGAAGGCGAACGGCGTGGACCCGTACCTCGTCTGCGCAGTCATCAACGCCGAGTCCGGCTTCGACCCCAAGCGCGTCTCGCAGGCGGGTGCCGTGGGGCTCATGCAGGTGATGCCGGCCACCGCGACCGAGGTGGCAGGTGCGCTCGGCATTTCGCGCGACCGGCTCGACCTTACGGATCCGGCCACGAACATCGCCATCGGCACGCGTCACCTCGCCGATCTCCTGGCGCGCTACGACGACACCGCGACGGCGCTCGCGGCGTACAATGCGGGTGCAGGGACGGTCGGGCGGTGGATGGCCGAGGAGGGCACCGAGACGCTGACGAAGGCGCGGTACCCCGAGACGGCCGCCTACGTCGAGCGCGTGCTCGCGGAGCGCGACCGCTACGCCCGGCTGTACCCGGACGCGTTCGCGGGGGTGCGCTGATGCCCGAGTTCCAGGTGGTCTCCGAGTACGAGCCCGCGGGCGACCAGCCCAAGGCGATCGCGCAGCTCGCCGAGGGCGTGCGAAGCGGCATGCGGGACCAGACGCTGCTCGGTGTGACCGGCTCGGGCAAGACCTTCACCATGGCGAAGGTGATCGAGGCGGTGAGGAAGCCCACGCTCGTGCTCGCGCCCAACAAGACGCTCGCGGCGCAGTTGGCCTCGGAGATCCGCGACCTCATGCCGCGAAACGCCGTCGTGTACTTCGTCTCGTACTACGACTACTACCAGCCCGAAGCGTACGTTCCGACGACCGACACCTACATCGAGAAGGACGCCTCGATCAACGAAGAGGTCGAGAAGCTCAGGCACGCGGCCACCGCCGCGCTGCTCTCGCGTCGAGACGTCGTGGTGGTGGCGAGCGTCTCGTGCATCTACGGCATCGGCTCGCCGGAAGACTACGCCGGCATGGCGGTCTTCCTCGAGCGGGGCAGGCCGTACGACCGCGACCGGCTCATCCGCGACCTCATCGGCATCCAGTACGACCGCAACGACTACGAAGCGGCGCGCGGGACCTTCCGGGTGCGCGGCGACGTGGTCGACATCTTCCCGCCGTACGCGGAGAACCTCGTCAGAGTGGAGTTCTTCGGTGACGAGGTGGAGTCGATCGCCGAGGTCGAGCCGCTCACCGGCGAGGTCGTCGAGCAGCTCGAGTCGCTGCCTGTGTGGCCGGCCACGCACTACGTGACCCGCCCGGAGCGCGTCCAGGAGGCCGTGGACTCCATCCGCGACGAGCTCCGCGCGCGGCTGGCCGAGCTGAAGGCGCAGGGCAAGCTGCTGGAGGCCCAGCGGCTCGAGATGCGCACCTCGTACGACCTCGAGATGCTCGAGACCATGGGGTTCTGCAGCGGCATCGAGAACTACTCGCGGCACCTCGACGGCCGCAAACCGGGCGAGCCGCCGCACACGCTCATCGACTACTTCCCGAAGGACTTCTTGTGCATCATCGACGAGTCCCACGTCACGGTGCCGCAGCTCCACGGCATGCACGAGGGCGACCGTTCGCGCAAGATCACGCTCGTCGAGCACGGCTTCCGTCTGCCGAGCGCGCTCGACAATCGGCCGCTCACCTTCCAGGAGTTCCGCGACCGAGTGCCGCAGACCATCTTCGTCTCGGCCACGCCTGGGGACTTCGAGCTTCGCGTGAGCGAGCAGGTCGTCGAGCAGATCATCCGACCGACCGGCCTGGTGGATCCGAAGGTCGTGGTGCGCCCGACGCGAGGGCAGATCGACGACTTGATGGAGGAGATCCGCAAGCGCGTGGAGCGCGACGAGCGCGTGCTCGTCACCACGCTCACCAAGAAGATGGCGGAGGACCTCACGGAGTACCTCGCCGAGCACGGCGTGAAGGTGCGGTACCTGCACGCCGACATCGGCACGCTGGAACGCGTGGAGATTCTGCGCGACCTGCGCGCAGGCGTGATCGACGTCGTCGTCGGCATCAACCTGTTGCGCGAGGGGCTCGACCTGCCTGAGGTCTCGCTGGTGGCGATCCTGGACGCCGACAAGGAAGGGTTCCTCCGGAACCACCGGTCGCTCATCCAGACGATCGGCCGCGCGGCCCGCAACGTCTCGGGCGAGGTCATCCTCTACGCCGACACGGTCACGGACTCGATGCGCACCGCCATCGACGAGACCGAGCGCCGGCGCGCGCTGCAGCTGGCCTACAACGCCGAGCACGGCATCGAGCCGCAGACGATCCGCAAGGCCATCCACGATATCGCTCAGTACGTGCGCGAGACCGAGGCAGGGCTCGAGCCGTCCGTGGAGGTGGCGCGCGACCTGACTGCGCTTCCACGCGAGGAGATCGCGCGCATCATGGCCACGATGGAGGAGGAGATGCACGCCGCCGCCGAGGCCCTCGACTTCGAGACCGCGGCGCGGTTGCGAGACCAGGTCGTCAAGCTGCGCGCAGAGATCGAGGCGACGAGCGCGGACGAGGTGCTCGCGCGCCTCAAGCGCGGCGCCCGGCGCGGCTCGGCGCACGGCGTCAAGAAGCGGCGTCGGTGAAGCCCCTCGTGCGCGACGAGCGTGATGCCGGGCCTCACAGCGGCGGCATCACGGCGTGTACTGCTGCGCGATCTTCGTGATCTCGCCGTCGCGCACGGTGACGAGGAAGTAGCTGCTGGAGTACTGGTCCGCGAGCGACCCGGTGAGCCGCGCGTACCACGCGTCGAGCGAGATGTCTCTGCCCTCGTACGACATCGTGCCATCGTCGTTGTACAGGACGTGGACCATGATGCCGGGCCGTACCGGGAACACGCGCAAGCGCGGGTTGTCGTTGACGATCAGGTAGTCGTTCGGGACCGGCACCTCGAGCCCGCGGCGGGCGGCTTCCCGGTTGGCGTCCTCGCCGAAGAGGACCTGCACGTAGTCGAGCGTCAGGCGGATGCGGCCGCCTGAGCGGCTCCAGTCCACCACGAGCGTCGGCTGGTCGACGACGTCGCTCGGCCGGCTTGTGCTTGAGGCCGTCGTCTCAGTCGTCTCGCTCGGCGCGGCGGTCGGCTCCTCGCTCGCGGACGACGTGGCTGGTAGTGATGGCGTCGCAGTGGCCTCAGGCGTCGCAGTCTGCTCGGTGCGCGGCTGCGGTGGTTGTGCGGGCGGTTCGCCGCGTGTCGCAATGTAGACGACGGCCCCGCCGAGGACCGCGCCCCCCACCGCGACGGCAGCGATCGCCGCGACCGCCTTGGTTCCGGCAAGGTTCATCTCCCACACCCCCTACAATCGCACTCTCATGCAATCATACCCCCGGCGCGCGCAACATTCGCGTGCGTGCGAGCGCAGCGGCCGAGCCTGCCATGAGGACCGCGGAGAACGCGAACGGTGCGGCGTGCGAGACGGTGTCCCACAGGATGCCGGCGACGGTGCTCGACAGCAGCGTCGCGAGTCCGAGCAGGAAAGTGTAGGCACCGATGGCGGTCGCTCGCACCTCGTCGGGCACGAGGTCGACGACGAACGCGCGCGCCATCCCCTCGGTCAGCGCATACGGCACACCATACGCGAAAAACAGCGGCCACGGCGCCCACGCGTGGCGAGCGAGCGCGAACCCCGCGTACACCAGCGCGTAGCCAGCGAACCCGGCGACGAGCACGCGACGTCTGCCGACGCGGTCGGAACGCCGGCCGAAGAGGCGTGCCAGCGACGCAGCGACGACGTTGAAGACGAAGTACATGAGCGGCACCGTCGCGGGCGCAGCCCCGAGGTCCTGTGCGCGCAGGATCAGCATGGCGTCAGACGAGTTGCCGAGCGCGAAGACCATCGAGATCGCGGCGAAGGCCGCGAACTTCCGCCCGAGGCCGTGGAAGGATACCGTCGCAGCGTCGGGTTCGACGGCCCGCTGGCGCGCACGGTCGCGCACCATCGTGAGCGCGACGAGGATGGCGAGCATTCCCGGGACCGCCGAGACTAGGAACACCGTGCGGTACCCCTCGGGTTCGAGCGCAAGGATCGCCCACGCGATGAGCGGGCCGATCGCAGCGCCGATGGTGTCCATCGCCCGGTGCAGCCCGAACGCCTCGCCGCGTTTGGCTTCAGGCGCGTAATCGGCGATGAGGGCGTCGCGCGGCGCGGTGCGGACGCCTTTGCCGAGCCGGTCGGTGACGCGCAGCGCGAGGGCCCACGGCCACGATGGCACGAGTGCGAGCGCCGGCTTGACGAGGTTCGACAACGAGTAGCCGATCAGCACGAGCGGCCGCCGCTTCCCGACGCGGTCGGAGAGGCGGCCGGAGAACACCTTGGCGATCGCCGCCGTCGCCTCGGCGAGCGACTCGATGAGACCGATGGCGGCCACCGGCGCTCCGATGACGTTCGTCAAGAAGAGCGGCAAGACGGGGTAGACGGCCTCCGAGGAGGCGTCCGTGAGCAAGCTGACGAGCCCGAGGGCGCGGACCTGTGCGAACGACGCGCCCGCCTCAGCGTTCCGCCGGTCGCTCACTGAGCGGAGACCTCCTTGCGCGACACGTAGCGGAGCACGTGCACGTCCTCGATGGTGACCATCCCGCCTTCGATCATCTCGTCGAGCATCGGCAGGACCCTCGCCACCCGCTGGGGTTCGTCGACCCATTCGATGAGCATCGGCAGGTCCTGCGAGAGGCGAAGGATACTGGCGGTGTGGATGCGGCTCGTCCTGCCGAATCCGGCAATGCCGCGCAGGACGGTCGCGCCGGCGCAGCCCTCACGGCGAAGGAGCTCCAAGATGGCGTCGTGCAGCGGTCGCCCGTGCCAGCGGTCGCTCTCGCCGACGTAGATCGTCACGCGTTTGGCATCGCCTTCGATATGCATCGTGGCCTCCTATATGACGCGTCCCGCTGCAAGACCGAGCCACGCAGCGACGAGCCCGGCCATGCCGCTTCCGAACATGTTCGCGAGTCCGAGAGCGTACGCACCGTCCGACAGGAGCGCGACGCTCTCGTACGACAGCGTCGAGAAGGTCGTGTAACCGCCGAGCACTCCGACGCCGAGCGCGAGACGCCACGCCTGCGGCACGATGCCGCGCTCGACGGAGAGCGCTACGAGCATGCCGAGCAAGAACGCGCCGGTGATGTTGATGACGAAGGTGTGCCAGGGAAACATGGGGCCGAACCGGTCGGCGAGCCAACCGCCCACAGCATATCGGGCCGCCGCGCCGATCGCGCCGCCCGCTGCGACGATCAGCACGTCGCTTGCGCGCATCGATCCTCCATCCGTCAGGGTACCCTCGCAGTGTAGGACTCGTCCTCACGGCAGGGAAGGTCTTAGCGGCGTAGAATGCCGGGGTGGTCGCGCGTGCGCATCGTGAGAGAGGGACGGCGATGACTGAAGACGTGATGCGGTTCTTCGCGGCGTGGCTTCTCACTCATGAAGCCGCCGACGAAGGCGTGAAGGCGGCGATCAGGCGCGGTCAAGAGGCCGGGCTCGAGGGGATGGGCGGCGGCCCCGACGCCTTCGTCGACGGCTTGGCGGCCATGATCGCCGAGGAGAAGGAGAAGCTCAAAGCCGAGCTCATCGCGCGAGCGAGGGGGGAAAGCGAGCCTGCGGAGACGAAGCGCGATCCAGTCATCGACGAGATCCGCTTCGAGGTCGGTGCGCTCCGGGGACGCCTTGAGAGCCTGGAGGCGAAGCTCGACGCCGTGCTCGGGCGCCTGGAGGGCGAGGAGCGAGCGTGAGCTCGCGGGCCCGGCAGATCGCGGGGGTGGTCCTCCGGCACCAGGCCCGTGCCCTGGCGCGCAGCGCCTTCGGCCTCGCGGGGCGCGCCCGGTTGCGAGCGGCCTCAGCGCGCGCGTGGCGCGAGGCGTTCGAGGAGCTGGGGCCGGCATTCATCAAGCTCGGGCAGCTCATCTCGGTCAGGCCCGACGAGTTCTCCGACGAGATCGTCGCTCAGATGCAGGCGATGCAAGACGCGGTGCCTGCGCTGCCCGCCGCCGCGATCCGGGAGGTGGTGCGCTCGGAGTTCGGGCGGGACGCCGATGAGCTCTGGGACTGCTTCGAGGACGAGCCGGTCGCGTCCGCGTCGATCGCGCAGGTGCACCGAGCGCGGCTCAAGCGCGCGTATCGGCCCGTCTGGGGCGGGGAGCTTCCCGCCGGCGCGCGCGTGGCGGTCAAAGTCATCCGGCCGGGAGCGGCCGAGGCCATCCGGGCGGACGTGGCGGTCGCGCGGCGTCTCGCCGAAGCGGTGGTGCGCCGCGGGCTCGTCAGGCGGATCGACCCCGTTGCGCTGCTCGACGAGTTCGCGGCAAGCGTCGAGCGCGAGCTCGATCTGCGCGTGGAGGGGAGGTTCGCCGACCGGTTCGCCTTCGACTTCCGCGACGATCCTGTCGTGCAGGCGCCGCGGATCGTGTGGCCTCTCACCGCGCGGCGCGTGCTCACGATGGAGTTCATCGAGGGGTGGCGGCTCACCGAAGTGGACCGCGCGCTCGCCGAAGGGGTCGACTTCTACGGGCTGGCCGTGCACGGCGCTGAGGCGTTCATGCGGCAGGTGTTCGTGTACGGCCGCTACCACGCGGACCTGCACCCCGCCAACGTCTTCGTCACGCCTGAGAACCGTATCGCGTACCTCGACTTCGGCATCGTCGGCTACCTCACGCCTCAGGAGCGCTACCACATCACGCAGGTGATGGCCGCCCTCGTGTACCGCGACCCGGACCGCGCGCTCACGCATTCGGCCGAGCTCGGCGTGCACGTGCCGCCCGAGAAGGTCCAGACGGTACGGCGCGAGCTGGGAGAGCTCCTCGACGCGCTGGCACGTCCCGGTGAAGGCACCAACGAGACGAGCAGCTTCGCGCACTTCGGCTACGGTTTCTTGCGGCTGCTCGGTCGTCACGGGATCGAGATACCGAGCGGGTACGGCATGCTCATCAAGTCGCTCGCGACGGTCGAGGGATGCTCGCGGATGCTCTACCCGGAGATCGACATCATCGCCACCGCTCAGCCGTTCACCACGCGCGTGCTTGCGAAAGCGCTCGCCGACCCGGCGGTGCTGCGCGAACGCATGCCGGAAGCGGTCAGAGCGGCGCTGCGGGTCCTCGTATCCTAGGCGTCGGCCGTGAGCGTCGAGGCGGCGTCCTCCACGCAGCCGTCGGAGAGGTGCGAGGCGCCTCCCGGGCGATAGCCTTCGAGGTCCTGCGTCGCGAACGCGAAGCCTGCGCGCTTGATCGCCGCAGCGATCTCGTAGCGCAGCCGCCAGGCGTGCTCCATCTCGGGCGGGTCCACCTCGATGCGTGCGACATCGCCGTGCGAACGCACGCGGAACTGCCGCAGCCCGAGCTCGCGCAGGGCATGTTCCGCCTGCATGACGCGAGCAAGACCGTCTTCGGTGATGGGCGTTCCGTACGGGAACCGCGTGGCGAGGCACGCCATGGAGGGCTTGTCCCAGGTCGGCAGGTCAAGCATGCGCGAGAGCTCACGCACCTCGTCTTTGTGCAGACCGACCTCCAGAAGCGGGCTGATGACACCGTACTCTTCTGCCGCGCGCCGTCCGGGGCGGTTGTCCGAGACGTCGTCGGCGTTCGTGCCGTCGAGCACCCACGCGATGTCGTGCGCGTCAGCCACGTGCCGAAGGAGCCCGAACATCTCGGACTTGCAGTAGTAGCAGCGGTCGGGGGTGTTCTCGATGAACCGCGGGTCGGACATCTCGTAGGTGTCGACCTCGAGGAGGCGGAACCCCAGCGCGCGCGCCGTCTCGCGTGCGGCCGCGATCTCGGACGCGGTGTGCACGTCGGAGGTGGCAAGAACGGCGAGCGCCCGGTCGCCGAGCACCGCGTGCGCGACGAACGCGACCAGCGTGGAGTCCACGCCTCCGGAGTAGGCGACAAGCGCGCTGCCCAAGTTGCGCAGCCTGTTGCAGAGGTTCTCGTGCTTGAGCGCGAGCACGGCGTTCCGCGACCTCCCAGCTTCGCTCCGACACAGGCGGCTCTCACATCGTGCCACGGGAGCGTGCACGATTGTAGCCCTATCGGGAAAACACTACGACAAACCCGACGAACGGAGGGTTCATGGCCGAGCATGACGCTGAACACACCATCGAGGCGCTCACCGGTTCCGGTCGCGTCTTCGAACCGCCGTCCGAGTTCGCTGAGCGCGCGCTCATCGGAGGCCGCGAGCGGTACGAGGAGCTGTACCGCCGCTCGCTCGACGACCCGGAGGGCTTCTGGGGCGATGCAGCGCGCGAGCACCTGGAATGGATGCGGCCGTTCACGCGCGTGCTCGAGGGCGGGTTCGAGGCGCTGGACTACCGGTGGTTCGCAGACGGCGTCTTGAATGTGAGCGCGAACTGCCTCGACCGGCACCTCGGCACCTGGCGGCGCAACAAGGCGGCGCTCATCTGGGAAGGCGACGACGGGTCGTCGCGGACGTTCACCTACCAGCAGCTGCTCTACGAGGTGTCGCGGTTCGCGAACGTGCTCAAGAAGAAGGGGATCGGCCGCGGCGACCGCGTGGCGATCTACCTGCCCATGGTGCCCGAGTTGCCGATAGCGATGCTTGCGTGCGCGCGCATCGGCGCCATCCACTCGGTGGTGTTCGGCGGGTTCTCTGCGAGCGCGCTTCGGGAGCGCATCCAGGACTGCTCGGCGAAGCTGCTGATCACTGCTGACGAGGGCGTGCGGGGCGGTCGCAAGGTGGCGCTGAAGGCCGCGGCGGACGAGGCGCTGTTCGAGTGCCCGAGCGTCGAGGCGTGCATCGTCGTCAAGCGCGGAGCCGGCGACGTCGACATGGAGCCTGGGCGGGACACCTGGTGGCACCAGGAGATCAACGTGCCTGAGGTCCGCAAGCCGTGCCCCGCCGAGCCGATGGGCGCGGAAGACCCGCTGTTCATCCTGTACACTTCCGGCTCCACCGGCAAGCCGAAAGGCGTGCTGCACACGACCGCTGGATACCTGCTGTACGCGCTCATGACCTTCAAGAGCGTGTTCGACTACCGCGATGAGGACGTGTACTGGTGCACCGCAGACATCGGCTGGGTGACTGGGCATTCCTACATCGTGTACGGGCCGCTTGCGGCTGGTGCGACGACGCTCATGTTCGAGGGCGTGCCGACGTATCCCGACCCCGGCAGGTTCTGGGCGGTGGTGGAGAAGTACCGCGTGAACATCTTCTATACAGCACCCACCGCCATCCGCGCGCTCATGCGCCACGGCGCGGGGTGGCCGCAGCGGTACGACCTGTCGAGCCTGCGGCTCTTGGGCACCGTGGGAGAGCCCATCAACCCCGAGGTGTGGGAGTGGTACCACGACACCATCGGGCGGGGCGAGGTGCCCATCGTGGACACCTACTGGCAGACGGAGACGGGCGGCATCATCATCACACCCTTACCTGGCGCGACGCCGCTCAAGCCAGGTTCGGCGTCGTGGCCGTTCTTCGGCATCGAGGCCGAGGTCGTGCGGGAAGACGGCAGCCGCGCCGATGCGGGGGAGGGCGGCTACCTCGTGGTGGACCGTCCCTGGCCGGGCATGCTGCGCGGCACATGGGGCGACGTCGAGAACAAGCGGCTCAAGGAGACGTACTTCGAGCGCTTCCCGGGGCGGTACTTCACCGGCGACGGCGCGCGCGTCGATGCCGACGGCGACTACTGGCTGCTCGGCCGTGTCGACGACGTCATCAACGTGAGCGGCCACAGGCTTGGCACCGCAGAGATCGAAAGCGCGCTCGTGAGCCACGAAGCGGTGAGCGAAGCGGCGGTCGTCGGTTATCCGCATCCGGTCAAAGGAGAGGGCATCCATGCCTACGTCGTGCTGCGCGATGGGCAGGTGCCAAGCGACGATCTTGCGACGATCCTCAAGGGCCACGTGCGCAAGGTGATCGGCCCGATCGCGCAGCCCGACCGCATCCAGTTCGCGAACGACCTGCCCAAGACGCGCAGCGGAAAGATCATGCGGCGGATCCTGCGCAAGATCGCCGCCGGTGAGGCCGATCTCGAAGCGCTCGGCGACATCTCCACCCTCCAGGACCCGAAAGTCGTGAAGGACCTCATCGCCGGCGCCTGAGCAAAGCGGATGCTCAGCGCGATCCGGCCTCGCAGTCGTAGTTGAAGACCTTGCCGTCGCCGATGCTGCCGCTGCGGGCGGCCTTGGCGATGGCATCCTCGGACCTCTCGGCCAGCTCGTCGTCCACGACGATCTCGATCTTGACCTTTGGGACGAACTCCACGGTGTACTCCGCGCCGCGGAAGATCTCGGTATGCCCCTTCATCGCAGCTCCTCTCCTGTGGTCGGTGGTCTCACGCCATGGAAGAAGAACTTCGCAAGCAGCGGGACACCCGTCCATCTCAAGGCCGAGTACACGCCCTGATACGCGTCGCCCACGGCCGGGCTGTCGTCTCGGCCTCCCAAGAACAGCAGTCCTTTGAGGCCCAGGATCCCGTTCCCGTCACCGAACATCAGGCCCCAACCGACCACGAAGAACGCGATTGTCGAGACCGCGAACACGATGAAGTTCTTCGAGATGATGCTCACCGTGTTCTTCGCCCGGCAGAACCCCGACTCCACCAGTCCGAAGCCGAGGTTCATGAAGAACACCAGCATTCCGGCCGTCTCTTGCGCCAGGGCGTAGAATGGAAGTTCGCCCGCAGTGCGACGCGTTGAAAGGACGTCTGCTGTGCCCCTCGACCGCATCTCCATCCGCGGGGCCCGTGAGCACAACCTCAAGGGCTTCGACCTCGACATACCGCGCGACAAGCTCGTGGTCATCACCGGCCTCTCTGGGTCCGGGAAGTCCTCGCTCGCGTTCGACACGATCTACGCCGAAGGTCAGCGCCGCTACGTCGAGTCGCTCTCGGCGTACGCTCGCCAGTTCCTTGGCCAGATGGACAAGCCCGACGTCGACCACATCGAAGGGCTGTCCCCTGCGGTTTCGATCGACCAGAAGACCACGAGCCGCAACCCTCGTTCGACGGTGGGCACGGTCACGGAGATCTACGACTACCTGCGTCTGCTGTTCGCCCGGATCGGCGTCCCGCACTGCCCGGTGTGCGGCCGTCTGATCGAGCGTCAGACGTCTGACGAGATCGTCGACGCGATCCTCGCGATGCCGGTAGGCACGCGCCTGCAGGTCCTCGCGCCGGTGGTGAAGGGAAGGAAAGGCGAACATCAGCGGCTGCTGCAGGAGCTGCGCGCGGAAGGGTTCACGCGCGTGCGCGTGGACGGTGAAGCGCGCTCGCTCGACGAGGAGATCGAGCTCGACAAGAAGGTGAAGCACACCATCGAGGTGGTGGTCGACCGCATCATCATCAAAGACGGTGTCGCGTCTCGTCTCGCTGAGAGCGTGGAGATGGCGCTCAAGCTCTCGGGCGGCACCGTGATCGTGGCCGTCGTCGATGGCGAGGAGGTCGCGTATTCGCAGGCGCTCGCGTGCCCGGAGCACGGCTTCTCGATGGACGAGCTGCAGCCGCGCGACTTCTCGTTCAACGCCCCGTACGGCGCGTGCCCGGTGTGCTCGGGGCTGGGCAGCCGGATGGAGGTCGATCCCGACCTCGTGGTGCCGGACCCGACGCTCACCGTCGCCGAAGGAGCCATCAAGCCGTTCTCAGGCAACCTCAACTACTACCCCCAGCTCCTCGAGGCGGTAGCGCGGCACCTCGGCGCTGACGTCGACACCCCGTGGAAGGACCTGCCCGAGACGGTGCGGGAGAAGCTCCTTCACGGGCTCGGCGACGAGCGGATTCGCCTCGACTACGTCACCCGCGACGGCCGCGAGACCTTCTGGTACACGCGCTACGAGGGAGCGCTGAACGCCGTGATGCGGCGCTACCAGGAGTCGGAGTCCGAGCAGGTCAAAGAGAAGCTCGAGGAGTACATGGCGCTCGTCCCGTGCCCCGCGTGCGGCGGCGCGCGTCTGAAACCGGAGATCCTCGCGGTGACCGTCGGCGGCCGCAACATCCACGAGGTGACGCAGCTCTCGGCGAAGTCCTCGCTCGCGTTCTTCGAGGCGCTCGAGCTCACGGATCGCGAGCAGCAGATCGCAGCGCGCGTGGTGAAGGAGATCGTCGAGCGCCTGCGGTTCTTGGTGGACGTCGGCCTCGATTACCTCACGCTCGATCGCGCCACCGGGACGCTTTCCGGCGGGGAGGCGCAGCGCATCCGTCTTGCGACGCAGATCGGCTCCGGGCTGATGGGCGTGCTCTACATCCTGGACGAGCCCTCGATCGGGCTGCACCAGCGCGACAACGCGCGGCTCATCGCGACGATGGAGCGGCTGCGCGACCTCGGCAACACGGTCATCGTGGTGGAGCACGACGAGGAGACCATCCGCGCGGCCGACCACGTCATCGACATGGGGCCAGGTGCCGGTGAGCATGGCGGAGAGATCGTCTGCCAAGGGACGCCCGAGGACATCATGGCATGCCCTGAATCGCTCACGGGCGCCTACCTCTCCGGCCGCGCATCCATTCCCGTTCCTGAGCGGCGGCGGGCGGCGGAGCGTGGGCATCTGCGCGTCGTGGGCGCGCGTGAGCACAACCTGCGCGGTATCGACGTCGACATCCCTCTGGGCAACTTCGTGGTCGTCACGGGGGTGAGCGGCTCGGGCAAGAGCTCGCTCGTGGCCGACACGCTCGCGCCTGCCCTCTCGAACGCGGTGCATCGCGCGCGGCGGCGCGCCGGGAAGCACGACCGCATCGAGGGCGTCGAGGCCATCGACAAGGTCATCGTCATCGACCAGTCTCCGATCGGCCGAACGCCCCGCTCCAACCCGGCGACCTACACTGGGCTGTGGGACGACGTTCGGGCGCTGCTCGCTTCGACGCCGGAGGCCCGGGCGCGCGGCTACGCTCCGGGGAGATTCTCGTTCAACGTGCGCGGCGGCCGGTGCGAGGCGTGCAAGGGCGATGGGCAGATCAAGATCGAGATGCACTTCCTGCCGGACGTGTACGTGCGGTGCGAGGTCTGCAAGGGCAAGCGCTACAACCGCGAGACGTTGCAGGTCACCTACCGCGGCAAGACCGTCTCGGACATCCTCGAGATGTCGGTGGAAGAGGCGCTCGCGTTCTTCGAGAACATACCGCCGCTGCGCCGGAAACTGCAGACCCTGCACGACGTGGGGCTCGGTTACGTGCGGCTGGGCCAGCCGGCGACGACGCTTTCCGGCGGCGAGGCGCAGCGGGTGAAGCTCGCGAGCGAGCTGCAGCGGCGGAGCACCGGGCGCACGTTCTACATCCTGGACGAGCCGACGACCGGCCTGCACTTCGACGACGTGCGGCAGCTCTTGCAGGTGCTGCACCGGTTGGTAGACGCTGGGAACACCGTGCTTGTGATCGAGCACAACCTCGACGTCATCAAGTCGGCCGACTGGGTCATCGACCTCGGTCCTGAAGGCGGCGATCGGGGCGGTGAGGTGGTGTGCGTAGGTACGCCGGAGGACATCGCTGCGCATCCCGCGTCGCACACGGGACGGTTCCTCGCGCCGGTGCTCGCCGGCAAGGGCGCGACAGTGAGGCCGGAGGAGGTCTGAGATGCCGCTGCCGGAGGACAAGCGGAAGCTTGCCGACGTGCCGGACGCGCCCGGCGTGTACCTCTGGAAGGCGGCCGATGGCGCGGTGCTCTACGTCGGCAAGGCCAAGTCGCTCAAGAAGCGTATGCGGCAGTACGTAAGCGGGCATGACGAGCGCGAGCGCGTGCCGCTCCTGATGGAGCAGGCGGCGGACTACTCGTTCGTCGTGACAGAGAACGAGGTCGAGAGCCTCATCCTCGAGAACTCGCTCATCAAGCAGTTCGACCCGCCGTTCAACGTCCGCTACCGCGACGACAAGTCGTTCCCGTTCATCGCGCTCACGATGGACGACCCGTTCCCGGCCATCAAGTACACGCGCGAGCGGCACCGGGAAGGCACGCGGTACTTCGGGCCGTACACCGACGCGCGGGCCGCGCGGGAGACGATCGAGGTGGCGCGGCGCATCTACCCGATATGCCGCGCAACCTGCACGCAGTGGAAGCGGGTGATCGCACACGGCGGCGATCCCGTGGGTACGGCGTGCTTCGACTACCACGTGGGGAAGGGGCCGGGCGTGTGCGTGGGCGCGATCTCGCGCGAGGAGTACGCGCAGCGGGTGCGGGCGGTGGCCGCGTTCCTCGAAGGCAAGCGCGCGGACGTCGTGCGCGAGCTCGAAGAAGCCATGCGCGAGGCGGCAGCGAATCTCGAGTACGAGCGGGCCGCCAGGCTCAGGAACTCGCTCGAGGCGGTGCATCGGGTGCTCGAGCGGCAGAAGGTCGTCTCCGAAAGGCCGCTTCACCTCGACGTGTTCGGCATCGAGCGCGCTGAGACGATCTCGGGGGTGCACGTGCTGCTTGTACGCGAGGGGCGTGTGCTTGCTGGCAATGAGTTCGTCGTGGAAGGCGGCCTGGACGTGCCGTTCGGCGAGCTCGTCGAAGGCGTCCTCGAGCGCTACTACGCTGACGCGCCGCATGTGCCAAGAGAGGTGCTCGTGCCGCAGGCGCCTGCAAGCGGCGAGACCGTGAGCGAGTGGCTGTCGTCCGTGCGGGGAAGCCGCGTTCGCGTGATCGTGCCGCAGCGGGGGCTCAAGCGCGACCTTCTCGGCCTCGCGTCCGAGAATGCCCGGTTCGCGCTCGCCCGGTACAAGCACCGGACGCGCTACGACGAGGAGCGCACCAACCGCGCGCTGCTCGAGCTGGAAAGCGCACTTGCGTTGCCCGCCCCGCCGCTCCGCATCGAGTGCTACGACATCTCGACGCTGCACGGCGCCGACTCGGTGGGCTCGATGGTCGTGTTCTCGGGAGGACGGCCCGACAAGGCCGCCTACCGGCGGTTTCGCGTGCGGCTCGCGACGGGCGAGGCGAACGACGTGGCGATGATGCGCGAGGTGCTCCTGCGGCGCTTCCGGCGCGCTCGCAGCGGGGACGAGCGCTTCGCGACGCTTCCAGACCTCCTCATCGTCGACGGTGGCAGGCCGCAGCTTTCGGCTGCGCTGTCGGCGCTCGACGAGGCGGGCGTGG